>JBOGGN010000145.1:0-21719 GCA_050744165.1 Acidimicrobiales bacterium | reverse complement strand
ACCGGCGTCGAGGCCATCTCCAACGGTGTCACCGCCTTCCGCCGCCCGGAGTGGCTTAACGCCCGCCGGACGCTCATCATCATGGGGGCGACGCTGGGCGCCCTGTTCCTCGGCCTGTCATCCCTGTCGACCCAGGTCCACCCGATCCCCTTCATCTCCGGGACGCCGACGGTCATCTCGCAGGTCGGCAAGCAGGTCTTCGGGGCCGGCCCGATCGGCACCATCCTCTTCTACATGCTGCAGGTGGGCACGCTCTTGATCCTGGTGCTGGCGGCCAATACCAGCTTCGCCGACTTCCCCCGCCTCGCCTCCTTCCATGCCGGCGACAACTTCATGCCCCGGCAGCTGACCAAGCGAGGGCACCGCCTGGTGTTTTCCAACGGCATCATCTCGTTGGCAGTGGTGGCCACGGTCCTGCTTCTCGCCACCGGCGCCCAGGTCGACCGGCTGATCCCGCTGTATGCCATCGGCGTGTTCACCAGCTTCTCCATGAGCCAGTCGGGTATGGCCAAGCACCACCTCACCCACAAGGAGCCCCACTGGCGCAAGGGATTGGCCATCAACGGGATCGGCGCCGTGCTGTCCCTGGTCGTCGACATCGTCATCCTGGTGACCAAGTTCACCGCCGGCGCCTGGGTGGTGTGCCTGTTCATCCCGGTCATGGTTTACGGCCTGACCCGGCTCAACAAGGAGTACGAATCCGAGGCGGTCGAGCTGGCCGAGGACGCCCCTAAGGCCGCCGAGGCGCCGATCCTGCGCCGCCACGTGGTGTTCGTCCTGATCGAGAACCTGGACGTGGCCTCGGCCCGGGCCATCCAATACGCCCGCACGCTGACGCCCGACGACCTGCGCGCGGTGCACTTCGTCCTTGACCGGGAACACGCCGACCGCCTGACCAACGAGTGGCGCCGCCTCGGCCTGTCCCGGTTGCCGCTGGAGCTGATCGACGTCCCCGACCGCCGCCTCACCCGGGCCGCGGTGGAGCTGTGCGCCGATGCCCTGCTGGACTCTGACACCGAGGTCAGCCTGCTCCTGCCCCGCCGGGCCTACACCCGGGCCTGGCACCGGCTGCTCCACGACCGCACCGCGGACCACATTGCGGTGGCCGTCAGCGGCCTGCCGCACGCCAACGTGACCTTCGTTCCCTACCACCTCGGTCAGCGGGCCCGGGAGCGGTCGCTCGAGGAAGTGCTGAACAGCGTCGGGGCTGGGGTTGGCGCTGGGGTTGGGAAAACGCCCGGCGCCTCCGCCAACGCTGCTCGCCGGGTGGCCAAGCGCGACACCCGGCGGGAGGGCCGCACCCTGACCGCCGTCCCTGACGCCCCGATCGTCTCCCCCGAGGAGGTCTCCGAGGGCGCGGTGGTACCCATCGCCCAGCTGGGCTACCGCCAGCGGGCCCGAGTGGCGGGCAGGATCAGGAGCCAGCGGGTCCAGCCGTGGGCCGGGGTGGCGACCCTCGAATGCGTGATCGTGGACGGGACGGGCGGCATCAACCTGGTGTTTCTGGGCCGCAAGCACGTGGCTGGCCTGGCGCCCGGCGTCCGCCTCGTGGCCGAGGGCACCGTGGGAGACCACGGCGGGAAGTTGGCCATCCTCAACCCGCTGTACCGGATCCTCCCAGAGCCCGAGATCGAAGTGCCTTCGACCCACCACTAGCGGCCGAGCCTCCGGTGGGTGCCGCCTGGCCGGGCCGAGCCGTGACCCACGTGTTGTGCCCGACAGTTCTCGGGGAGTTCTGCCGGGATTCTGTGGGTTCTCTGCGGTGGCGGTCGCATCGTGGTGGTCACTCCCCAAGCGCCCCCCAGCGCAGACACGAAAGGACCCCACATGGACACGCCCGCAAGGAAGCGCCGGACCCGCGTCGGCGCCGGTGCGGCCGCCGGACTGGTCGCCGGCCTCACCCTCGGCGGCCTCGGTATCGCCAGCGCCGCCACCTCGCCCACGCCAACGTCAACTCCCTCCTCGGCATCGAGCTCCGGCTCGTCCGCGTCGACGCCGCCCTCCATGCCCGCCCACGGCACCGCAGCCCACGAGGACGCAGAGAAACCCGTCACCGGGACCGCGGCGGACAAGGCCCAAACCGCAGCGGTCAAGAGCGTCGGAAGTGGAACCGCCGGCGCGGTGACGACCGACTTTTCTGGCAACGGCTACGAGGTGACCGTCACCAAGTCGGACGGTAGCCAGGTCGAGGTACATCTCGACAGTTCCTTCACCGTCATGCAAGGCGGTCCGGGCGGCGCCGGCGGCCCGGGTGGCCCGGGTGGCGGTAGCGCCCCCGCGAGCGGTAACGGCACCGGTACCAGCTCCGGCAGCAGCACCACGAGCGGCTAAAGCCCCCAAAGCCGGCCTCGCAGCCATAGCTGCCACGCGCTGCGAGGCCGGCGTCACTCCCAGTCGGGATGGCGGCCTCCTTCGGTCCGCTTCTCGCTCGGGGTTGCTACTGCGATCTGGTCGCAGTAGCTTGCAGATGGCATGACCGCGCCCACGCTGGAGCGAGGGACAGACCCGCGGGCACCGGTCACGGCTGGCAAGGGGCGCCACTTCACCCGCCGGGACCTACGCACCCTTGGCCTGATGTACGGCTCCGCGGGCCTGCTCGGGGTGGTGGCGTGGCTGGCCTTCCTGCACTACCAGCACGCTTATGGCGCCGCCTACGCCGCCACGGGAAGCCTTGCCTTCGGGTTCGGCGTCCGCCACGCCTTCGACGCCGACCACATCTCCGCCATCGACGACACGACCCGCTACCTGATGCAGCAGGGCAAGCGCCGCCAGTCGGTCGGTTACTTCTTTGCCCTCGGGCATTCCACGGTCGTGATAGCCCTGACCCTGGCCATCGCCATCTCTGCCGAGGCGGTGCAGCGCCAGATCCCGCGGCTCCAGTCGGCGGGCAGCACCATCGGGGCCCTCGTCTCGGGGCTGTTCCTCTTGGCCATCGCCACGCTGGACGCGTTCATCCTGGCCAGCGTCATCGATGTCTGGCGAAAGGCGAAGCAGGGCACCTACCGCCAAGAGGACCTTGACCAGATCATGGTCCAGCGGGGGTTCATCAACCGACTGCTCGGTCGGCGGTGGCGCCGATTCATCTCCGACTCCTGGCAGATGTACCCCGTCGGTGTGCTGTTCGGCCTGGGATTCGACACCGCCACCCAGGTCGGCGTGGTGGCCCTGACCGCGGCCGCGGCGACCAACAATGTGAACGGCGACCACCGCGGAGCCCCTTTCGGCGCCCTCCTCGCCCTGCCGCTCCTCTACACCGCGGGCATGGTGCTCATGGACACCACCGACGGCGTTGTCATGACCCAGGCCTACGGCTGGGCGTTCATGAGCCCGTTCCGGAAGATGTACTACAACATGGCCACCGTCGGGCTCGGGATCTTCATCGCCAGCGCCGTGGGCGGCCTCGAACTCCTGAAGGTGCTGGCGGCCAACGCCCACTGGAAGTCCCGACTCGTGCTCGACATCAACCGGCTCAACTTCGAGACGCTGGGGTACGCCATCGTGGCCGTCTTCGTTGTGCTGTGGCTGGCCGCGGTGCTGTCCTACCGGTTCTTCCACTTCGAGGAGCGCTACGCCCTTCCAGACCCCCCGGACCCGGACGGCTGACCTTCTTTCCGGGGTGCTAAGAGGGGGGCGCCAACCCGGCCCAAGGCACTCAAGAAATTCCCCGCCGGACTCTGAAGACGCTCCTATCATCGGACTTCCTCTATCTGGCCCGGTCAGCTAAGGTTCCGCCCCGTCCTGCACGCCGGGCAGGCGCAGGTGTTTCGATGACTCTCAACAAAGCGGGGGTGTGGAGGCCATGATCGGTCCCTGCAAGCGCGTGTGGCAGCAGGATGAGCCCAACCAGGGGACGCAGAGGACCCATGGGGTCCCGATGGCGACCGCCTTCGGGGTGATCGTTCTCGTCGCCAGCCTGACCGTCGGCTGCTCCAGTGCCGCCAAAGCCAAGACCTCGACCCAGATGCTGCAGTCGGCTGAGGCCAGTTACAAGTCCAAGAACGGGAGCTACGGGACCGAAGCCCAGTTGGTGGCGGCCAAGTTCCTCGCGGCACCCGTCGCCGACACCGATGTGATCCTCAACAGCAGCGGCCCCGGGGGTGCCAAGGACTCCGGGTTCTCGCTGGCGTCGGGGACAGTCAACATCGCCGCCAACGCGGACCAGTGGATCAGCAGCGACAGCGGGTCGGGTCCGGGCTACTCGTCGAGCGCGTTCGTGTACCCCCTCAACTCGAACCTGAACGAGCCACTCGTCATCATGAAGTCCGACTTCAGCCTGACCGGCGGTCTCGCCGTCAGCTGGCAGGACATCCCGGTCGGGACCAACCGCAACACCGTCGACGGAATGGGGACCCAGCCGGCCGCCCTGCCGAGCACGCCGACCCCGTACCCGACGTGCAGCGGCATCCAGGACCGCCCGTTCTGCACTGACACCTGGCGGTTCCACATCCGCCAGGGCGTCACCTTCCAGGACGGCCAGCCGCTCACCGCGGACGACGTCATCTGGACCTGGCGGGACCGCCAGCCGCTGAGCGGCTCGACCTCCGACGGTGAGAACACCCTCGCCTTCACCATGGCCCTGGCCGGCTCGGCTATGGGCTGCACCAGCAGCACCACGCTGTGCCAGTACGACTCGGTGGAGAAGATCGATGACTACACCGTCGACTTCACCCCCCGGGCGCAGAACCTGGAGTTGCCCGAGCAGATCGTGCATCCGAAGGGCGCCATCGTCGAGGTGCTCCGTGACAGCTCGGGCAAGCCAATGATGGCCCCCGCGTCGATGCAGACGCCGGGCTTGTCGAGCCCCCGCTACCTCGGCCGCCATCTCGACGGCAGCACCGGCGGCATCCCGGCCGGCGCCGAGGTTCTCGGTGAGCCGAACCTCACGGCTACCCCGCTCGTCCCGGGGACGCCGGAAGGGACGGGGCCGTTCAAGTACGTCAGTTACAGCCCGACCAACCCGCAGGGCGGCGGGACAGCATCCTTCGTGGCCAACACCACTTACTGGGGGACGCCAGCGGCCCAGGTGCACGCCATGAACTACACGTTCATCGCCGACCCCGCGGTACGGACGGCAGGGCTCGAGTCGGGAAAGTACGACCTCGACATCGACATCAACCCGCTCGACACCACGGCGGTAAAGGCCATGGGTGACCGGGTGGTCAGCGCGCCCTACGGCCAGAACTCACTCATCTATGTGAACAAGGTCGTGAAGAAGACGCCGGCCACACTCGACATGAACCTGGTCGGGCCGTCGACACCGGCGAACTACACCTTCGACATCGGCACCGACCCGAAGGTACGCCAGGCGACCTCCTACGGCATCGACCGCGCGGCGGTCGTCAGCGCCATCTACTCGGGCAACGCGGCACCCGGCCGGTGGATGTCACCACCGGGCATTCTCGGCACCTTCCAGAACATGGTGCCACCCCTCGTCACCGATGCCAACAAGGCCAAGATGATCCTCGATGCCGACGGCTGGACCTGCGGTAGCGGCGCCCCGGGCGCCAACACCGCCTGCGGCGCGGGCGAGTACCGGGCCTGGCACGGTGACAGCCGCTTTACGACCGGCCGCCAGCTCACGCTATACATGATCGGCATCTCGCTCGTCCCCCAGTCGGCCTACGACCTGTTGGGGGCTCAGATGAAGGCCATCGGGGTCAACCTGATCAACGAGCGCGGGAGCTGCGACAGCGCCGTGACCTGCACCGACGGCACCGTCGGCCGGGGCCAGATGTACAACACCTCCGACTGGGACCTCGACCTCGAACTTCCCAACCAGAACGACGCCAACGCGGCGTTCCTGCCGGTGCTGCGCCAGGCGTGCGCGTCATCGTCCAACTTCCGCTTCTCGCCGGTCGACGGCACCAACGCCATCGACCCGGCGGTCAACGACACGTCGAGCGGGGCGATCGGCGCCAACCACGGCGGCGGGACGTTCCCCTTCGGCATGACGCCGTGCAGCACGACAACCGACGCCACCCACACGCCGGCCAAGCTGGGGCCGTTCGACTCGACGTTGGTGCCCATGTCGAACAACGCCAAGACCCAGTCGGTCAACCAGATGGCGGCCGCCAACATGATGGCGATCCTCGTCAACCAGGATCAGACCAACGAGGTGATCCCCGTCGTCGGCCAGTACCGCATCTACGGCATGTCGAGCAAGGTCAACCTGGGCGATCCTCATCCCTCCCAGACGAGCCAGCGGTGGGTGAGCCTCACGAAATCCTCGTAGGTTGAAAGGGTCCTCGTAGGTTGAAAGGGAGGGCCCGGTACGCGGCGGGGCGGCTGTTGCTTGCCGTACCGACGCTCTTCGGTCTCTCCTTTCTCGCCTTCGCGCTCGGCACCGTCGCCGGCAATCCTTCGAGCAAGATCGCCGAGGCGGGCCTGCCGCCTGGTGTCGACCCCACCCCGGCCCAGATCAACGCGGTGAGCCGCCGGCTCGGGTTCAACAAGCCCCTGGTGGTGCGGTATGGGATCTGGCTGCGCAGCGCCCTGCACGGCGATTTCGGGCGGTCCCTCCTGACCCATGAGAGCGTGACCGGCCAAATCCGCGCCGCCCTGCCCTCGACGACCGAACTGGCGCTCGTGGCGGTGGCCATGATCCTTGCCTTGTGCCTGCCCCTGGCGCTGGCCGGGGCCCACTGGCGGGGACGGTGGTTCCAGCAGGTTTTGCGGGTCGGGGAGCTGTCGGGGTCATCGGTGCCCAGCTTTTTCCTTGCCTACCTGTTGATCTACGCCTTGTCGGTCAAGATCAAGTTCTTTCCCGTGACGGGGCAATCCGGGTGGAAGAGCATCATCCTGCCCGCAATGACCCTCGCCGTCGGCCCAACCGCGTTGGTGGCGCGACTGCTTCAGACCTCGCTGGTTGACGTGTTGGGGGAGGACTACGTCCGTACCGCCCGCAGCAAGGGCCTGGCCGACTTTCGCATCCTGGTCCGACACGCCCTCCGCAACGCCGCCCTGCCCGTGCTCACCGTGCTCGGCTCCATCCTGGCCGGGCTGATCGAGGGCGCGGTGGTCGTCGAGCTCATCTTCGGCCGCTCCGGGATCGGGGCTCTCACCCTGCAGTCCGTCGGGTCGGCTGATTACCCGATGATCCAAGGCGTCATCCTCTTCGCGGGCCTGGTCGTGGTCGCCTTCAACCTGGCGGTTGACCTGCTCTACCCGATCATCGACGCCCGGGTGCGGCTGGGGGCGCGGGCGTGACCTCGTTCTTCCGGCGGGACCGGCCGAGCGACGCCGACGAGCGGCTGACCGACCTGGCCGGGGCCGTGGTGACCGTGACGGGCCGGGGGCCCTGGCGACGTTTCTTCCGGGACCGGGCTGCGGTGATCGGCGCCCTGGCGCTGCTGTCCATGACCGTTGCCCTGAGCGCCGCGTCCTGGCTGGCGCCGGCCGATCCCTACGCGGTCGACGTGCCCCACAAGCTGGCCCACTTCAGCTTGAAGCATCCGCTGGGCACCGACGGGCTCGGGCGAGATCTGCTCTCCCGGATGCTTTACGGCGGGCGTAAGTCGGTCCTCCTGACCCTCGCGGTGACCGCCATCGTCACCGTCATCGGCGTCACCTTGGGCATCATCGCGGGGATGCGGGGCGGCTTGATCGACCGCCTGCTGGGCCAGGTTGTCGACATCGTGCAGTCGGTCCCCCTCGTCATCGTCTCGATGGTCACCATTGCGCTGTTGGGCAGCGGCTCGGTCAAGCTCGTGTTCGTGCTGTCGGTCCTCGGCTGGACGCGCTATACCCGCGTGGTACGGGCCGCCACCCTCTCGTTGCGGGAGCGGGAGTTCATCGAATCCTGCCGCGTCCTCGGCGGCTCCCGCCTCCGTATCGCCCTCCGCCACATCGTGCCCAACATCGTCCGGCCGGTCGTGGTGCTGAGCACCCTCGACGTCGGACGGATCCTGCTCACCGTGTCCACCCTGTCCTTCTTAGGCTTCGGCGCTCGACCCCCGACGCCGGAGTGGGGCGCCATGCTGTCCGACGCCCGCAACTACTTCTTCGTCGCCCCCCGGCTCTTGATCATCCCCGGCGTCGCCATCTTCATCGTCGCCCTCGGCGCCAACCTGTTCGGCGAGGGGTTGCGCGACGCATTTGAGCCCCACGTCTCGTGAGCCCCACGTCTCGCCGGCCAGACGCGATGGCACCGACACCACTCCCCACCGGTGACCCGCTGCTGCGCGTCGACGACCTGCACGTCCGGTTCCCAACCGACCTCGGCGAGGTGAAGGCCGCTGACGGCCTCTCTTTCACGATCGAACCGAACGAGGTTCTCGGCATCGTGGGCGAATCCGGCTCGGGCAAGACCGTCACCGCGCTTTCCATCCTTCGACTGTTGCCCCCAAACGCCACGGTGAGCGGCTCGGTCTGCTTCGGCGGCCGGGACTTGCTGGCGTTGCGCGAGTCCGACCTGCGCAGGGTCCGCGGGGAACGCATCGCCCTCATCTTCCAGGACGCCCTGGCGGCACTGAACCCGTTGCACCGGGTGGGAGACCAGATCACCGAGATGATCCGGGTCCACCACCACGAGACGTCGCGTCGGGAGGCCAAACGCCGGGCGGTCGAGATCCTCGGCCTGGTCGGCATCTCCAACCCCGAGGCAAGAGCCAAGCAGTTCCCGCACGAGTTCTCCGGCGGCATGCGCCAGCGGGCGATGATCGCCATGGCCATTGCCAACGACCCTGACGTGCTGATCGCTGACGAGCCCACCACCGCCCTAGATGTCACGACCCAGGCGCAGGTCCTCGAGGTCCTGAAGGACGTGCGCCGGCGAACCGGCTCGGCGCTCATCCTGATCACCCATGACTTCGGCGTGGTGGCCGGCGTAGCCGACCGGGTGATCGTGATGTACGCCGGGAAGATCGTCGAGTCGGGCACCGTCGACCAGGTGCTCCGCGAGCCCGCCCACCCCTACACAAGGGGATTGCTGGCGTCCATGCCTCGCGTCGACCAGGACGACCGGCGCCTGACGCGGATCGCGGGTCAGCCGCCCTCGCTCGTCAACGTGCCCGCCGGGTGCGCCTTCCACCCCCGCTGCCCCTACGCCCAACTGCCCCGGCCGTGCGCGACCGAGGTGCCCAAACCGATTCCCGCGGCCGACGGCGGCGGGGGCAGCGGCCACTGGGCGGCCTGCCACTTCACCGGACGCCTGGTCGAGAGCGCGGCGCCGGCGGAGTCCAGCCAATGACGGCGATGGCCACCGCGGCTGCGCTCCTACAGGTGCATGACCTGGTCAAGCACTACCCGGCGCGGACCGCCGCCGTTGGACAGCACGCCCGGGACGTGCACGCAGTATGCGGTGTTTCCTTCGAGGTTGGTCGGGGCGAGACGCTCGGCCTGGTCGGCGAGTCGGGGTGCGGCAAGTCCACCACCGCCCGTCTGGTGCTCCGCCTCGTCCCGGCAACGTCGGGGATGGTGCGCTTCGGGGATATCGACGTCCTGCACGCCGCGCCCCGCACGACCCGGGCTCTGCGCCGCCGGCTCCAGCTCGTCTTTCAGGACCCCTACGCATCCCTCGATCCGCGCATGACCGTCGGGGCGAGCATCGCCGAGCCTTTGCGCATCCACCACAGGTACCGCTCCGACGGCAAGGAACGGGTCCGGGAGCTCATGCGAATGGTCGAGCTCAACCCTGACGACCTCGGGCGCTTCCCGCACCAGTTTTCGGGCGGCCAGCGCCAGCGCATCGGCATCGCCCGGGCCCTGGCCCTCGGTCCCGAGCTACTCGTCCTCGACGAGCCCATCTCTTCGCTCGACGTGTCCATCCAGGCCGGGATCATCAACCTCTTGGCCGAGCTGCAGCAACGCCTGGGCGTCGCCTACCTCTTCATCGCCCACGACCTTTCGGTGATCCGCCACATCTCCGACCGGGTGGCGGTCATGTACTTGGGGAAGATTGTCGAGACCGGCACTCGCGACGACGTGTTCCGCCGGCCCGCCCACCCCTACACCCAGGCGCTGCTGTCCGCCATGCCCTCACCGGACCCGGTGGTCGAGCGGGCCCGGACCCGAATCGTGCTGCCAGGCGAGGTGCCAAGCCCGATCGACCCGCCGAGCGGCTGCCGCTTCCGCACCCGGTGCTGGAAGGCCACCGAACTCTGCGCGCTCGAGGAGCCGGCGCTGGTCGACCGGGGCCAGGGCCATCCCGTGGCCTGCCACTTCGCCGAGGTGCCGCGGGCGGTTTAGCCGGTCACACCGCGACCGGTTCCGCCACCGCGACGTCCGCCTGGGGCTCGCGGGAGCGGCGGCGCATCGCGACCGATGCCAGCAAGAGCAGCAAGCCGACCAAGCCGAGCACGATGAACAGCACGATCACGCCCACGTTGGTCGTGCTCGACGTCTTGCTGTGAACCTGGATCACCTCGTCCAGGGCGCCGAGGTGCAGCGAGGCGATCGCCGTCTGCGCCTGGCCGGCGTCGGCATGCGGCACCAGCGCGACCAGTGCCCCGACTCTCGCGGCGGTGGACGCCGCCAGGGCGGCGTCGGCCGGGCGGTTGGAGTCGGCGACGTAGGCGACGTTGAACGGCACGTTGAGCTTTGCCTCTGTTGACGCCACCGCCATTGAGGTGGCCTCGACGTCGGCGCCGGTGATGCGCACCGCCCCGGGCAGCTGGCCTTCGACCGAGTCACTGATCGAGGTGGTGCTGCCGACCACGTACACCTTGGGGATGTCGAGCGACTGCAACGCCGAGGTGGTGTCGCTCGGCAGCGAGTTGGCGGCGGTGTAGAGCAGCGGGTAGCGCATGGCTGCCGCCAGGCTGACTCCGGCCGCGGCATCAGGTGCGGCCGGGTTGACGAGGACCGCGGCGGGCGCGGAGGCCACTCCCTGGCTCATGTCGCTCGTCGTGCGGGCGTCCATGGCGTTGGCCACGGCGGCGGCCATGGCGGCCGCCGTGGGCTGTTGGATGCGGGTCACCGACTTGAAGCCGATCCCCGCCAGTTGGGTCTCCACCATCGACGACAGGGCCACAGTCGACCCGACTAGGTAGATGGCCGAGGGCCGCAGGCGCGAGATTTCGTCCTTCAGGTCCTTGGTCAGACCCGTTGCCGGCGACAGCAGCAGCGGTCCGAAGTTGGCCCGCGCCAGCACGGCGCCGGCCATGGCGCTGGCCGGATCGTTCTCGGGAGCGATGACGAGCTTGGAGAAGGCGGTGCTGCCGATGCGTTCCTCACCCGCCGGGTAGGCGAGCTGTGAGGCGGCCACCGACTCGTTGCTGAGGTTCGTCGACGGCAGTGAGGAGACCGCGGGTGGTGCGCTCGAGTTGAGCTGGAGCGTCGCCAGTTCGATGTCGTTGTTGTCGTTGTCGACACTGCCGAGGCGCGAGTCGCTCCAGGCGAACAACACCGAGTTGTTGCCCAGCTCTGCCATGACCGGCGTCCACCATGTGAAGCTTCCGTTGCGGCCGTTCAACCCGTCGTCGAGGTTGATCGAACGGTCCGTGATGCGGCGGCTGGCGGAGAAGGTGTTGCCGCCGTCGGACGACGAGGCGTAAAAGATGTTGCCCTCCGACGTCGCCTTCAGCTGGGTGGCGGTGGGGTAGGCGCTGCGGTAGTCGAGCCACGCCACGTCGACACGGCCGTTGGGCGCGACCGAGATCTCGTTGCCGATGTGCTGGACGTTCACAGTGTCGTCGTTGACCTGGACCGGCGTCGACCAGGTCTTGTTCTGGTCGGTCGAGTGCGACACGTACACGCTGAGGACGTTCGACGAGTTGAAGTTACGGTACGTGACGTACACCGTGTTGCTCTTCGGGTCGATGGCGATGCGCGGGTACCCGGTTGACCCCGACGCCCCGGTCGGCGTGGGGATCACCTGGGCGACGGGGGTTTCTGTCCACGTCTGGCCGCCGTCGGTCGACTTGGCCACCACGATCGGGTGCGGGGCCGTGCTCGGGTCGTCGCGGTTGCGCCATGCCACGTAGATCGCCCCGTCAGGGCCGACCACCGGCGGTGAGTCCTCACGGACGTGCTCGCCCGTGGCCGAGGCGAAGACCGGCGCCGACCACGTCTTGCCGCCGTCGGTTGACGCGCTGGTGATCAGCTGGCGGTCGCCGCCGCCACCCGACGCGCCACCTGAGGTCACGAACACGCTCCACGCGGTCACATACAGCTTGTCCCCACTGGCGTTGGGGACCACGGCAATGCCGGGGCGGATCACGTAGGGCTGCGGTCCTGGCCCACCCTGGATCGCCACCACGCCGGTCGACCATGTCTTCCCGCCGTCGCTGGAGTGGTTCATGATGATCGAGTCGCCCTCCCCTTGGACGACATGGCTCTCCGGTCGTTCCTGGAGGCCGCGGTGGGATGCGAACACGGTGTAGACGTTCTGGCCGGATCCGAAGACGACGCTCTGGTTGAAGTGGGCGTAGCCCCCGGAGTCATACGTGCGGCACGGCGGATTGGCAAAGTCGCTGGGCACGGTGAGTACGCCGTCGGTCCAGGTGTGCCCGCCGTCGAAGCTGGTGTGGAAGTCGCACTGGCCGGCGAGGTAGTCCTCTTCGATCAACACGATGTGGTTGGGATTGTTCGGGTCCACGGCGACGCCCGGGGTGTCGTGGCCCCGCAGGACTGCCTTGTCCGAGGTCAGCCGGCTGTTCGGTGTCACCCGCCCGGAGACCGCTGTGCCGCCGAGGGCGGGACTCGGTATGGCGACCAGTGCCGCCGCAGCAGCCACGATCACGACCGTCTTGAACCGTCTGAATACCTTCATATATGCCCCCAGTCACGCACCGACCTAGCGACATTAGACGTACAGTCGGCGCAGCGCTAGTGCTTCGTCGAGGCATCGCCGTGGCCTGCACCTCTGAGGTGCAGCGGCCCGTTTTGACACCTGCCAGAACCGGAACGGCTCAGAACCCGGCGACGGCGTCGGCCCCTATGCTCGCTGGCAGTGCCTCCTGCCGACCTGCCCGTCGAAGGCGCCAGGCACTTGGTGGTCGGCTTCGACCTGGACATGACCCTGATCGACTCCCGTCACACCGTCCGGGCCGCCCTCGATGCCTTGGCGGCCGAGACCGGCGCGCCGATCGACGTCGACTATGTCGTCGCCCACCTGGGATTGCCGCTCGAGATCGAGCTCAGCCCGTGGTTCGACGACTCGGTCATCGCCTCGGTGTGCGACCGGTACCGGGCCATCCACGGCGATCTGTTGCACCTGACCAGGCCTATGCCGGGAGCGCTCGACGCGGTGGCCGCGGTGCGCCGCCACCGGGGTCAGGTGCTGGTGGTGACCTCGAAGTTCGAGCCCCACGCCCGCGCCAGCCTCGCCGCCGTCGATATCGTGCCCGACGCATTGGTGGGGTGGCGGTTCGGGGCCGCCAAAGGGCCGGCCCTGCGGGAGCATGGAGCGTGGGCCTACGTCGGCGATCATCTCGGCGACGTCGCCGCCGCCAAAGCTGCCGAGGTCCAGTCATGGAGCGTGGCCACGGGTAGTACCTCGGCCGAAGCGCTGTGGCAAGCGGGCACCGACGCCGTGCTCAGCGACCTGGTCGCCTTTTCCCAGTGGTTTGACGAAAGGATCAAAGCGTGGTGAGCGAGTCCCCCACCATCAACCGGCGTTTGGTTCTGGCGCAGAGGCCGACCAGCATGATCGACGAGTCGACCGTCCGCCTGGAGGAGGGACCAGTACCCGAACCCGACGAGGGGCAGGCGCTGGTGCGGGTGCGCTACCTGTCGATCGACCCCACGATCCGCACCTGGATGAACGACGCCGCGGGGTACATGCCGCCGATCGCGCTCGGCGAGGTGGTTCGCAGCGCCGGGATCGGCGAGGTGGTGCGCAGCCGGACCCAGGATGTCGCCGGCGGCGAGCTGGTGTACGGGATGACCGGCTGGCAGGACTACGCCTTGGCCGGGACGGGCGAGGGCGCCACGCCGATGCAGATCCTGCCCCCGGGCATCGACCCGCCGACCGCGCTGAACGTGTACGGCATCACCGGGATGACGGCCTATTTCGGGCTGCTGGATATCGGGCGGATCGTCGCCGGCGACGTCGTGGTCATCTCGGGCGCTGCGGGCGCCACTGGATCGGTCGCCGGCCAGATCGCCAAGATCAAAGGCGCGAGCACCGTGGTGGGGCTGGCAGGAACCGCCGAGAAATGCGCCTGGTTGGTCGACGAACTCGGATTCGACGCCGCAATCAACTACCGGACCGACGACATAGCTGGCCGGCTGCGGGCACTGTGCGCCCAAGGGATCGACCTGTATTTCGACAACGTCGGCGGCGAGATTCTCGACATCTGCCTGGGCCAGCTTGGCCTCCGGGGCCGGGTGGTCCTCTGCGGCGCCATTTCCACCTACAACTCCTCAGCGCGGGTGCCCGGGCCTTCGAACTACCGCAACCTCATCGTCCGGCGCGGCCGCATGGAGGGCTTCATCGTCAGCGACTACATGCCCCGCTTTTCCGAGGCTCAACTTCAGATCGCGGGATGGGTGGCCGAAGGCCTTTTGAAGCACCAGGAGTACATCGTCGACGGACTCGAGCGGGCGCCCGACGCCCTGAACCTGTTGTTCACCGGCGGCAATACCGGCAAGGTGGTCGTCCGCCTCTAAGGGCTCACTTAACATCCCTAACACAAATGCAGGGCGCTCCCACGCCCCGCGTTTGTGTTAGGGATGTTAAGTTAAGCGCGGGCTGGACCAGCACGGACCCGGCCAGTCGAGGATCCGGCCAGTCGAGGACCCGCCCAGTGCACGGACCCGGCCAGTCGAGGACCCGGTCGTAGACTTCCGCCCGTGGCCACGGCGGAGCAGGTCGAGGCGATCATCAACAGAATTCGCGACCGGGGCGGGCGGGCCACCGACGCCCGGCGGGCCACCATCGCCGCCCTCCTCGGAGCCGACACCCACCGCAGCGCCGAGGAGATCGTGGCCGAGGTCAAGGGGCTCCACCCCGATGTGGCGGAGTCGACGATCTACCGGAACCTGGCCACCCTGGAGGATCTCGGCGTGGTGGAACATGTCCACCTGGGCCACGGGCCCTCCACGTATCACCTAACCGAGGACGAGCACCAGCACCTCTTGTGCCAACGCTGCGGCCTGGTGATCGAGGTCCCCGGCGAGACCTTCGCCCGATTGGCGGAGCAACTGGCGGGCACCTATGGCTTCGAGATCCACCTGCGGCACTTCGCCATCATGGGCCTTTGCCGGCGCTGCCAGACCCGGCCCTGACGCCCGTCGAGGCGACCATCCCCCTGACTCGATACCCCTGACTCGATGCTCCTGACTCGATGCCCCTGACTCGATGCCCTGACTCGATGCTCCTGACTCGATGCCCGTGACGCAACTCCGAGCCCCCGCCAAGCTGACACTCGCATTCCGGGTGACAGGTGTCCGCCCGGACGGCTACCACTTGATCGACGCGGAGATGGTCACCGTCGACCTCGCGGACCTTCTCGAGGTGGACGAGGGCGACTTGCTCATCGTCGTCGACGGGCCGCAGGTGGCCGCCGACAACTCCAACTTGGTGCGCCGAGCGCTACGGGCTACCGGGCGGCGGGCGGCGGTGCGGCTCTCCAAAAGGATCCCGGTCGGCGGTGGTCTGGGCGGCGGCTCCGCCGACGCTGCGGCCGTCTTGCGCTGGGCAGGGCTGGCGGACCTGTCGTTGGCGGCCTCGCTGGGCGCCGACGTCCCCTTTTGCCTCCTCGGCGGCCGGGCCCGCGTCCGCGGCATCGGCGAGGTCATCGACCCCTTGCCGTTCGTCGCCCGGACCTTCACGCTCATGACCCCGCCACTGTCGGTGTCCACCGCGGCTGTCTATCGGGCCTGGGACCGCCTCGGGGGTCCCACCGCCGAGGGAGGCAACGACCTCGAGCCGGCGGCGCTCGAGGTGCAGCCCGAGTTGGCTGGCTGGCGGGACCGACTGGGTGCGATCACCGGACAGACGCCCATGCTCGCGGGCAGCGGCTCCACCTGGTTCGTCGAGGGTGCCTATCCCGGCCCGGGCCTGGTGGTCGTCAGCACGGAGCCAGCCGAGGCCGCCACCACGGCGCTGCCCGTCACGACAGCTCCGAGGCCTAGTTAGAATTAGTTAGCCTTACGCCGACCGGTCCCCTCGCCGCCCCCGGGCTCCTCGGAGTGACCGCTTTTGCTCGATGAAGTCCACCAGCACATAATCGCCCAGCGTTTCCGGGGTGGTAAACATCGCCCGCCCTCGGTTGAGCTTCGTCAACCGCTCCACGAATTCCTTCAAATACCCGGTGGCGTCGAGCATAAAAGTGTTGATCGTGATCCCCTCACGGGTGCAGCGAGCCACCTCGGTCAGCGTCGCCTCCACGGTCTCCCGTACCGGCGGGTAGTGGAAGAACACCTCGCCGCCCGCCACCAAATGCGCCGTCGGCTCCCCGTCGGTGATCATGATGATCTGCTTGGTGCCTGTCTGCTTGGCCAAGAGCCGCCGGCTCAGCAAAAAACCGTGCTGCATATTCGTCCCGTACACGAAATCCCAGGAGACATCCGGCAGTTGCGACGGCTTCAGTTCCCGCGCCACCTCCGAAAAGCCGACGATCCCCAAATAGTCACGCGGGTATTGCATCGAAATGAGGGTGTGCAACGCCATGGCCACCTTCTTGGCGGCCAGGAAATTGTCCCGCATCGGCATCGACAGCGACAGGTCCAGCATCAGCACCGTCGACGTGCGAGTCAGCGTCTCGGTCCGCTCCACCTCGAAGTCCGACGGTGACAGCGCCACGGGCGTCCCCCCGCCCCGGCGTGCCACGGCATTGCGCACCGTCCGCTCGATGTGCAGGTTGAAGGGGTCGCCGAACTCGTAGGGCTTGGTCTCATACGCCCGCTCGTGGCCGATCCCCGCCAGGTCCACGGTGTGCCGCCCGGTGCGGTCCTTGGCCAGCCGAGCGAAGAGGTCCCGCAGGGCGTTTTGCCCGATCCGGCGCATCCCCCGGGCGGTGAGCTCGAGGCGACCCTCCCGCTGCTCGATCAGACCCGCCTCCTCCAGCAACCGGGCCAGCTCCGATAACCGCTCCAGGGCCCTGGCCCCGTCCTCGCCCAGGATCTCGCGAGCCGGGCCGATGTCGGCGTCGGCCAGGGCGCCGGGGCTGGTGGCGGTGGACAGCAGTTGCTCCAGCGAGTCCATATCGCCCAAGCGGTTCATGAGCGACGCCGCCTCGGCGAAGCCGAGCGGGTCCTGACCGGTGAAGCTGTACCCGCCCCGGTCCCACCCGGCGCCGGGGAACGACTGGCGCAGGTTGGCGCCCAGCCGGTCCACCTGCCAGCGCAGGTCCATGTCGCCGAGGAGCGCCTCGGCGAGGCCCTGCAGCTGGGCCCGCTGCTCGGGGGTCCTGGAGTTGAGCAGGTTCTGCATGGCGGCCATCTGGCGCGCCAGCTGCTCCAGCAGCTCGTCCAGGGTCGACGGTGGCGGCGGGCCGGGAAAGAAGTCCCCGTAACGCTGCATGAAGCCCTCGAAGGCATCGGTCATGTCCTGGCCCCGCTGGCGCATCTCCAGCAACTCGTTCAGGGCGTTGAACATGTCCTTCATGCGCTGCAACTGCTCGGGCGAGGTGTTCGAGAGGGCGCCGGCCATCTGGTTGAAGTAGCCCTGCATCAGCTCCTGGCGCAGCTGGTCGAGCAGCTCGTCGAAGCGCTCCCGGGCCTCCGAGGAGGTCCACTCGTATTCCTGAAGCTCCCGGACCTGGCCGGCCAGGTCGGGGGGCAGGAGGTCCAGCTGCAGGCGCCGCTCGGCCGCCACCTCGTCGGTGATCTCCTGGCGGCGCTGGTCGCCGGACTGGCGGGCCTCGTCCTGAAGCTGGTCGATGCCCGCCCGCTCCGTGCCGACGACCTGGCGGAGTCGCTCGGCGATGTCGTCGTACACCCCGCCGAGGTCGTAGCGCTCCAACTCGTCGCGCCGTCGCCGTCGCAAACGCTCCAGGAGTTCGCGCACACCGGCGACGCGCTCCCCGTTGCGGTCCCGGAAACCCTGCTGCAGCATGCGTCGCAGCGCCTGGTTGAGGTCGCCGTGGTACAGCAGATCGTCGGTGATCTCCGACAGCACGTCCTCGGCCTCAAGCTCGTAGCCGACCTGGCTGCCGTCCCACCGGGAGTACTCGAAGCGGGCCATCCCGAGGGCAGGCTACGCCGCCTTGCGCCCAAACCCGCCGGCCCAAACCGCCCTGAGGCCCGTCCAAGCCCGCCGGCCCACCGCCCTGAGGCCCGTCCAAGCCCGGGTAGCGACGCCGATAGGCTCCGATCATGCTCGAACCCGGAACCGTGGCCCCCGACTTCACCCTCCCCGACCAGGACGGTCACCCGGTGTCGCTGTCGGACGAGCGAGGGCATTGGGTCCTCTTCTGGTGGTATCCCAAGGCGTCGACCAGGGGCTGAACGCTCCAAGGCCAGGGCCTGCGTGACAGGTCCGCTGCATTCACCGCTGCTGGCTGCGCCATCCTCGGCGCCTCCTTTGACACCCCCGAGGACAACAAGGCCTTCGCCGAGGAGCAACACTTCGGCTTCCGGCTTCTGTCCGACGTGGACCACAGCGTGGGCCAGCGCTACGAGACGGCGCCGGCCGCCGACTCCAAGTACCCGGACTTTGCCCAGCGCATCGCCTACCTGATCGACCCATCGGGGATCATCCGTGAGAGCTACCGGGTCACCGATGTGAGCACCTTCGCAGACCAGGCACTCGCCGATCTCCAGCGGCTCCAAGCAGCCTGAACGCTGGCCCCGGGCCGCCGGCGGACATCCCGGCCAGGGGCCGCGTGCAGTATCGTCGCCGGTCGTGCCCGCCCCCACCTGGTGATTGACGTGAGCGGCGAACCGACCCTTCTCGAGCTCCAGGACACCCTCTACCGCTCCAAGAATCCCACCCGGCGCTGGATCCACACCCGGCGCAAGGAGATGATCGAGGGCCTCCTGCGCCAGGTTGGGGGACCCGGCGTCGCACGGGCGATGGAGATCGGCCCCGGGTCGGGGCTGTACCTGCCGCTCCTCGCGGAGCTCGCCACCGAGGTCTACGCCACTGACATCGAGCCGTCGTTTCTGGACCGGGCACGCGAGCAGTTGGCGGGCAACGACCAGGCGCGCTTCGTCGTTGACGACATCACCCGCACGGATCTGCCCGAAGCCAGCTTCGACCTCATCCTCTGCACCGAGGTGTTGGAGCACATCCCTGACTGGCGAGCCGCCCTCGCCTCGATGGCCGCGCTGTTGACCCCCGGGGGCACCCTGGTGCTGTCCACCCCGCAGCCCCGCAGCCCGCTGGAGCTGATGGGCAAGGTCGCCTTCAAGCCCGGCGTCCTCCAGGTGGTGCGGGCCATCTACCGCGAACCCATCTTGGAGACCGGCCACATCAGCCTCGTGTCGGCCCGTCAGCTCGACGACCAGCTGGCCGCGGCTGGCTTGCGCATCGAGCAGCACGCCTTCACCGGCGCCTATCTACCGGTGGTGGCGGAGTTCGGCGGCGCCGCCGCCCTGCGGCTGGAGCAGGCACTGGAGCCCCGACTGCAGCGTCGGCCGCTCCGGGGCCTCCTGTGGACCCAGTACGTGACCGCCCGGAGGTGAGCCAGGGGGCGGCGTCGCTAGTCGTGCCCCTCCGCAACGAGGAGCTGCGGCTCGGCCCTTTCATCGAGGCCGTCGAGCCGCTCCTCGGTCAACCGCTGGCCCCGGGCGTGACGCTGGCCGAGGTGGTCCTCGTCGACGATGGCAGCACCGATGCCACCCCGACCCGCCTCGGAGCGCTTGCCGGTCGCACCGGGTGGACCGTGGTCGGTGCGTCGAAAACCAGCCGGGGAAAAGGCGACGCCATCGCGCGCGGCGTCTCTGCCGCCGCCTCACCGTTGGTGTTGTTCTCCGACGTCGATCTAGCGGCGCCGCTATCGGAAACGCCGAAACTGGCCGCCGCTCTCGATGCCGGGGCGGTGCTCGCCATCGGGAGCCGCGACGTCGCCGGCGCCATGGTGATCGCCCCCGCCTCTCGCAAGGTGGTAGGGCGAAGCTTCAACGCCTTCGTCCGGGCCACCACCGGCCTGCCGTTCCACGACACCCAGTGCGGCTTCAAGCTGATGGACACCGAGGTGGCCCGGACCCTGCTGGCTTCGCTGCGGGCCCCGGGACTGGCCTACGACGTGGAGCTGCTGATGCGGGCCCGGGCGTCCGGCTACCGCGTCGTCGAGGTCCCCATCACCTATCACCACGGTGAGGACTCCCGGGTGCGCCCGGTCATCCACTCCGCCGGCATGGGTCGCGACGTGCTGCGGTTGGCCTACCACCTGCGGCTGCGGCCTGCCCTGGTCCGACACCGGGTCGGCGTGGACGCCTCCCGGTGACCGGCAACCGCACCCGGGCCGGCCGCCGCTGGCGCGTCCGGGCCGGCACCACGACCGTGCCGGCTAGCGCCGGCGCGTCCCGGTGAGCGCCAACAGTCTGCTGCTGGCACTCCTGTGCGGCACTGTTTTTGTGGCCTCCGGCCTGGCGGTGGCCGTCGCCGTCTGGCATCGCTTCTTCGCCCGCTGGACCGGCGCCGATGCGGTCTTGGTGTGCGCCCTGGTCTGGATCTGCTGGGCGTTGGCCCTGGGCCAGATGCTTGGCGCGGTCGGCCTTCTCCGGCGTGGCGCCCTCCTGGCGATGGCGGTCGCCACCGCGGCGGCGGCGGTGGCGGTCGAGATTCGGAGCCCGTCGGTGTCGAAACGCAAGACCAGCGCACCCCGAGAGGCCAGCGCACCCCGCAAGACCAGCGCAGCCCACGTCGCCCTTCTCGGCGCCACGGTCTTGCTGGTCGGCGTGGTGGCCGCCATCTGGGTGACCCGCACCGCCATCACGGTGCACCGCGGCATCGACGACCCCGACTCCCTCGGCTACCACCTGCCCTTCGCCACGACCTTCGTGCAGACGGGCTACGCCAACCAGCACCGCTACTTGTACCCCGACCTTCCGGTGCAGTTCTACCCCGCCAACGACGAACTGCTGGTGGCGATGGCCCTGGCCCTGACGCACTCGGTGGCCTTCGCAGCCGTCAAGAATCTGCTGTACGGCGCCTTGATCCTGGTCGGGGCATACTCGATCGGGAGGCGCTACCGGGCCGGCCTGGCGGCGCTGGCGGGCGGCGCCTTGACGCTGGGCCTGCCGGTGATCGCCTTCTCGCAGCCGGGAGAGGCGGTCAACGACGCACTCCTGGTGTTGGTCGCGGTGGGCGCGGTGGCGCTTTTGGCGAACGCCGGCAGGCGTCCCGCGCCCTATGTCCTGGCGGCGGCCTGCCTGGGCGTGGCGGCGGGCGTGAAGTTCTCGGCCCTCTGGCCCTGCGCCGCGCTCGGGGTCTTGGCCGTGGTGTTGTTGTGGCGCCGGGTCGAAACCCGCCGGGGCCGATGGGTGACGGCCATGGTGGGCGCCGCGCTGGCCTTGGGCGGTTCGTGGTACCTACGCAACGCCCTCACCTACGGCAACCCGATCCCACCCACCAAGATCGACCTGGGACCAGTCCATTTGCGCCAGATTCCGACCCCGGCTGGCCCGAAGTCGTACACCATCTTCCAGTTCCTGAAGCAGGGCCTGTTTTTGGCCCAGTTCCGTCACGGTTTGGTACTGGGCCTCGGAATCCTGGCCGCCGCCATCCTGGCGGTGTGGGCGGTGGGTGCTCTGTCAGCGCTCGCCACCGGTGACGACTTCGTCCGGGGGCTCGGGCTGGTGGCCGTCGTCTGCGCCTTCGGGTACATCGACACGCCCGCCAGCGCCTGGGGGATAATCGGCTCCGGCCACAGCATCACGGCCTTCGT
>JBOGGN010000144.1:0-8527 GCA_050744165.1 Acidimicrobiales bacterium | reverse complement strand
GGGGCGACCTGGCGGCGGTGCTCGAGGCGGTCAGCCCGCGCCCGAAGCGGCGCCTCGACTGGCGGCGCCTCTACTGGCGGCGGCGGCGCGGTACAGAGCCAGGAGCCCATCGGCGCAGCGGCTCCAGCTGAAGTGTTCGACCTGGCGGTGCCCAGCCGCGACCAGGCGGCCCCGGAGCGCGCCGTCGTCGAGCACACTTGCCAGCGCTGAGGCCAGGGCGTCGCCATCGCCGACGGGGACCAGCACGGCGGCCTCCCCTACCGCCTCGGGGATGCCGCCGGTATTGGAGGCCACCACGGGGACGCCGGCGGCCATCGCCTCGAGCGGGGGCATCCCGAAACCTTCGTAGACCGACGGGTAGGCGAAGGCGGCCGCGCCCCGAAGGAGGCGACGCTTCTCGGTGTCGTCGACCCAACCGAGGCGCTGGATCCGGTCGCGGTGGTGGGCGCGGGTGACGGCGGCCTGCAATGCATCCTCTGCCCACCCGGGCGGTCCCGCCAGGTATAGCTCCACGTCGGGGTTGTCGCCCGCCACGCGGTCGAACGCGTCGACGAGCAGTGCCAAGTCCTTGCGGGGCTCGCTGCGAGCCAGGGCGAGGACATACTGGCGCCCTTCACCGAGTTCTGGCGTACTCGACAGGCCGGCGGCGTCGAGGCCCGGGGCACGCGCATCGACGCCTGGCTCGACCACCCGCACCCGCTCGGGCGGCACCGCGAAACACTCCTCTATCTCGGCCGCCACGGCGTGGGACAGCACCTGGATCCACGCCCCTCGGGCCACCGCCCTCTTGATCAGGCGGGGGAAGCCCAAGCTGGCGGGCTCCACGAAGTCGGGGAAGCGGATGAAGGATGCATCGTGGACGCTCACCACCTCGGCCGCCTTGGCGGCGGGCGGCACCACGAAGTTGGTTCCGTGGACGACATCAACCGGGCCGCTCCACCACTCGATCACCGGGCCGTCGAAGTGGCTCCAGGCCCAATGCAGCGGGCGGGCGGCCATCGGCAGGCGGGTGGATTGGATACCGGGCGCCAGCTCGGCGCCCAGGGCGCCTCGACCCCGCCAGGTGACGGCATAACCCTGCATGGTGCACTCCCCACGCGCGGCCAGCTCCCGGAGCACCCCAGCGGTCAGCACGCCGACACCGGTCCGTTGGCCCAGCAAGGGAGTGACATCGACGGCGACGCGCATCTCGGGAGGCCAAGCTACGGCACCCCGGTCCAGCACCCCGGTCCGGCATGTCTAACCTCAGCTCGTGCTCGTCGCCCTGGCCGGCGGAGTCGGCGCCGCCCGGATGCTGCGGGGTCTGGCGGCCGTCATGGATCCTGCCGAGATCGTGGCCGTCGTCAACACCGGCGACGACGTGGTCCTCCACGGCCTTCACATCAGCCCTGACCTGGACACCGTCACCTACACCCTGGCGGGGGCCATCAACGCCGACACCGGCTGGGGCCTGGCGGGCGAGAGCTGGCAGGCCATGGAGGCGCTGGCCGCCTACGGCGACGGCACCCGCGCCTGGTTCCGCCTCGGCGACCGCGACCTCGCTACCCACCTGTACCGCACCGGACGGCTGGCCGAAGGAACGACCCTGAGCCAGGTCACCGCCGAGGTCGCCGCCCGCTGGCGGGTGGCGGTACGGCTGCTGCCGATGACCGACGACCCGGTCGAGACCCGAGTTGGGGTGGCCGGGCGGGAGATCGGCTTCCAGGAGTACTTCGTGGGCCTCCGCCACGAGGTGGCGGTGGAGGCGGTCTCATTCCGGGGCGCCCCCGCGGCCCGCCCCGCCCCCGGCGTCCTCGAGGCCATCGCCGGCGCCGAGCGCCTGGTAATCTGCCCCTCCAACCCGATCGTCTCCATCGGTCCCATCCTGGCGGTGCCCGGCATCGCCGACGCGCTGGCCGCACGCCGGACCGACACCGTGGCCGTGTCCCCGCTTGTGGGGGGCCGGGCACTGAAGGGTCCCGCCGACCACCTGATGGCCGAGCTGGGCCACGAGCCGTCGGTGACCGGCGTTGCCCGCCTCTACGCCGGCTACGCCTCGACGCTGGTCGTCGACCGGATCGATGCCGCCCTGGCGAGCACCGTGGAGGCCGAGGGGATGGCCTGCGTCGTGACCGGCACCGTCATGACGGGCCCGGCCGAGGCCGCGGCCCTGGCCCGCACGGTGCTCGACGTTGCGCCCGGCCACCGCAGTGAAGCCGCCTCGGCATGATCTCGATCCTCCCGGTGCAGGGGATCCCCGAGATCAGGCCGGGCGACGTCTTGGCCGAGGTCATCGCGGCCCACGCCGAACTGTCCGGCGGCGACGTACTGGTCGTCACCCAGAAGATCGTGTCCAAGGCCGAAGGCCGCCTCGTGGCGGTGGACCCAGACGACCCCCATTCCCACGAGCCGCTGGTGCTGGCCGAGGCGGTGCGGGTGTTGCGCCGCCGTGAGTATCTACTGGTCACCGAGACGAGGCATGGGTTCGTCTGTGCCAACTCGGGCGTCGACCGCTCCAACATGGACCCGGGGTGGGCGGCGCTTTTGCCGGTCGACCCGGATCGTTCCGCTCGCCGCATCCGCGACGGCCTACGGGCGCGAGCCGGCGTCGAGGTGGGAGTCATCATCTCCGACACCTTCGGCCGTCCATGGCGCCAGGGCCTCACCGATGTCGCTATCGGCACCGCCGGGGTGGCGGCGGTGGTCGACCTGCGCGGCGGCACCGACGCCAAGGGCCGGGAGCTTCAGGTCACCCAGGTGTGCGTCGCCGACGAGCTCGCGGGCGCTGCCGAGTTGGTGATGGGAAAAGCCTCGGCTATCCCGGTGGCCATCATCCGGGGGGTAGACCCAGCGTGGCTGCGGGAGTCGTCGGTCCGCGAGGAGGTCGTGCGCTCCCCCGGCGAGGACCTGTTCCGCTAAGCGCGCCCGGCCCGCCGGCGGCGAAGGGCGTCCACTACCCCGTAGCCAGCCAGACTCCAGACCAAGGCGGTCAGGGCGAGGCCACTTACAACGTCGACGCGAGCGTCGCTCCGCCCCAAGCTGGCCAGCCGTGCCGTGTGAGGCATCGTGGGGTCGTAGATGACCTCGAGCCTGGATCCGGAGGTCAGGCAGCCGTCGGCGTTGACGAACGCCCGCTCGGCGCGACCGCTTTGGTCCCAGTAGGACACGTCCACCGCGGCACATGAGTTCGGATGGCCAGCCGGATCCTCATGGAGCACCGTGGCGGTGGTCTGGACCCCGTTCTGGCGGATCTGATCGCCGCGGTGCACCTGGACGACACCCACCACGATGAGCAGCGGGCCCCAACCCAGGGCGACAATGACGACCACGGTCATGACGACCAACACGGCGCTGCGAGGGATGCCTGACAGACGCTCCGTCGCGCCCCGACCGGCCGCTCGGCTATGTGCCATGCAGCGATAAGGCTAGGCGGTAGAACTGGGCGGCGCGACCTGTGGACGAAGGGGTCCACGGGCGACAGTCGACCCGCGGGCCTCGACCCGGCGGTCCAGCACAGCATTCAGCCCGGCCAGGAGCTTGGCTCGGTTTTCGTCGGCCAGGTCCACCCCGAACGCCGCCCCGAACTGGCAGCAGGCATCGTAATACCGGCCCAACTCGGTGTAACAGACCGCCCTTCCGATCCAGCTCCGTATGTCGTCCTGCTTGATCGCGGTGGCCCGCTTGTAGGAATCGAGAGCCTCGGCAACCCGGCCGAGACCCAGCTGCGCGTCGCCGAGTGCGACCAGCACCATCGAGTGGGAGGTGGGATTCATCGCCACCGCCTCCTCCGCCAGCTCCAGGCCGTGTTCCGGGTTGCTGTTGAGGTTGGACTCGAAGTCGGCCGCCTCGAGCTTGAGCAGCCAGTTTTCGGGGGCCATGGCGATCGCTTGGGCGTACATGGCGGCGGCCGCCTCCACGGAACCTTCAAGCGCCGCCGTCCGGGCCTTTTCCCGCAGTTCGGCGACCGCCTCGAAGGCGGCATTGTCGAAGCGCTCGAGAAAGACCTCCTCCACCGCCGGCGCGTCCCCGAACAGCAGCAAGCGTGAGTGGATATTTGCCCTCTCGTCCCCTGGGGCCTTGATGACCCGCACCGGAACGGCGCGGTCTTTGTTCTGCTGCGAAAGGACGTACTCGATCCCAGGCAGGTTCACGCCTCGCGCCCTTGACCCTCCGTAACGTTGGTGAGTCGAGAAGTCCGTGCTGACGCTTTCGCGGCCATAGTCGCCGAACAGCAGGAACCCGTCGGCGCGCAGCAACCCGAGGGAGGCGTTGACTGACGCCAGGGCCCCGACCGGCCAGCTGATGCGCACGAAGGCCGGATTTTCGGCCCGCACCGCCTCGGCGACGCCAGGAAGGTAGTCGCCGTAGGGGACGTCCTTTAGGTTCACGGGGAGATACGCCCATTCCAGGGACAGCAGATCCTGGACGGGAAGCAGGACCTCGATGGCCTCGGCGTCGAGGCCATCGGCCACCAGGGCGCTCACCTCGGCCCGCTCGAGCTGCGTCCGGCCACAGAGTTCACCAACCTTGTCGACCAGCGTCATGACGTGCATTTGCAACCACCCTGACTCGGCTTCGACCAGGTACTCGAAGGGCAGAGCGTCGAGCACATAGGTGTGCACCAAGGCCCGAAGGCCCCGCAGCTCCACGGCCGAGCCGTCGTCGGGGTCGATGAGGGTCCCCGGATGGAGGGCGTCCATCAGCCCCAGCTGGACATGAGCGCCGTGCCGTTCCAGAGTCCCGGCGCTGGCCAGGTCGGCCAGCATCTTCTGCGAGTTGTCGGTGGCGTAGTACCGCACACGCTCGTAGAAGTCGCTGCCCGCGGCGTGACAGCACTCCTGGAGCCGGTTGAGGAACAGCCGGGCGAACAACCCGAGCCCGGCACCAAGTTCGACCACCTGCACCTCATCCTCCAACTCGCCGCGACCTGACGCGTCGAGGCAGCTCTGATAGAGGACATCGGCGGCCCGCGCCGCCAACATGCCGTCGGTGGTGCCCAGGTGAGGCACGTCGCCCGATCGGAAAGCCGCTGAGCCCAGACGGTCCCAGTACGCCCTGCCGATTCGGAGCTCCAGACTCCGGCTGACCGGTGTGTAGGGCTCGATGAGAAGGGGCTCGGATCCGGGGCTCATGCCAAGAGTCTGCCGCTCAGAATCGTTGAGCTCAGGCCGCAGGTCAGCCGGGCCGGCCCTCGGCGCGGAAGTAGTCGAGCACCGCCGCCGCCCCCTCGGACATCGACGTCCACGGCTTCCACCCGAGGTGGATGGCCGCCCGGCCAGGGTCGAGACTGTTGCGGGCCAGCTCGCCGGCGCGGGCGGCGGCGTACAGCGGCTTGGTCGTGACCCCGGCGGCTTCCGCCATGACGGAGTACAGGTCGTTGACCGAGGTCTCCCGCCCGGTCCCGATGTTGATGATCAACCCGCCGCCGCGCTCGGCAGCCCGGGCAAAGGCGTCGACGACGTCGTCGACATACACGAAGTCCCGGGTCTGGCGGCCGTCGCCGAAGATGGTGCACGGCTGGTCGGCCAAGAGACGTCCGGCGAAGATCGCCACCACCCCGGCCTCGCCGTGAGGGTCCTGGCGGGGGCCGTACACGTTGGACAGCGCCAGGGCGCTGAACTCGAGGTTGTGCAACTCCCGGTAGGCGAACAGGTAGTCCCCGACCGCCTTCTTGCTGACCCCGTAGGGCGACAGGGGACGCTGGGCCACCGACTCCTTGATCGGCAGCAGAGACGGGTCGGGGTCGCCGTAGATAGTCCCCCCGCTCGAGGCGAACACCACCTTGTGAGCACCGGCCAGCCGGGCCCCCTCGATCACATGGAGGCTGCCGATGATGTTGACCTCGGCGTCGAAGGCAGGCCGGGCCACCGACACCCGCACGTCGGCCTGGGCTGCCAAGTGGAACACCACTTCGGGACGACGTCGGGAGATCAGTTCCATGACCTCGGGATGGCGGATGTCGAGCTGGTGGAACGTCACCTGGTGGTCGGGAAGGCTGCGGGCCGACTTCAGGTTGGCCAGCGATCCCGACGACAGGTCGTCGATCACATCGACGCTGTGGCCCTCGGCCAGCAGCCGGTCGACGAGGGTCGAGCCGATGAAGCCGGCGCCCCCGGTCACGAGGGTCCTCATGCCGGTGCCGGGGTTGGAAAAGGCCTCCCTGACACCAGGCTCCCCGCCTCGACGGCGCAAGCCTCACCCAGGATCGACAGGGCCTCGACCACCGCCTTGTCCCCCACCACGGCACCGGCCCCGATGATGGAGTCGCGGACCACCGCGCCCCGCCCGACCCGGGCGCCGGCCATGACAAGAGTTCCCTCCACGAGAGCCTCGTCGGCCACCACCGCCCGGGCGGAGATGATGCTGGCCCGGACGCAGGCGCCGGGGTGGATTTCGGCGCTGGCGTCGATCCAGGAGCCCTCCTGGCGGGCAGCGGTCAGGTTGGCTTGGAGGTAGGTGGCGACGGTGCCCGCGTCGATCCATGCGGCGCCCGAAGCGAGTGCGAATAGCGAGCCGTCCCGCACCAGCGCGGGAAACGTCTCGCGCTCGATAGACACGCGCCGGTCTCCCGGAATCCGGTCGACCAGCTCCGGCTCGCAGATGTAGGTGCCGGCGTTGACCAGGTTGCTCGGCGCCATGCCCGCGGCAGGCTTCTCGACGAAGGCGCAGACGCGACCGTCGCCGTCGGTCGCCACCACCCCGTAGCGGGACGGGTCAACCACCGGGGTCAAGGCGATCGTGGCCACCGCAGCGCGCTCGCGGTGGCGTTCGATCAGAGCGGTCACGTCCAGGTCCGTGAGTACATCGCCGTTGTGGACGACGAAGGTCTGGTCCAAGGCGGCGGAGCGGGCCGCGAATGCAATGCCCCCGGCGGTATCCCGGGGCTCGGGTTCGACCGCGTAGCGCAGCCGGATGCCGGCGAAGTGGCCACCCGGGTAGGCGGCCAGGAAGGCGTCGGGCCGGTAGCCGAGCGACAGCACCACCTCGTCGATCCCGTGGCGCGACAGGTGGGCCAGAACCCGCTCGATCATGGGCCGCCCCGCGACCGGAAGCATCTGCTTCGGGGTCACGAGGGTCAGGGGCCGCAACCGCGTGCCCTGGCCGCCAACCAGGACGACGGCTTTCACTAGGTCGTCGAGGTCGTGGGGGGCACCGTCGTGGTGGTGGTCGCCGGGACGGTGGTGGTGGCGCCGGCGACGGTCGTGGTCGTGGCGCCGGCCACCGTTGTCGTCGTGGCGCCGGCCACCGTCGTGGTGGTGGCGCCAGGAACGGTGGTCGTCGTCGTGGCCACGGTCGGCGTGTCGTCGGGCATCAGCATGGCCTGGATGTTGTCCGACGGCGGAGGCGGGATGCTGGCGCCAGTCGGCACGAACGCCACCACGACCATCGACTGGTCGGCCAGCGGTGCCTGTCGAGGATCCTTCTTCCAGGCGACGCCCCCGGCCGTCGAACTCGTGAAGGTCTGTATTTGGACGTGGCCTGGCTTACCGCCGCAGCTGTCGCTGTCATGGTAGATGTGCCCCGAGTAGCCCTTGAAACTCGGGATCCCGAGCTCACCGGCGTTCAAGGTGATGTGGAGAGCTTCGGTGAAGACCCCGAGGACGGCGTTCTTGCCGGCGGCCGAGGCCTCGTAGGGGTGGATGTCGATGACTCCGTCGCCAGAGGTGTGGATGCCAGCAGCGTCCACCTGATAGGGGAAATTGGGGATGAACTTGCCGTCGGTGGCGCTGGTGCAGATGTAAATGCCATACGCCTCATGCCAGTGGTCGACGCCGACCACCGGCGGCGTCGGGCCGACGTTGGTTTCCACCTTCAGGCGGTTGCTGCGGCTGACGTAGATGAGGGCCGTACCGAGGACCACGACCGCGAGGATGGCGAGGTAGTAGCCCCAGGGGGTCCGGCCCCCCGCTGTCCGCCCGCCACTGGTGCTGGCGGCGCGCGCCACCTTCTTGTTGGAGGAAGCCTTTCCCATTGCGGGCGCTTACGCTAGTCGACGCCTTCGCGCTGCTGGCTGCCACCAAAGACAGTGGTGGAGACGGGTTCCGCGACCGCCGCCCCGGCTCGACCGTCGTGCCATTTGGCGCCAGCCGCTGCCGCCGCCCGGGCGACGACACCGGCCGCCACCAGCGGGTAGAGCACCCGCTGGACACCACCGTGGTGCTGCCAGGCGAAACGTAAGAGAGACCGGTGGTGGGCCAGGATCATCCGGTACGGGCGAATATCGGCCGAGACCCCTTGGGCATGGGTTACCTGGCCGGCCGGCTCGTACAGGACCCGCCATCCCTGGCCTGCGGCCCGCCAGCACAAGTCGACATCTTCCAGGTACATGAAGTACCGGGGGTCAAAACCGCCGAGGGCGTCCCACGCCTGGCGCCGGATGAGGAAGCACGCACCCGAGACCCAGTCAACCGCTCGCCGCTCGAGGTGATCCCAGTCGAGCAGCCGGTAGCGGCGGGAGAACGGGTTGGCGGGCCAGACCATCCCCAACACGCCGTGGCCAGCAGCGTCGGCCAGCGACGGGAAGGAGCGAGCGGAGGGGTAGATGCTT
>JBOGGN010000143.1:0-4551 GCA_050744165.1 Acidimicrobiales bacterium | reverse complement strand
CCCGTCTATAGCGCGGGAAATCGATGCCACCCCGCAAATCGGTGCCACCCCGGTGGGCGTAGCCGGTTCAGGCGTTTGCCCGGCGGGCCAGGGCAGGAACGATGATGGCCGCCGCCACCAGGTGGGTGCCGATCAGCGCCACCACGGCCCCGACGCTGGGGCTCAAGGAGACGGGCGCCAGGCACGTCAGCGCCGTCAGGGCGGTGGCCAGCTGCACGAACCGCCGGCGGGGGGCGATGCTGCGCCGGTTGAGGAACGCCACCAGCAGCCCGCCGAGAACGGCGCCGATGAAGGCGAACTGGGCGAAGGCGGCGAGGGGGATTTCCCCCCCGGCGGCCAGCGGAACGCCGGCGGCGTGTACCGCGGCGGCGACGGCGGTGGTCACGACGCCGCCAGCGGCACCGGCGGCGACGGTGGTGCGCACCAGCGGGCTGACCCTGCGGGTCGAAACACCCGTGGTGGTGACGGTGGTGGTGGACATGGTGGGCTCCTTGGGCCTGAGCGGTGCCGGGTGCCCCGCTCACCACGTCTACGAGCAGGCTCGCCCGAATCGACACGCCAAGGTGGGAAAAATTCCCCGACCCGCCCGCCCCCGGCCCTCCCCAGGGACTCCCGACCTACGCGGGGTGGGACCCGATCACGGCACGTTCCCGACGGCGGAGGTGGTCCGCGGGGTGAAGGGGAACGTCGTGGTCGTCAACACCGGGGGATACGTGGGGTAGGTGGGATAGGTGGGATACGTGGGATACGTCGGGTAGGTGGGGTTGGGTGGGTAGTCCGGGTACACGGTGGTGCTTGACGTGCTGGTGCTCGTGCTGAGCGTCGGCGGCGGCGGCACGAACAACGGCACGGGAACCGTCGGCGGCGGCGGGCAGAACGGCAAGGTGGTCGAGGTGCTGGTCGTGGTGCTCGAACTCGGGAAGGTGTCGTAGCTCGGCACTGTGGTGGTGGTCGTAGTCGTCGAGGTGGTTGCCGGCAGCGGGAACAGCGTGGAGGAGGTGGACGACGTGGGCACCGCCGAGGTGGTGGTGGCGGCGCCCGGCGTGATGCAGGTGGGCGCATTGGGCGGGACGAAGTTGGCGACCGGGACGCCGGCCAGGGCCTGGGTCATGAAGTTGTGCCAGGTCTCTGCCGGGATGGTGCCGCCGTAGACGAAGGGAACGCCTTTGATGTTCTCCAGTGGTTGGCGGCCGGTGGTGTTTCCCATCCACACCGATGCCACCAACTGCGGCGTATAGCCGACGAACCAGGCGTCGCTGTAGGACTCGGTGGTGCCTGTCTTGCCCGCCGTCCCGTCGGGCCGGCCGATGGCCGCCGCCGTCCCGGTACCGGTCTGGACAGGGCCCTCAAGGACGTTGTTCATCAGGTCGGCGATCGAGGGATCGAGGACCTGCTTCCCCATCCGCTGGGTGTTGTCCTCGAGAACAGTTCCCCCGGGGGCGACGACCTTCATCACCGGCGTGGCCGGGTACTGCATGCCCCGGGCGGCAAAAACGCCGTAAGCAGCGGCCATGTCGAGGGGCGAGACGTCCGCCGTGCCGAGGGTCAGGCTGGGACCGTAGGGGGCCCCCGAGTTGTCGCGACCGTTGGCGTTGATCATGGTCACCCCGAGGCGGTGGGCCATCTCCGCGGTCTGGGCCACGCCCACCTTCAGGATCAGCTGGGCGAAGACGGTGTTGACCGACTGGGCCGTGGCCTCGCGCAGGGTGATGGCTCCGAAGCCGCCGGTCTCAACGTTTTTCACGGTGCAGTTGGGGCCCGCGCAGGTGCCGGGCGGGTAGGTGTAGCTGGACGGTCCGTTGAAGATGGCGTTGGGGCTGATGCCCTCCTCGAACGCTTTGGCCAGGGTGAAGGGTTTGAAGGCGGACCCGGGTTGGCGCCCGGTGCCGCCACCGTCGATGCAGATGGGCAGGCTGGCGCCCGGCGCCGGGGGTGATTTGCAGCTGCCGAGGGCGGCGTTGACCTGCGAGGTGGCGTAGTCACGGCCCCCGACCATGGCCTCGACCAGCCCGTTCTGCGGGTTGATGACCACCATCGACATGCCGATCTGGTTGGGGGTGCCTTGGAGGCTGCTGGCCACGGTGGCATCGGCCAGCGACTGCAGCTGCGGGTTGAGAGAGGTCTCCACCTGGAGCCCTCCCTGGAGCACCTTGTCCACCCCGTAGCGGTCGATGAGGTAGCGGCGGACATAGTCGACGAACCAAGGATCCTTGGTCTGGCCGGCGGGCAGCGGGTAGACGACGGTCGAACCCGCGGGCGCAGGATTCTTGGCGTCGTACAGCACCACATGCTCCGCCAACGCGGGCGCCGCCTGGGCGGCGGTGATGAGCCCCTGCTGTTGCATCTTGGTCAGGACATCGACCCGCCGCTGCTCGGCGCCCTCGGGGTCGGTCCGGGGGTCGTAGTCGGTCGGCGCCGGCAGGATGCCGGCGAGGGTGGCGGCCTCCGACAATGTCAGCTTTTGCACCGGTATGCGGAAGTACAGCTCGGCGGCGGCGCCGATGCCGTAGGCGCCCCCGCCGAAGTAAACCCGGTCCAGGTACCCCGTCAGGATCTGGTCCTTGGTCAGCTGGGCGTCGACCCGCCCCGCCAGGATCGCCTCCCGGAGCTTGCGGCTGAGGGACTTGGTGTCGCTGCCGTAGAGCAGCCGGACGTACTGCTGGTCGATGGTGGAGGCACCCTGCACGTACGACCCGCCGTTCAGGTCGGCCAGGAGCGCCCGGGCGATGGCGTGGGTGTCGACGCCGCTGTGATCGTAGAAGCGCTTGTCCTCCGACGCCACGACCGCCTTCTTGACCACGTCGGGGATGTCACCGGAGGTGACAGGGATGTAGGTCGTGAACTGCTGGAACGTCGTGATCGGTAGGCCGTTCATGTCGTACAGGGTGGTGATGGCACCGCCCACCGGGGACCGGGCGGTCGGCAGGGACCCCGACGATGAGACCGTGAGCATGGTGGCGGTGAGGATGGAAACCACCAGGATCGGCACCGCCACGCTGGCCACGGCGCACATGGTGGCGGCCCGCCACACCAGGTGCTCGCCGATGATGGTGTGGCGCCACCAGGGATCCCGGCCGCCCGGACGGGGGATCATGCCGGTGAAGTCGAGGCACAGGGCGATGGCGAGGCCCACGATCACGGCCGCGAGGATGAAGAGAAGCGCGGTCATTAGTCAGGACCTCGGGGTTGAAGTGACTCCGGCGGCTTGGCGGAGGGCGGTCGGCGAGCCGTGGCTCTAATGTACCCCGGGTGTCCGGGATTACTCCCGTCAGGGCCGAGGACGGGGGGTACTTCCCCCTTGGTCAGCGGCGGCTGAGGATGGGCCGGTGACGGACCTCGATCTGGCCCTCCCGGATCCGAGCGTCATAGGCGGCCTGGGGGGCGGTGGCCGGGCCGTGGACCACCCTCCCGTCGTCGAGGCGGAAGACGCTCTGATGCCACGGGCATTCGACCGTGCAGGCGGACTGGTTGATGGTGCCGTCCTCGAGAGGGCCGCCGGCGTGGCTGCAGCGGCTGTCGATGGCGAAGACATCACCATTGGCCCGGTACAGAAGCACGGTGGCGCCGCCGGTCTCGACCCGCATCGGCTTGGCCTGCGCCAGTTGTCCTTCTGGCAGCACCGCCGTCCATTCGTCGGAGTGCTCGTGGAAGAAGGCGTTGTTGACGCCGATGCCACGGCTGTAGCTGAGATAGCCGCCCAGGTAGCCGCCGACGGTCATCGACGACATGCCGGCGAGACCGAGGAGCGTGGCATTGACGCGCCGCCCGCGGCGGCGGGCCACCAGCGAGCAGCCGTAAAGGCTGAGCCCAAACAGGTTGGCGAGGGCATGGACGACGCCGGTGCGCTGGTCGTCGCCGATGGTCTCGGACCAGTCCGACGCTCCTGCCGCCGCCGTGGGAATGGCGGCGGCCAAGCCAAGGGCGACGAGCACGTCGGCTGCCGGCCGGGCGCGCTTTCCTCCAATGAGGTCCAACACCGTGGCGCTGGTGAGCGATCCGATGGGGATGTCGGTGAGCAGCGGGTGCAGCGGATGGCCGAGCCACGTGCCACTCAGCGCGTCCTTGACAACTCCGGGGCGGACCAGCCGCTTGACCGCGTTGGCAAGCGGTTGGGCGACGCGGTCGAGGGCCTCGATCCGGCCAAGCCTTTCGGCAGCGGCGTGCAGTTCCATCGTCCGCTCCCGCTACCGCTGCCGGAGCGACGCCGAGCGTGTCGCTACGTTCTCGCGCTTGGTGCAAGCCACTGCGCACCTCCATGGTGAAGGGCCTACCGACGTGGTGGGCGACCGCCGATGCGGCCACCGGTCGGTAGCCAGCCGCTGTGCTGCCCTGAAGATTACCCGCTCGCGGGAGGCACAAAACGAGACCCGTCCTTGCGGCGAAGCTCAGCGCCCAGCCGGTGCAGTCTGGTCATCCGCCAGTCGCCGCAGCGAAGGCGCGCCGGTGCTGTACCAGGTGCCGTCGCCGTGCACAGTGATCGTGAGGCGTTCCCGCCGAAGGGGGATGTCGTTCAGGCAGATCCGACCCCATGACGGCGGGACGGCCGGGCGC
>JBOGGN010000142.1:0-7227 GCA_050744165.1 Acidimicrobiales bacterium | reverse complement strand
CCCGTGAAGGCCGGTTTTCAGGCTGCCTTGTCCTTGTCCGCACGCACGTCCCTCGCCTGCGCGACCGCGACGGCGGTCGAGGCCGGGTCCGGTCCGCTGAGCCGGGTGACGTTCTTGCCGACGATGGCGTTGATCTGATCGAGCACGTGGGCCGACACGTGGTGCTCGTCACCCACGACGTAGATGCCCGCCGGCCTGAACCGCAGGATCTCGTCCTTGATCGCCTTGGGCAGGGCGCCCGATGGCGTCACCAGCTCCGCGCCGGAGCTGGCCCGGGCCAGGACGGCGCCGGCAATGACGCTCGCCGGGTCGTTCTCGCCGGCGACGACCAGCCGCGAGACGATCTTCGGGCTGCTAATGCTTTCGGCACCTCCAGGCCAGACCTGCTGGGACAGCGTGGTCGACAGCGCCGCGGCGTCGCTGGCGGCGAGCTTCGTGACGACGGGGAGCACGCCGGAGCCGATGTGGACGGAAGCGGTGTAGATGTCGTTCGTGTTGGTGTCGACCGAGCCCTGACGGGGGTCGGACCAGGCGAGGAAGACGTCGTTGTTGCTGGAGGCGATGACGGGGCCGAACCAGTCGTAGGCACCGACCTGGTGGTCGAGGCCCATGTCGGTGTTGATACTTCGGTCGGTGATGCGCTGGTTGGAAAAGCTGGTGCCCCCGTCGGTGGAGCTCCCGTAGTACACGTCGCCTTCACCGCTCGGCTTGCTGTAACCGGACGGGACCGCCGCGGGGTAGGCATTTCGGCCGTCGAACCACACCAAGTCGATACGGCCGTTTGGAGCGACGGAGATGTGGGGCAGATTCTGGACGACGCCATTGCCGGTCGGGTCGTTGTTGACGCGCAGCGGCGTGGACCACGTGGCGGCGCCGTCGGTCGACTTCTGGAAGTAGATGTCCAAGTCGCCGTACGGCTTCAGCTCCTGGTAGACGAGGTAGAGGGCACCGCTCGACCGGTCGATGGCGAGCTCCTGCGCGCCGCCACCATCACCTTGTCCGTCCCCGGTCACGATGCCCGCCTTGTTCTCCACCCACGTCGCGCCGCCGTCGGTGGACTTGGCCACGATCTCGGGGTCAGCGGCGGGGTCGTGGTCCCGGTTCCGCCACGCCAGGTAGATGGTCCCATCGGCGCCGAACACCGGTGGGGACGGGTCCCGGGTGAGCTCGCCCGGTGCGCTGGCGTCGACGGGCGCCGACCACGTCGCGGCGCCGTCGTTCGACACCGAGGTGACTATGGCCCGCTCGCCCATTCCGTCAGCCGGCCCGCCCTTGGAAACCAACACGCCCCACGCCACCACGACGACCCGGTCACCCGCTGGCCGGGCGTCCACGCCGATGGTCGGGCGAACGTAGTAGGGCTGCGGACCGGGGGCTGCCGCGATGACGGCGGTCGCCACGCCGAAGGTTTTCCCACCATCCGACGACTTGGCGAGGAGGGTGGAGTCGGCCTGGCCCATGTTCTTGCTGGGCGCGGTGAAGACCTGGCGGGGGCCGGTGGTTGAGGTGAACACCGCGTAGACCTGGTTGTTCGACCCGAAGGCGATCCCCGCGTTCACGTGCGGGTAGCCACTTGAGTCGAACTCCACGCATGGTGGGCTAACGAAGCCGGTCGGCGGCCTCAAGTTGGTGGAGGACCACGTGGTACCGCCGTCGACACTGTCGTGGACCTCGCACTGCCCCGTGACGAAGTTCTCGTCCAGCAGCACCAAGTGCTGAGAGTTGGTGGGGTCCATGGCGACGCTGGGGATGTCGGCTAAACGGAATGGGACCTTGTCCGTTCCGACTCGGCTGTTGAGGGTGACGTGCCCGGCGACGCCCGCGGCGGCGCTGACGGCCGGCGGCGCGGCGGCCGGGAGCAGCGCCGCGAGGGTGATCGCGGCGGCGGCTGGTATGAGCGAGGTGCGCATAGCGTCACGTCTATAGCAAACCTCGCGCAACGTCTGGGTTACGTGCCGTATGGGCTCGCCCACAATCACCAGAGAGCCTCCCTGCATCCCCACAGCCGCCACCGAGGATCTCGCCCGGCGGCGTCGAGCGAACACCGGGCCAATCAACCAGCCTCGCGGCCTCTCCAACAAACTTTGACGTTATTTGGGAACCAGCCCTATCCTCCGCCGTGATGGCGCGGGCGATGCACGTCGCCCTTCTCGGTGGCATTGCTCTCGAGGTGGACGGCCTTGAGTTCCAAGAACCAATTCCGGGACCGCTGGGGCGTGTAGCGCTGGCGTACCTCGTGCTGCACCGGGCCCAGCCCGTCACGCGCGACGAGCTGGCCGAGGCGCTGTGGGGCGGCGAGGATCTGCCCGCGACCTGGGAGTCAGCCTTACGCGGTGTCGTCTTCCGCCTCCGCCGGGCCCTCGGCGCGGTGGGCCTGCCCGGCGCCGAGGTCTTGCAGAACACCTTCGGGAATTACGTCCTGCGCCTGCCGGCTGGCACGATCGTCGACGTCGAGGAGGCGACGCACCTGCTGGACCGGGCACGAGCGTCGCTGGGCGCCGGTCTGCCGGTTGACGCTCAGCGGGCGGCCGAGGCGGCGTCGGAGGCGTGTCGGGCGGAGTTCCTGCCCGGGGCGCACGGCGCATGGTTCGAGCAGCGCCAGGCTGCGGTCCGCCAGGTCCGCCTGTCCGCGCTCGATGTGCTCTGCGAAGCGGCAGCCGCGGCGGGCGATTATCCCGTGGCTGTCGCCGCCGCCGAGGAGGCCATCGCCGAGGAGCCGTACCGAGAACCCACTCACGCGCTGCTGATGCGGGCCCACCGGGCGGCGGGGAATCGGGCCGAGGCGGTGCGGGCTTACGAGAGGTGCAAGGTATTCCTGCGGCGCGACCTCGGGATCGGGCCGTCGCCATCCACGCAGGCGCTGCAGCGATCCATCCTGAGTGGCGGCGAGAACGAGGTCCCCTCGCTGGTCGTCCGTTCGACCGCGACCAATCTCCCGACGGCGATGTCGAGCTTCGTCGGCCGCGAGCGGCTCTTGGACGAGCTCGACGGCGCCTTCACCCGGACCCGCCTGTTGACGCTGACGGGACCGGCCGGAGTGGGCAAGAGCCGCCTGGCGCTCGAGCTCGGGCACCGCCTCCTCGCCGGGACACCCAATGGCGTCTGGCTGGTCGAACTCGCCGACGTCACCGCCGCCGAGCAGCTCGCCCAGCATGTGTTGGCTGCCCTCCGGCTGCCCGAGTCCGGAGGCAGCCCACCCGCGGAGTCCCTGACCCGGTGCCTCGCCGATCGGCGCATGGTCGTCGTCTTAGACAACTGCGAGCATCTGGTCGACGCCTGTGCCTCCCTGGTATGCGACCTATTACGGACCAGCCCCGGGCTGCGGGTGCTGGTTACCAGCCGGGAGCCGCTGCGGGTCAAGGGAGAGTGCGTGCGGGTCGTTCCCATGCTGGACGTCCCGCCCGCCGAGGTCGCGGCCGACTTCGATTCGGCGATGGCGCACGACAGCGTCCGGCTGTTGGCCGAGCGGGTGGTGGCCGTCTCGCCCCAGCACCCTCTCCAGCCGCCCTCCGCCCTCGTGCGCATCTGCCGCCAGCTCGACGGTCTGCCCTTGGCACTGGAGCTGGCGGCCGCCCACGCCCGTCTGGTGCCGCTGCACGACATCGCCCGGTATCTGGAGGAGCAGGTCCCCGTCCTGACCCAGTCGCTGCGCAGCAGCCCCGAGCGGCACCGCACGCTGGAGCGGGCCTTGGACTGGAGCTACGACCGGCTTTCGGCGCCCGAACGGTTCCTCCTCGCCCGTCTGTCAGTGTTCAACGGCGGTTTCACCCTCGCCGCCGTCGAGGCGATGTTCCCCTCGCAGGACGAGAGCGTCGTCGAGCTGTTGAGCGCTCTGGTCGACAAGTCGCTCGTCCTGCTGGAGGGCAGGTCCGGCACGATGCGCTACCGCCTGCTCGAGACCACGCGCCAATACGCGGCCCGGCGACTGGCGGCCTCGGAGGAGGTCGTGACCGCGCGTGACGCCCACCTGGCTTGGTTCACGGGCTACGCCCAGTCGGTCGCAGCCGAGCTCGAGGGCCCGCTGCAGGACAAGTGGCTCGACGCCCTCGAGCTCGAACACGACAACATACGTGCCGCCCTCGGCTGGGCGGCGGCGTCACCGTCGGCTCGCGCGGCCGCCCGTGGCGGCGCGCTCGCCCTGGCCCTCAGCCAATTTTGGGAAGTCAGGTCCTACTTCACCGAGGGCCGGTCGTGGCTGGAAAAGGGGGCCCGGGCGGCGGCTGACCAGTCGGTCGTGGCCGCGAACTGTCTCAATGGGGCGGGCATGCTCGCCTTTCGCCAGTGCGACTACGACGCCGCCCGCGGGTTCCATCGCGAAGCGTCGGAAGTCTTCGAGCGCCTCGGCAATAGGCCCGGCGTTGCCGTGGCGGTGAACGGCCTCGCCAACATCGACGTCTCCGAGGGCGACTTCGCGTCCGCCCATCGGCGGTACACATCGGTGGTCGAGCTTGCCCGGGAGCTCGGTGACGACCGCATCCTGGCCGGGGGCCTGCTGAACGTTGGCGTCGTCGTGGAGCACCTGATCTTCGCCGGGCGATACGGGCGGGAGGCCGTCGCCATGGCCCGTGGGGCGCTGTCGGAGGCCCTGAACCTGTACCGGGAGCAGGGCAACATCTACGGCATCGCTGTCGTGTTGGAGAACCTCGGGGTGCTGGCCGGCATCGATGGCGACGACGACGAGGCCCGGCGCTACCTGGGCGAGAGCCTCGCCATCAGCCGCTACCTTGGCAACCGCAAGGGCGTCGCCGGCACGGTGCGGTTCCTCGGCCAGCTGGAGTTCCGGCGGGGCGACTACCGAGCGGCGCGTGGGCACCTCGAGGAGTGCGTGCGCATCGAGCAGCAACTGGGCGGCACGCCGCGCCTTGCGGAGGCCGTCGCCTTCCTCGCCGCCATCGATGAGCAGGAACGGCGGCTCACGTAGCGGACAACGTTGTCTCCCGGAATCACCTGGGCGCCCGTCGGTAGAGTCAGATCCGTGGCAGACCTTCATCTTTCGGGTGACCCCAATGCCGATCGCCTCCTCTCCACCGATGCCTTCGCGCTGCTGATCGGCATGGTGCTCGACCAGCAGATCCCCTTGGAGTGGGCCTTCAGCGGACCCTGGCACCTCCAGGAGCGCATGGGCACGCCGCTCGATGCGGCCGAGATCGCGGCCATGGATCCCGATGCCCTGGTCAAGGTTTTCTCGCAGAGGCCGGCGCTGCATCGCTTCCCCGGCTCCAACGCCAAGCGGGTCCAGACCCTCGCCCAACTGATCGTCGACGACTACGACGGCGACGCTTCCCGGATCTGGCAAACCGCAGAGACGGGCGCCGAGCTGTACCGCCGGATCAAGGCGCTCCCCGGCTTCGGCGAGCAGAAGGCCAGGATCTTCGTGGCATTGCTCGGCAAGCAACTCGGCGTCCAGCCCTCTGGGTGGCAGGACGCGGCCGGGCCTTTCGGGCAGCCGGGCACCCTCATGTCGGTGGCCGACATCACAAGCCCGGACACCCTGGCCGAGGTGCGGGAGTACAAGCGAGCCAAGAAAGCGGCGGCCAAGGCGTCGGCAGCCGCAGACGGCTGATCTGGTTCGCGTGCGGATCGTCGCTAACGGCGCGTCCACCGACCTGCCGAACGGGGCCACGCTGACCGATCTACTGCAGGCGCTGGGCCTAGGCGCCAAGTGGATCGTGGCCGAGCGCAACGGGGAACCGGTTAACCGCGCCGACATGGCGTCGACCGTCTTGGCTGACGGGGACCGCATCGAGTTGGTGCGAGCCGTCGCTGGTGGCTGAGTGATCCCAACTGCGGGAGCCGTCCATCGTGGCTGAGGCGGGCCCCAGCGACAAGCTGGCGGGTCGCCGCCTGTACCTATGCACCGCCGACCGACCCGACCTTGGCCCGTTTCTGGCGGCTTGCATCCGCGGCGGGGTCGACCTCGTGCAGCTCCGCGACAAGCATCTGCAGGCGAGGCCGCTCCTCCGTCGGGCCTCGGTGGCGATCGACGTCTGCCGCAGGCACGGTGTTCCCTTCATCCTGAACGACCGGCCCGACCTGGCCCTCGCGTGCGGCGCCGACGGGGTACATGTGGGCCAAGACGACGTCCCGCCGGCAATCGCGCGGCGCATCCTCGGACCCGATGCCCTCGTCGGCCGGTCCACTCACGCACCCGAGGAGCTGGTCGCTGCCTTGGCCGAACCGGTCGACTACCTGTCGGCGGGGCCGGTTACGCCGACGCCAACCAAACCCGGACGCCCCGGCACCGGTCTGGGGTATCTCCGCCAGGCCGCTCGGCTGGTCGGAAGGGACCCAGGGGAAGGGCCCACCGGGCCGAGCGAGGCGGCTGAGATCATGCCAGCCACGCCAGCCGGGCCAGCCGGGCCAGCCACGCCAGCCACGCCAGCCGGGGCAGCCGGACCTGCGGACCGTCCCCTCGGACCGGGCCACATCCCTCGGCCCTGGTTTGTCACCGGCGGGGTAACTCCGACCGCGGTCGCGGAGATGGCCGCCGCGGGCGCTACTCGATTCGTCGTGGTGCGCTACCTGACCGAGGCCGAGGATCCCGAGGGCAACGCCCGGACCCTGGCCGAGTCGATCGACCAGGCGGTTGCTGCCAGCAGGCGATGAGCCTTCGCCTCCTCGGGCCACCCGATCAGGCACCGGTTAGAGGTGTTCGCGGCGCTGTCGTCGGGTAGTGCTCTGATTGATGGCTAGACGGGTGTCCCTGCTGTCGACGACGGTCGCTGCCGCCTTGCTAGCTTCGCCCCTGCTCGCGGGTTGTACGTCGACCGCCAGCGCAGAGAAAGACGTGATGACGACCACATGCACCGTCGGCGCCAATGGGCGTCCCACCGTTATGGGCACCGTCGACAATCACACCTCCAAAGCCAGCACCTACGTCATCGCCGTCGGCTTCTACGACTCGGCAGGCAATCGGGTGAGCGACGCCGGAGCATCCCTCGGCAAGGTTGAACCCTCCCAAACGGCCACCTTCGTCGCCTCAGGCACGGCCAAGGCAAACGGCCCCCTCACGTGCAAGCTGCTCTCGGTGACCCGCACGGTTGCCCCTTAGCCGGTCCTCGGGACTCGCACGGCCCGCCCGGACCCCGAGCCCCAGGCCCGCTCGACCTTCAGCAATTGCCGGTCGAGCCATCCGAGACGTCGTCTGAGCTCAGCGAGGCCTTCCTCGTAGGGGTGGCCCGAATACCTTGCTCCATACGGTAGGTATTCGGGTCACCCCGCCAGTCC
>JBOGGN010000141.1:0-4624 GCA_050744165.1 Acidimicrobiales bacterium | reverse complement strand
CCGTGGGCCGGCGCCCGGCGCCGGCGCCCGGCCTGAGGCGCCGCTCGCGTGCCAGGCTCTCGCAATGCCGCTGCGCGCCCCCCACTCCGTGAGCCCACCCATGGCCGGCCGCCGCCCCCACGACCTGGTCGCCCACGGCGACCGTCGAGAGGACGCCTGGTTCTGGCTTCGGGACACCGCTGATCCCGCCGTCACCGCCTACCTCGAGGCGGAAAACGAATACACCGAGCGAGTCCTGGCGACGCTCGGAGACCTGCGCCACGTGCTGTTCGAGGAGATCCGGAGCCGGGTGAAGGAAACCGATGTCAGCGCGCCGGGCCGGCGGGGACCGTGGTGGTACTACAGCCGTACCATCGAGGGCCAGCAGTACCAGGTCCACTGCCGCCGGGCCGACCCCGAACGGGCGCTCCCCGCCGCCGAGGTCCTGGCGCTGGCGGAAGCCGGCACGGCCGGCGAGGAGGTGCTACTCGACGAGAACAAGCTGGCCGAGGGCTCCGACTACTTCGCCCTTGGGGTCTTCGACATCGACTTCGGCCAGGGCCGGCTGGCGTACGCGGTCGACCTCACCGGTGGTGAGCGTTACGCCCTCCGCTTCCGCGACCTGGCAACGGGAGTCGACCTCGCCGACGAGGTTCCCGACGTCTACTACTCCTCGGCGTGGAGCGCTGACGACCAGTGGTTCTTCTACACCCGGCCCGACGACGCCATGCGCCCCTTTCAGCTGTGGCGGCACCGGTTGGGCACTCCCTCCGAAGACGACGTGCTGGTCATGCAGGAGGATGACGAGCGGTTCTTCCTGGCGGTGGCGAACACCCTGAGCGAGCGCTACATCCTCATCGTCAGCGAGAGCAACGTGACCTCGGAGGTCTCCGTGCTCGACGCCCGGACGCCCATGGACCCACCGAGGCTGGTCGAGGGCCGGCGCCAAGGCGTCGAGTACTCCGTCGACCACGCCGTGTTACCCGGCGAAGGCGACGTTTTTCTCATCCTGAGCAACGACGGAGCGGAGAACTTTGCCCTCTGGAAGGCGCCGGTCGACCAGCCGGGGCGGGCCCACTGGACGTCCATGATCGCCCATCGCCCGGCGGTGCGCCTCGAATCGGTCGCCGCCTTCGCCCGCCACCTTGTCATCTCCGAGCGGGAAGCGGCCCTGGAGCGCATCCGGATCCTCGGCCTGGCTGACGGGAGCGACCACGTGATCGAGCAGCCCGAGCCGGTGTACAGCCTGAGTGGCGGCGCCAACGCCGAGTGGGACGCCACGTCGGTGCGTTTCGGCTACACCTCGCTGGTCACGCCGTCATCGAGCATCGAATACGACATGGACAACCGCCGGCGGGTGGTCGTGAAGCAGCAGGTGGTGCTCGGCGGCTACCAGCCGTCCAGGTTCGTGACCGAGCGGCGGTGGGTTGAAGCGTCCGACGGGGCCCAGGTTCCGATGTCGCTGGTGCACCGGCGCGACATCGCCCTCGACGGGTCCAACCCCTGCCTTCTGTACGGCTACGGGGCGTACGAGTACTCGATCGACCCCAGGTTCTCCTCGACCCGGCTCTGCCTGCTCGAACGGGGCTTCGTCTTCGCCATCGCCCACGTGCGCGGCGGCGGGGAGCTCGGCCGGGGCTGGTACGAGGACGGCAAGCTGCTCCGCAAGACCAACACCTTCACCGACTTCGTCGCCTGTGGCGAACACCTCGTCGCCGCGGGGTACACCTCGCCGGCGCGCCTGGTGATCCGTGGGGGCAGTGCCGGCGGCCTGCTCATGGGAGCGGTCACCAACCTCCGTCCCGACCTGTGGCGGTCGGTGGTGGCCGAGGTTCCCTTCGTCGACTGCCTGACGACCATCTCGGACCCGAGCCTGCCGCTTACCGCCACCGAGTGGGAGGAGTGTGGCAACCCCATCGAGGAGGCCGAGGTGTACCGCTACATGAAGTCCTACTCGCCGTATGACAATGTGGCTCGTGGGGCGTACCCGGACATGTACGTCACGGGCGGACTCAACGACCCACGCGTCGGCTTTTGGGAGCCAGCCAAATGGGTGGCCAAGCTCCGCACCGCCCGCACCGACGACCGCCTCCTGCTGCTCAAGACCGAAATGGACGCCGGCCACGGAGGACCGTCGGGACGTTACGACGCGTGGCACGATGAAGCCCAGGTGCTGGCGTTCGTCATCGCCTCGGTCGGCTAAGGCCCATCTACCGCAAGTCGATGACCGCGGGCAAGGCCTCTTCGGCCCCGGCGGTGGCTTGGGTGGCCTTGATGACCTCGGTGATCTGGTCGCCGACCAGCTCATCGCGCGCCAGCAGGGCGTCGCGGAGGCCTGCCACGATGGCCAGGTTGTCGGTGAGCAGGGAACGAACCGTGGCCCGGGCGTCGTCGAGGATCTGCTCGACCGCCTGGCGTCCCTTGTCGTCCGAGAGGACCTTGGCCACGATGTTGGCCCCGCCGGGGCCGCTGGCCGCGTCCAACGAGATGAGCGTGCCGGCCATCCCGTAGGAACCGACCATCTGGGCCGCGGCGCCGGTGGCCGACTGGAGGTCGCCGGCCACGCCGGTGCTGGTCTCGCCGAAGAACAGTTCCTCGGCTACCAGGCCGCCCATGGCGATCTGGATGAGCGCCCGGATCTCGGTCTCGGTCTGCGTGAAGCGCTCCTCTGCGTCGGAGTGCGACAAGAGGCCGAGGGCATCCTTGCGCTTGATGACCGACAGCACTTCGAGTTTGCGCCCCGCGCCCACCAAATAGGCGACGGTGGCGTGGCCCGACTCGTGGGTGGCAATGGTCCGCAGCTCGGCCTCGGTGTAGGCGACCGGCTGGGCGAGGCCGATTTCCTCGGTCATCTTGGCCTTCTGGATGTCGTCCCAGCTGAGCTGGCCGGCGCCCCGGCGCAGGGCCCACACCAGCGACTCGTCGAAGAGGTGCTCGATCATCACGGGGGAGTAACCGTGGGTCATGGCTGCCAGGGTGTCCCGGCGGATGGGGTCGTCAAGCTCAGCCTCGTGGGCCTTCTTGCCCAGGTAGTACTCGATGATGTCCCGCCGTCCAGCCCGGGACGGCAGGTCGAAGTAGATGGCGCGGTCGAAGCTACCGGGCCGCAGGAGCGCCGGGTCGAGGTCGGCGGCCCGGTTGGTCGCCCCGATCACGAGGATGTTGGCATGGGTGCCGCGGGGCTTGCGGATGCGGCGCGATGCGGGCAGGAACCGGTTGACGAAGTCGATCAGACCACCAGCCAGGCGCAGGCTTCCCGGGGGCTGATCGAAGGACTGGAGCTGGATCAGCAGCTCGTTGACGACCCCGGAGACGCCTTCACGGTGGGTGCTCGACCCCATGCCGCTGCGAGACGCCCCGATGGCGTCGATCTCCTCGATGAAACCGATCGCCCCGCCCTCCCGGCGAGCGGCCGCCCGCAACGCCTTGAAGTAGGAGCGGATCTTGCGGTTGGTCTGCCCGTAGTACATCGACTGGAACGCCGACGAGGAGACGAACAGGAACGGGACACCGGCCTCCTTGGCCATGGCCTTGGCCAGGTACGTCTTACCAGTGCCGGGCGGGCCTTCGAAGAGGAGGGCCCGGCGGGGGTTGCCGCCCATGCGCTCTTGGAAGGTCTTGTAGGCCAGAAACAGGTTGAGGGACTTCACGACTTCCTCGACCACGACATCTGCCCCTTTGACGTCGTCGAAGGAGACGTCGAGCTCATCAGCGCGGAACTGGAGGTGGGGCGAGCGGCCGGCGCCCGCGAGGGGGAGCACGATCACCGCGCCGAGCAGCAGCACCATGAGGAAAGCCGGCGTGTATTGGGCCAGGCTTGCCGGGAGATGGGGCAGCCCGAGGCCCACGGGATGACCGGTCAGGTCTCGCGCCCCCACGAAGGCGGTGACCAAACCCAAGAAGACGACCATGCGCCCGATGCGGCGCTGGCGGGCCCGCTCCCGGGCGACCACGACGTCGACGTTGGCAGACCGCAGTACCTGCTTCTGCCCGAGTGAAGTGAGTTCCATGCCCAATTCTACTAGTGCCTCCGGTGCGGTTCCAAGGGGTCGGCGAGCCATATTCTAAGAATCCCGCATGTTCTATCTCCTGCCCCGACTCGTCATCATCCTATTTGTGTGCTTTGGTGCGGCATTGGCCTGGCGGGCCTGGCGGCAGCGCCATTCACCGTGGCGGGCCAGGTCGGCCGGGCTCGGACCGGCGCGCTGGCCGCTGGTACCCGCCGCCGTCCTCCGAGGGTCCGACCGGACGTGGGTGGTGTTCACCACCCCCCGGTGCCAACCCTGCCTTGCGCTGGCGGAACGGCTGCGGGCAGCCGAGCCGGGGTCGCAGGTGACCGAGATCGACGCCCGCCGGGAACCAAGGCTGGCCGAGGCGTACCGGGTCGACTCCTTGCCGGCGGTGCTCCTCGCCAACCGCTATGGACAGGTGGAGGAGCGCCTGGTCGGGATGGCGGCCGTCAAACACCTATTGCTTTAAATCTTTTCGGCTGTTTAGGTGTTTTCCGGGCGGCGGCCGGTTATTTTTCCTATTCCGTTTCGAAAAGGAATTACCGACGCAGATCAGCATGAGGCCGGCGGTCAGCGGGGAGGTCCGACCGGCGGGGGTTGGTCTGATCCCGGGTCGACAGGATCGGGTCGGCGAT
>JBOGGN010000140.1:0-2355 GCA_050744165.1 Acidimicrobiales bacterium | reverse complement strand
GGCCGCCGCCACCCAACCAGTCCACTACGGCGGCCTGACGCCGCCGCCACCCAACCGGCGGCCCCGCACCAGCGGCCCCGCCACCCCAACTACGACATCCGGCGGCGCCGCCGCCAACCAAGCCAAGTTGGCGGCCCGGCCGCCCTCATACGACAAGGAGCCACGTTCATGAGAGTTGCGGTATGCGGGAAGGGCGGATCGGGCAAGAGCATGATCGCCGGGGCACTCGCCCGGCAGTTCGCAATCCGAGGCCAGACGGTGATCGCCGTCGACGCCGACACCAACCCCAACCTGGGGGTGTCCCTGGGGGTCGACCACGAGACGGTGGAGACCATGAAGCCGATCCTGAACGCCCTGCTCGATGCCGGTCACACGCACAATGACCCCACACCGGCCGCCGAGGACCTGCTCGACCGCTACGGCGTCGACGCTCCAGGCGGAATCCGCCTCGTGGCCACCGGGAAGATCGAGCGACCCTCCGACGCCTGCTTGTGCTGCGGGTCGCATAACACCACCCGCCAGTTTTTCGGGGAACTGGGCGACGACGATCGGGTGGTCATCGCCGACCTTGAGGCGGGCCTCAACGACCTCATCTGGGCCCATCCCGGGCCGAACGACGTGGTCTTAGCGGTGAGCGAGGGCAGCGAGAAGTCGGTCGAGATCGCCCGCCGGGCAGTCGTGACCGCTCGAGAGTTGGGTGTCACCCGCATCATCGCGGTCGCCAACCGCTCCCTGTCGGAGGATCACCGGGCCCGGCTGGGCGACGAGCTGGGCGTCACCGAGGTGTTCTCGGTGCCCGAGGACCGCGCCATCGAGGACGCCGACGCCGCGGGGGTCGCGCCTATGGACGCCGATGCCGGCTCGCCGGCCATGGTGGCGGTCAGCGAACTGGCCGACCTGATCTCGAAGTAGCCCGGGCGGCTGGCCATCGGCCACTGCGCGTCGGCGTGGGTGCCCGCGGCGAGGAGGAAGGCGACGCTGCCCGAGCTGCCGCCGCATCGGCTTACGATTGGGCTGTTCCAGTACGCCGTCGACGGCACCATCGTCGGCTGGTTCGACCCGCTGCTGTTCGACCAGCCGGACCGAAGCGGCAACGCGCCGCTGGCCGTGGAGGCGGGTCTGACGTTCGGCCGCGGCCACCCGTTGGCCGCCGCCTTGGTCCGCGCGGAACGGCTCACCGGCCTTCCCTTGACCCGAGAACTCCTCGACCATCGCGACAGCTGGCAGGCGATCAGGCACTACCCGCAGGTCTCCATCCCGGGATCCGGCTCGTGGCTCGGCGCCAGGCCTGCCGCCCAACACCAGGCGACGGGGCGGTGGTCCGGAGCCGCCGTGGCGGGGGGGCGGCGCGCTCCGCCGGGGCCGCGGGCAATCCGCTTCGCGGCATCCGAGTCCGATCGGCTGCAGCGCTCTCCCGGACGCTCGGACACAATGCGGCCACCGTCGTGTCCACGGACCAGGCCCTGGCCGAAACTGTTCTCGCCATGCCGGCCGCGGGCCAGCGCCGCCTGGCGGGGGCGCCCGCACCGTCCGGCAGGAGTTCCAAGTGTTGGCCGGCGTGTTGGGTGCAGCTCAACCCGATCCCCGGCGGGCCGCCTTCGAGGGGCTGTGCGCCGCCATGTACACCTACGGTGACGCCCACCCTGACCTCCTCGACGAGATCCGCCGGGCCTTTCTCAGTCCCGACGGCGCCAACCCCTCCGCCTAACTAAAGGGCCTCCACCCGAACCTGCTCGGGCGCCCAGATCGGCTCCTCGGTTGACCAAGGGAAGTTGAGGTGATGTCGACCAAGTCCAGCGTCGGCGGCAGCATCACCGGCATGGCGATACGCGCGTCGATGCCGGTGTAGAAAATCGACGTTTCATGGCGAAATGGTCCGCAGGCATCGTCGCCGGCGCCGGACCGATCGGAGTTGTTGAACTACAGATGTTGTCGCTGCGGCGAGAAAGGCGGCTTCGAGGCGCGGGCCTCTTCTCCGATCAACTAAAAGTCGGGCTCGGAGGTTGGAGTTGTGAGGATTCGCCAACTCACGCCGGCTTACGGGCGATGGTGGTTCGTAGGTGCTCGAGGAAGGCGTCCTTGTCGGTGAACGCCGGGATCGTTCCCTCAGTGACGCCTCGGCTGGTTTCCTCGACCAGGCGGGCGATGTAGTCCTCGCCCATTTCGACGATCCAGCGGTCGAGCTGGTCGAAGGTCGCGGACTCGTCGTGCGCTGCCATCAACCCAGGGTAGCGCGTGGCATGGCGTCCGAAATATTGTGAAATCGAATCACAAGCGGGTGCTACAGCGTAAGTCCGTTCACGGCGCTCCCTCCCGGACCAGGCGACGGACCCCGCTGTCGCCTCTTAGTTGGAC
>JBOGGN010000139.1:0-2822 GCA_050744165.1 Acidimicrobiales bacterium | reverse complement strand
ACATTTAAGGCGGTATAGCGCCTTAAATGTCGCGTCGTCCCATCGAGGCATCCCTGCCCCGCCCACGATTATGGTCATCAAATAGCATAAAGGTATGACCAAAGAACGGGTGTCCGTCACCGTCGAGGCGGATCTCTTGGCGGCTGGACGCGCCGCCGTCGCAGCTGGCCGAGCCGAGAGTCTCAGCGCTTGGGTGAACGAAGCCCTTCTCCGTCAAGCGGAACACGATCGACGGATGAAGGCGCTGGACGAGTTCCTTGACGCCTACGAAGCCCAACACGGGGAGATCCGCGAAGACGAGATCGAGGCCGCGACCCGCGCCGCCCGCCAGCGGGCGCTCATCGTCCGTTCTCCGAGCGCCACTACTCGCCAGGTCGGATCCCAGGCGCGGAACGTCTCATGAGCATCGTGCTGGACAGCGGTGCGTTGATCGCCATTGAGCGAAATGACAGACCCATGATCGCCATTATCAAGCGAGAGCGACGCGAGAACCGCGCTCCGCTCACCCACGGCGGTGTGATCGGGCAGGTCTGGCGGAGCGGGCAACGAAGCCAGGTGAATCTGGCGCATCTCTTGCCGGGCGTGGACATTCGGGCCATCGACCATGCCCTGGGACTCCGAGTTGGCCTTGTCCTCGGTGCCGCCGGCACCGCCGATGTCATCGACGCCGCGGTGGTACTTCTCGCAAGCAACGACGATGAGATTTTCACTTCGGACCCGAGCGACCTACGAGACCTCGCGGTTGCGGCCGGCCTCCACGTCGAACTTGTCCCGGTTTGAAGCGAAGGTTGACCTCCGCGCCACGATCGGACTACTTAACGGGCGCGCGTCCGTCCATACAACCCGCCCAATCAAATAGTGTCGAAGCGCCCCGTCGGTGTCACCAGGCCTCATCATCGGGAGCACCTCGGTCCGAAACCCGCGTCTTGAGCGCATCGCCGGGTCCTCGTCGCGCACCCGCTCGGCATCGGCTTGATCCTCCGCCAGGATGATGGCGATGCCGTAGGGCCCGTAGGGTCGGCGACAGGACCGAAGGCCAGGGCCTGGCCATCGACGATATTTCCGGGCGTGCAGCTCCGAGCGGCCCGCGCCGGCGCACCGTTGCCGCACGGCCGCGAGCGCCCGGAGGCCACCCAGCCGCCATTTCCTGCATCTGACTACCGTCACCCGGTGCCATTTCCCGGATGCATCCTCGTCATCGGCTCGGCAGTGTCTCGCGCTTCGCTAACACCTACTCGGTCGAGGGTTTTTCCGAGGCGCTCACGGTGTGGGGAGGGCGACACCGCCGTCTGCCGGCCCACCCGCCAAAGGGCCGGACGGAGCGCGGACCAGCCTCGACAACACGGTCCTTTTCGTCCGTCGCCGCTGATCCCGGCGGCCAAGCGCCTGGCGCCAAGGGGGAGCGTTGACAGCGGTGTCTTCGGCGACAGCGAGAATGTCATCTGGCAGCCCGAAGGACCGGCGCCAAGGAGACGAGAGCGATGCGAGCAGTGCTGGTAAAGGAGTGGGGCGCAATGGACAGCGTGGACTTGGGTCAACGGCCAGTTCCAAAGCCTTCCACCGGACAGGCCCTGGTCAAGGTTCACGCCGCGGGCATCGGACCCTGGGACGTCGGCTTCATCGGCGGCGGCGCCCCGTGGCTGACCCTGCCTTTCGTCCCCGGTTTCGAAGTGGCTGGGGTGGTCGAAGAGGCGGCCGAAGGCGCCAGCGTCCACCCGGGTGACCGGGTTTACGCCAGCCTGTGGCCCGATGGGGGTGGATGTGCCGAGTATGCGCTGGCGTCGGTCGATCGGGCCGCGCTCATGCCCGGCGGGCTGAGCTTCGCGGAGGCCGCCGGGCTAGTGATCGCAGGCGGGACGGCGTACGAGGGACTGGTCGACCGGGCCCGGCTGCAAGCTGGCGAAACGGTGCTCATCACCGCCGCCGCCGGGGGCGTGGGCAGCGCCGCCGTCCAGATCGCGCTGGCTGTGGGCGCCCGCCCCCTGGCTGTGGCCAGCCCCGGCAACCACCAATATCTGCGGGCGCTGGGCGCCGGGGAAGTGTTCGACTACCACGACGCCGACTGGGTCCAGCAGATGTTGGCCGCGGTCCCCAGCGGCGTCGACGTGCTTTTCGACGCCGCCGGAGGCGAGACCAAAGACCAGGCCATCGGCGCCGTGCGTGCTGGCGGCCGTGTCATCTCCGTGGTGCCCCCATTCGATCCTCCCCCGCTCGAGCGGGGCATCACCAACGAGTCCTTCGCTGCCTATGTCGGCCGGCAACGGCTGGAGTCGCTGGGGCGGTTGGTCGACGCCGGTCAGGTACGCCCCCAGGTCGAGGCCGTGCTCCCGCTGGAACAGGTGCGCGAAGGCCTGACGCGAGTCGCCAGCCGGCACACCCGCGGCAAGATCGCGCTGCAGGTCGCGCCGTAGCTGCGACCTGGTCAAGCGCCGCCCCGTTGATACCCTGCACCGTGCGGGGCAAACGGACAAAAACTGGCTCCTGCATTCAAGAAGCAGCCACCTTCGGGTGATCCGGCTGTCCCGCGCCCGGGGCGGCCCGCCAGCCCCGGCGGGCGCTAAAGGTGGGGGACCGGCGGTGAGAGACACTCGTGACGACGACCGCCAGCAGGTAGAGGGCGGTGGCCACCGCGAGGATGGAAAACGACGGGGGGATCGACGAAACGGCGTAGGCGATGGCCAGGCCGGCCCACATGGCCGTCACCGCGAGGGCGGCCGAGAGCCACAGGGCCCGGAATGGGCGGGCCGTCAGCCGTTGGGCGGTACCGGCCGGGGCTGCCAGCAGCCCAAGGATCAAGAGGGCGCCGACGGCCTGGGTGGCTT
>JBOGGN010000138.1:0-5237 GCA_050744165.1 Acidimicrobiales bacterium | reverse complement strand
GCCGACAGAGGGCCGCAGCCCAAGCCGCCGCCCGCCACGCCTGGGGCGACGCCTCCTGGGCCGAGTACCGGGCCGGCGAAACCTACCGGGAAGCCGAACGCGACAAGGCGGTACGCGACCGGTGGCTGGCCGACAACGCCATCCCCCTCACCCGCCACCGCCAGCTCTCCCGCCAGGCCGACCAGGCCCGGGCGGCGTTGCAGGCGGCCGCGGTCGCCGACCCGGCAGAACACCACGTGGCGGCCCTCGGCCCGCCGCCGCTGACCGGTCCGGGACGGCGCCGATGGGCGCAGGCGGCCGCCGACCTCGACGCCTACCGGCAACGCTGGCGGATCGAAGGCCCCGACCCGCTCGGCCCCCAACCGGCCAACCCCGACCAGGCCCGCCAACACGACCGGCTCCGAGGAATGCTCGACGCCACCCGCCGCCACCTCCAACAAGGCCGGGACCGGGGCCGGAACCGGGATGTGGACATGGGGATGGGGCTGTGAACCCCCACCTCCAACGGACCCGCCGCCACGCCCAGAACGCCGCGGCGATCCTGAACCGGCGGGCCGGCCCGACCCTGGACCGCCTGGCGGCCGCTGTCGCCGGCCAGACCCCCGCCACCACCAAAACCCAGGGCCCCAACAGCGGCGGCGGGTGGGGGTGGCCGGGCATCTACCTCGGCGCCCGGCCCGTCAAAGGCGGCGACCCGGTGTGGTCGGGCCCCGAACGCCACGTCCTGGTCGTCGGCCCGCCCCGCAGCGGCAAGACGTCGGCGGTGGTGATCCCCACCATCGCCCTGCATCCCGGGCCGATCGTGGCCACCTCCACCAAATATGACCTGCTGGCCGCCACCGCCTGGCGCCGATCCCATGTGGGCCGCTGCTGGCTGTGGGACCCCGCCAACATCCGCCGAGCACCGGATGGGATCACCCCGCTGCGCTGGTCGCCCCTGCAAGGCTGCCACGAATGGGACGCCGCCGTGGCCCGGGCGTGGGCGCTGGCCACCGCCGCCCGGCCGTGGCAGCATCACTCCGACGCCGCCCACTGGATCGAACGGGCCCAGGCGCTCCTCGCCCCCCTCCTCCACGCCGCCGCCCTCGCCGAATCCGACCTCGGTGTCCTCCTCGACTGGCTCCACCGCCGCCAGCTCGACCGGCCCCTCGACATCCTCGCCCGCCACCGGTCGGGCATCGCCCACGGCCTGCTGTGCGGCATCGAAGCCACCGACAACCGGGAACTGTCCGGCATCTACTCCACCGCCGACAGCCTGCTCGCCGCCTACCGCACCGACGCCGCCCTCGACGCGGCCCGGGCACCCAACTTCGACCCCGACGCCTTCGCCGGATCCGGCGACACCGTCTACCTGTGCGCCCCCGGCGACACCCAAGCCCAATACGCCCCGCTCATCGTCGCCCTGCTCCACCACATCCGCCGGGCCATCCTGCGCCGCCGCCGGCCGTGGCCGCCCATGATCTGGTGTCTCGACGAGGTCGCCAACATCGCACCCCTCCCCGACCTGCCAAACATCGTCGCCGACTCCGCCGCCCAAGGCCTCCTCATCCTCGCCTGCCTCCAGGACCTCTCCCAGGCCCGGGCCCGTTGGGGGCCCGCCGCCGACGGCTTCCTCACCCTGTTCGCCGACAAGATCATCCTCCCCGGCGTCGCCGACCTGGCCACCCTGCAGACCATCTCGGCCATGGCCGGCGAAACCGAGATCCGGCGCACCACCCAAACCGTGCCCATCCCCCTCCTGTTCGGAGGCGGCCACGCCAGCCGCGCCACCCACTGGGAACGCCGACCCCTCCTGCCCCCCGGCGTCATCGCCCAAGGCCGCCCCGGCCACGCGCTCCTCCTGGCCGGCGCCCACCCCGCCACCTTGGCCCTCACCCCGTGGTACGACACCCCCGCCCTCCGCCAACACCTGCAGCCCCAATGACGGTCCGGGTCCTCGCCGGCGACATCATCGACCAGGCCGCCCAACTCGACGACGGCTCCATCGACCTGGTCTTCACGTCCCCGCCGTTCTGGCGGCAGCGGGCCTACCTGCCCGACAGCCACCCCGACAAACACCGAGAGATCGGCACCGAGCCCAGCCCCGGCGCCTTCGTCGACCGGCTCCTCGACGTCGTCGAAGCCCTCACTCCCAAACTGGCCGGCCACGGCTCCATGATGTTCGAACTCGGTGACACCATGGCCGGCTCCGGCGGCGCCGGCGGCGACTACAACCCAGGCGGCGCCCGCCACGGCCAGCCCCGCTACCGAGGAACCGCCAAGACCGGGAAAAAAACCCTGCCCGGTCCCGGCTCAAGCCCCGCTGTCCCTCTCGACAAGTCGCTGTGCCTGATCCCCGAACTGTTCCGCGTCGCCCTGGTCTACGGCCGAAACCCGCTCACCGGGCGCACGACACCGTCGTGGCGGGCCCGCAACGTGGTCCGCTGGGCCCGCAACAACCCGCCCGTGGGCAGCCTCGGCCGCCGCGACGTCGAACATCACACCGGCGACGCCCGCTACCGGCCCGCCACCACCGACCTCGTCGTCATCTGCAAAAACCCGCACCGCTACTTCGACCTCCAAGCCGTCACCGGCCACCCCACCAGCCACGCCGCCGCAGCCGCCAACAGCCTGCGGCGACCCGCCAACAGGGCGTCGGCCCCACCGCTCGACCACTGGTGGTGGCACCCCGACGACGATGGCTACGAGCAGGACACCTGGCTCATCAACACCCGGCCCTACCACGGCGCCCACCACGCCACCATGCCCCTAGACCTGCCGGTCATCCCCATCCTCAGCATGTGCCCCCAACGGGTCTGCCGAATCTGTGGACACCCGAGTGAGCGGATCACCAGCCGGCCACCCCGCTCCTCCGGCCCGCAGTCCCCAAACGGCGCCCGACCACGATCCGCCGACGGCGCAAGCACCACCCTCGGCTGGACCGAATGCGGCTGCGGCATCCGCTGTGTGCCCACCACCTGGGACGAGGACCCCGAACCGGACCTCGACACCCAGGAACCCGACCCCGACGCCATCGGCACGTCACCCCTTCGCGACCACCCCGCCCGCCGCATCAACGACCTCGGCAGCTGCAACGACCCAAACCACTGGAGGCCAGGAACCGTCCTCGACCCCTTCGGCGGATCAGGCACCACGGCCCTCGTCGCCGAAAGCCTCGGCCGCGACTGCATCCTCGTCGACCTCGACGAACGCAACACCCACCTTGCCCTCACATGCCTCGCCGGCGACGTCATCGTTCCAGTCCAAGCCGACGTCAACATTGACGTCCCACCCCAACTCTCCCTGTTCGCGCCAGCGTCAGTGTAAGCGCCAGTGCCCTACCGCGAATATCGGGCGATCCACTCACAAAACTTCGATACTGCCGGCCGGTTATCTCGTGCCCCTGACGCCCAAAGTTCCCCACCGCCGATTCGTAACCGGAGTCCAAGCTCTCTGATTCATCTCCACAGCGGCGTTCCAGTGCCAGTCCGTGCTACGGAATTCACACGCCCCCCAGTTTTACTTACTAAACGGCGGATATGGTTATAGTAGTCGGTGACGGCCGTCTTATTAATGGAACGGGAATCGCCACCGCGATGTGCAATAGCTCCTCGCAACTCTACATACCGATCGAGCTTGCCCCTTGCTTGCTCCGCGGACATTGCTGACCAGTACCAGAAACTAGAAATGCGGGGGATTCCGAGGGTAATTTTGAACATCTCATCGATGTTGGCCGATTTGGGCGTATTCAGTCGTCGATTCCTATCCTCTTGCCAGGTTGCAAGCCGCGCAGTCAAGCAGGCTCGCCAGCCGTCGTCAGCTACCTTCCATACAGAAAGCTCATCCGGTTCAGCCTTCAACTCTTTCGCTAAGCGCTTCTGCAGATCCAAGGGTAGCTTCTTGTGATTTCGCGCGTAATTGACGAAATGAGCAACACCCTCCGCCGCTATGTCCTCACAGTAACCCTCCCACAGTGCAGTTAGCAACACGATGGCGGATTTGTTGAGAACCTCCAGTCTTCGCCGCCTTCCAGGGCCAGAACCGCCGAGATCCTTATGTATCTCAAGCAACCGCTCGATGTCTTCGCAGTTCTGATCAAAGGCTTTCCTTGCCGAGCTTACCATCCTCGCATCATAGGCTTCCGACCATTGTCGGAAGGATCTCACCACCGCCCATTGCGGTGCCAGACGGCTCACGTCTCGGAGGAACGAACTCGAGCACTCCCGTCCGAGCCCCCAGCCGGGTTTGTCGCGGTGTTCTGACGTCTTGGTCGGGTCAAGCGCGCCACATATACATACCACCTGCTCCCCGCGCCAGCTTGTTCACAAATTACCTTGGCGACCGCCGAAAGACCTTCTCGCTCGGCGAGAGCCGACGCCCTGCTGGCCATGGCGGCCCACCACCTACCAGTTCGACGCCGCAGTGTGCGCCAACTGCCCGCTCCGAGACCGCTGCACACCTCGAGCAAGGGACGCCACACCATCATCCGCGTCCACGACGACCGTCTCGAGGCGGCCCGGCCACCCAGGCCGAGCCCGACACCAAGGCGTTGCTGCGCCGCCGACCGAAAGTCGAACGCAAGATCGACCACCGTCAGGACCTGAGGATGCGAAAATTGCGTTTGCGGGACTGGCGAAAGCCGGCTGCAGGCCCTGCATGGCCGCGAGTGGAGCGTCGTTCTGGCGCCCGCACGTGCCGCTCGCCGATCCACCGCTGTGAGGGTGGCCGTGGCGAGACCGCACCGGCGCAGGCCCACCGAAAACGGCAACACATAGGCCGCAGTCGGAATGGCATCGCCGACGGTGATGGGCGGACGGTGATGGGCGACACGGTCGGGCGCGCCACCCCTCGTGCCGGGAGCTCCAGTAGTCGTCGATTCCAAGGGGCAACCGACGGCCGGATGGCCGGCCAAGCGGCCCGTCGCCGGCCCCGGGACCGAGTTGCGCCCGATGGTTTGGGGCCTAACGTCGTCCCGTTGCCCGTTCGAGGGACAGGAGGACCCGATGCCGTTCGATAGCCCCGACCTCATGCTCGGCGATCTGTTGCGCGAGGTCGGTCAGGGCAAGGTGCAGTTGCCGGATTTCCAGCGGGAGTGGAAATGGGACGACCCGCATATTTCGAGCCTGCTGGCGTCGGTGTCACTCGGCCATCCCGTCGGGGTGGTGATGACGCTGGAGACCGGTGGGGCGGGTGTGCAGTTCGCGCCCAAGCCGTTAGCGGGGGTGCCGCTACCGGCGGCGTCGCCACCACAGCAGCTG
>JBOGGN010000137.1:0-2278 GCA_050744165.1 Acidimicrobiales bacterium | reverse complement strand
GTCGTCGGCGAGTGCGGGGCCCGGGGCGGCCGGTGTCGCCGCGGGGAACGGGCCATTCGGCTGGGCCGCTCGGACCGCGGACGGGGCGGCCGGCTCGATGGCGGGCTCGACGGCGCCGAACGCGGGATCCTCCCGACGGAAGCGGAACAGGGCCTCGTGCACCGACTCGACGAGCTGGCTCCCGTAGCTGTCCTGGAAGGGGATCCGTTCGGCGTGCCAGAGGGACCCGGTCACGGTGAGGTCGACGGGTCGCCCCACGCCCTCGGGGGTGTCGGTGTCGGGCTTGAGTTGCCGGTAGGCGTGCAGGATCTGAGGCAGCAGGTAGGCGTCGCCCTTCAGGAACGACGGCGAGTCCTTCTCGAAGGGGTCGCGGAGGAGATCGGCGAAGCCCCCGGCCGTGATCCACAGCGCCCCTAGCGAGGACAGGTCGCGGCCGAAGATCTCGGCCAGCGCAAGAGCCGGCGCGTTGATCCCACCGGCGCTGGTACCGGCCATCACGTCGGCGCGAACGGTCGATCCGGTCAGCTGGGCCAGGTCCCGATAGAAGGCGTCCCGGCCGGCGCTCAGCCGGTTGATCTCCCGTGCGATCCCGCCGATCCACACGGCCAGGCTGACGCCGCCATTGAGCACAACCGCCAGGCGGACATCCTCATAATCGTCGTCGTCGATCTTCAGCACGGTTTTGGCCTTTCGATCAAGCTTTGCATGCCGCCGCCTGTCCTCGCGGCGCCCGGCATCGTCAGGGCATTGGTCAAGTCCACGGGTCGCGCGTGCGGCGCCACTCCTTGATGTCACCGGTGTCGACGTCACCACGGCGCGGTGGCGGACCCACTTGTGAACCAACGCTAAGCCCGGGCCGAATACGGAGCAGGAAATAGGTGGCCCCAATGAAGCCGGTCAATGCGACCATGACGACGGTCACCGCTTTGCTTCGCCCAACCTCTTCGTAAGCATACGCCGGGTACCGAATGGTGCCGATCAGGCCCGAGACATAAACAGCGAAGAGCACCGCGACAATCAGAAGGAAAATAGCACCCGTCATAGCGGGCGGATTGTACTCTCGGCGGGGGCCGGGCGAAGGGGTCTTCTCGGTCGTCTCGGTCGTCTCTCGGGAGCCTGGCGTTTGGCCTCGTTTGATGCCTCGTTGGGACCTGCTTGGGGCCTCCTGCGCCCGCTCCAGGACCGGTCGAGGTCGCATAAGGTGGCCGCGGTGAGCGAACGGGGCGACGTCGCCGATTCCGTCGCTGGTGCTATCCACGGCGGCGACGTGGACGGGTTGCGCCAACTCCTCTCTGACCACGCTGATCTTGCGTCCCTCCCGGTCCCGGGGCCCTTCGGCAAACGGACGCCACTGCATTTGGTCGCCGACTGGCCCGGTTACTTCCCGAATGGTCCCGAGGTGGTGAAGGTCCTCGTGGCCGCCGGAGCCGACCCCAACGAGGGCGAACCGGGCCAGGAGAGCGCGTTGCACTGGGCGGCGAGCAGTGACGACGTCCACGTGGCGGCTGCCCTCATCGACGCCGGCGCCGACATCAACGCACCCGACGGCTCGATCGGGACGCCCCTTGCCAACGCGGTCGGCTACAGCTGCTGGGAGGTCGCCCGCCTCCTCGTCGCCCGCGGCGCCCGAGTCGAGCAGCCCTGGCAGGCGGCGGCACTGGGACTGCTCGATCGCTTGGCGCAGCTCCTCGGCGCCGACCCCCTTGGTGACGAGGTCTCCAAGGCGTTTTGGCATGCCTGCGCAGGGGGGCAGCGCCGCGCCGCGGAATACCTGCTGCTCCGGGGCGCTGACCCGAACTGGATCCCCGACTACGCAGAGGGCACTCCCCTCGACGCGGCCGGTGGACTCGGGACCCAACGCGAAAACCTGATCGGCTGGCTACGGGAGCACGGCGGCCATGAGCAAGGATCGGGCGGCGCGACTCCCTGAGCACTCCGGCGGCCGTCGCAGCCGGCGGCCGTCGCCGGCGACGGCGGTTCACGTAGGGTCGCGCGGGAGCGAGCGCCGTACGGCACGAGCGCCGAAGCGGTGCGGGTGGGCAGACAACTGGGAGGGGTTCCGGGGTGGCACCGATTACCCGTGGTATAGACGGGTAATCGATGCCACCCCGAACACTTTGCGACTGAGGATCATCGTTATGGCGACGGCGCTGATCGCCGTCCTGGCGGCCGCCAGCCAGAGCGCCGCGGCGGCGGCCCCGGCCCCCGGCTCGGCATTGAACGGGGTCACCAACGGCTGATTCGAAACAGGCACCTTCAGCGGCTGGACCACCACCGG
>JBOGGN010000136.1:0-10297 GCA_050744165.1 Acidimicrobiales bacterium | reverse complement strand
GGCGCAGGTACTCCCGTATGTCGCCCCAGGCGTCCTCCAGGCGCTCAGCGGCGTCGAGTTCCTGGCCCCAGAGCTGCTCGTCGAGCGCTCGGGGCGAACCGTCGAGGGAGGTCTCGAGGGCGTCGCTCAGGCTGTGCGCGCCGTCGGTCGACAGCACCAGGGTCCGCAAGCCGGAGTCGGCGCAACGCAGCGCCGTAGCCGCGGCCACCGATGTCTTGCCGACGCCGCCCTTGCCGGTAAAGAGCAACACGCGGCAGGGCACCGCGTTGGACCCTGCCTCGCGGCACCCGCTCACCCTTCTGCCCGGACTTTCAACTCGTGCAGGATCTTGACCCCGAGGCGGCTCTCGGCCCTCCGTTTCACGAAGCCGGGCAACGGGACCTTCAGCTCGACGCTCAGCTGGTAGTGGACCTCGGTCTCGTGACTGCCGTTGCCCTCGGAGTCCAGGGTGTAGGAGCCGTCGTAGGTTTCGGTGATGTCGCCGGATTCCTGGACCCAGGAGAACCGCCGCGGCGCCTCCCGGTAGTCGTACACCAAGGTCAAAGCGGTGCTGCGCCCGAAGGCGGCGACCCGGTAGGCCACCTTGGTGCCGCGGCCGCGCTCGTCGCGAGCCAGCACCGTCACCGACTTCACCTCGTCGGACCACCGCGGGTAGTCATCGAAGTCGGTGAGGATGGCGAACAACTCGTCGGGCGTCGCCCGGACGATGGTGCGCTCGACGACCTTCTCCTCCACCTGCGCTCCCCTCATTCGCCGATTGCGACCGGCAGCGCAGTCCGACCGATCACCAACAACGCGGAGGTTAATGCATGTTGACAAGGAGATCGCGCGTTCGCTGCGGGCGAGTTGGGGGGTCACCACCCTCTTGAGGGTCCCGAGTGGTGATCCGTTCAGCCAACTATTTCCTTCAGCCGAGCCCGAGTAAGCCAGTGAGACCCCGCCCCGAGTGCCGGCCACGACGACCGGCGCGTCTACCGCCGGCGGGATGGGGGCGGGTCCTGCGGTTGTCGGGACAGAAACGCCCCGTAGCGGGCGCCCCAGTATTCGCAGTGCGCCAAGCCCCACACCGGAACCAGCCAGCCGAACGCCAGCGCGTCGGCGATCCAGCAGGTGGCGCCGGCAACGACGATCTCGACTGCGACGGCGCCGAGCAGCCACGCCCGGACCCGGTTGGGGGCGATGTCTTCGAGCAGGATCAGATTCCAAAGGCGGATCTCGCAGTCACGGCTGCGCCCGGCGGCGACACCCCATCCGAGGATGTACAAGCCACTGCCCGCCACCAGGAGCACGAGGTCGACCACCACCGCCACAATGCGGGCGGCCGGAACCGCGATGGCGATGAGCGAGATGACCGTGAACAGCGCGGTACCGAGCAGCGCGGAGCCGATGATGCCGGTTCCCTGGTGATGGTCCGGGGTCGACTCAGGCAACTGGCGGGCCTGGCGGGCGGCCAGCCGCTCGGCCCGCACGGCCTCGGCACCGGCCGGCATGGCCTTCTGCGAGCGCCCGGTTCGACTGCCTTTGGCGGCCTTCGAGGAGCCGCCCTTGCTGGCCCCCGACCGGCCACGATTGGTCGCCGAGCTCACGTGCGGGACACCTCGGCCATACCGCCCAGCGCCCCGAGGAGCCGACGGCTCAGGATGTCGTAGTCGAACTCCGCCTCGACCCGGGCCCGGGCTGCTTGGCCCTGTTGGGAGACCAGGCCGCTATCGCTGAGCAGTCGGCCGAGCGCGGCCGCGACTGCCTTCGGATCGCTCGGTGCGTGCACCACGAAGCCAGTCTCGCCATCTTCGACGGCTTCCGCCGCCCCGCCGCTGTCGCCGGCCACCGACGGCACGCCGCACGCCGCCGCCTCGAGGAAGACGATGCCGAAACCTTCCTGCTCCAAGCCTCGCCAGCGGCGACGGCAGCACATGGCAAAGACGTCAGCGCAGCCGTACAACGCCGGAAGGTCGACATCGCCGACCCGGCCGAGCAACTCGACGGGAGCATCGAACCGGCGGATCAGATGCCGCAACCGAGCCTGATCCCGACCGGTACCGGCGATGGCTACGGTCAAGTCGGGGTGGTCACGGGCCAGGCGGGCCGACGCCTCGATGAGTGTGTCCATCCCCTTGCGAGGCACCAGGCGGCTGACACTGACAACCAGGGGACCCTGGGTCGGCAATCGCAAGCGAGCCCGGGTGGCGGCCCGGTCGATGGCTGCGAGCGGGTGGAACCGGGCGACATCGACACCGGGCGGGATCTGCACCACCGGCGGAAAGGGGACACCGTCGGCCACGGCGTGGCGGGCTTCTCGCTCGGGGTAGCCGCCCGCGGCGATCAAGAGCGACGCGTGCGAGACGGTGCGCGCCAGCATTGATCGGGTGATCGGCATCCGGCCCGGCACGCTCACCTCGGAGCCGTGCACCACGACGGCGTACGGCATGCCGAGCCTCGGTCCGATAACGCCGAGCGGCAGCGCCGGGTCGAGAACCACCGCCGTGGCTCCCACCTCGGCCGCCAGGCGGCGAATCCGGCGAGCCAGGACGCGATTGGGCAGCAGGACCGACAGCCGGCTGCGGACGATGCGGAAGGGTTGGTCGCGGTCGAACACCTGACCACTGCGGTGGGCGGTGGTGAGCACCGTCACCTCCGACGCCGGAAGCCGCCGCCACAACTCCCAGAGATAGGACTGGATCCCGCCGATCTTCGGCGGAAAGTCGTTGGTGACGAGCAGATGGGGCACGGCGAGTCGGAGCCTTGGCGGGATCGAAAGGGACTGTGGTGGCCAGGGCTGGCCGTCCGGAGCCCCTTCAGCCTCTCATCTACCGACCGGCTAAGTCAGATCAGCCGCGGCTTGCTCCAACTCGGCTCGAACCTGGCTGTCCTCCTCGCCGTCGAAGGAGACCAAAAGATCGTGGCGGCCGAGCCGGGCAGCCGCCCACACGGCGTGGCCACGAAGCATGGGATCCGGATCCTGCAGGTATCGCCCGAGCATGATCTCGACGCCCGGAGCCCGCCCGTCGGCGGTGTTGCCGAGCACCAGCAACGCGTTGCGCCGCAGGTAGCGCGGCTGGCGTTCTGCGATGTACCAACGCCCGAAACGGGCCAGCAACTCGTCGTCCGACGCGCCGAGCACTGCCAGCACCGGAACCGTCGCCCCCAACCCCTCAACGGCCGCTTTCGATTCGCCGGCGCCGTCGTCGCCGCCTTCTGCGGAGGCCGTTGTTGCGGAGGCCGTTGTTGCGGAGGCGGTTGTTGGGGAGGTGGTTGTTGCGCCTCCGATGGTCCCGGCGCCGGCCCCAGCCGGGAGGGCGGCGACCCGGTTCTCGGGGCACACCTCCTGGCAGTCGTCGCACCCGTAGATGCGGTCGCCCACCGCAGAGCGCAATTCGGAGGGAAACCAGCCCGGAGCTTGTAGGAGCCAGGCCAGGCATCGCCGGGCATCGAGCACACCGGGAGCAACGAGGGCCCCAGTGGGGCAGCCCGCGAGGCACCGCCGGCAGGCACCACAGCCATCGGCGACGGGTTGTTCGGCCGCCGGGAGTGGGGCGTCAGTGACGACACTGCCGAGCACGAACCACGAGCCGCGCCCGGGCAGAAGCACGTTGGTGTTCTTGCCGTACCACCCGAGTCCGGCGCGCCGGGCTGCCTCGCGATCGACGAGGGCGTTGTCGTCGGCGACCACCAGCGCCCGCCACCCATGGTGGCGGAGCCGCTCGGCCACTTCGGACAGCGCTGCTCGCAGCGGGCGGTAGTGGTCCTCGGTGGCGTATCGGGCGACGCGCGCCGTCGGCTCGGCCGGGTTGGCGCCGGCCGGCGCGACGGGGTCCGCCGGGTAGCGGCGGGCTCCGACGATGAGCGCCCGGGCCCCGGCAACGGCGCGTGACGGATCGGTCGACCGATCCGGGTTGCGGTACGTGAATGCCATGCCTCCGTGCAGGCCCTCGGCCTTCCTTTGATGGAGGTCCCGGCGGGTCCGATCAAACACCCCGGCGGGGGCGATGCCAATGGCGTCGAGGCCCCGTTGCAGCCCAACCGAGCAGACCTCCTCCGCCAGGGCGCGGTCTAGGCCCATCGGCAACGCGTCTATCGCGAGTCCTGCGCCCGGCGGCGCAGCTTCAACCTGCCCGGACGGTTGCCTGGGTCGTCGGCGACAGGGTCGTTGTCCATCGACAGCGTGGCGTAGATTGCGGCCTCCCCTTCGGGATCCGGCTCGTCCCGGCGCAGCGGACCTTCGTCGATCGGCGGCCCCGAAGCCCGCAGCGGCTGACCCCGTCGCCTCGGTCGATCATCCCACTCAGGAGCGTCTTCCATCGGCGCCCGGTCTCGGCGAAGCGGTCTCTCTCCGATCGGCGGCCGCTCGCCCAGTTGACGGTCTCCGAGCGGCCGCCGCTCGCCCCGCAGGGGGCGGTCGCCCAAGGGAGGGCGCTCCCCCCGAACGGGACGCTCTCCAAGCGGAGGCCGATCAGCGCGTAGCGGCTCCCGCCGCTGGCGGCGGTCGTCCACCGCAGGGTCGTCCGCCATCCGATCTTCACGCACCGGGCGCTCTCCAAGCGGAGGCCGATCACGGCGCAACGGCCGCTCACCCAACGACGGTCGCTCACCAGGCGACGGACGCTCACCAGGCGACGGACGGTCGTCCTCGAGCGGGCGTCCGCGACCCTCTGCCCGGTCCGCGCGGAGCGGCCGCTCACGCACCGGGGCCCGCTCCCCCGGCGTCGCGCGTTCCACTCGCAGCGGGCGCTCTGGCGTCACCGCTCGGTCGACTCGCAACGGCCGATCCGGCGCCTCCCGATCAGCGCCGACTGGCCGGTCAGAGCGCAGTGGCCGGTCAGTGCGGAGTGGCCGGTCGGCTGCAGCCCCGCCCTCGGGGTCGACCCGCAGCGGACGCTCGCCCGCCCCCGGCCGGTCCACTCGCAGCGGACGTTGACGGTCCAGCGGAAGTTGACGGTCCAGCGGAAGTTGACGGTCCAACGGGCGGTCCTCCCCAAGGGGCGGGTCTTGACGAACCCGGCGACCTGCCGCATGCGACCGGTCCTGGCGTACAAGGCGATACTCCCCGACTGGAGAATCATCTCCGCCTCGGCGGTCGGGCTCCGCCAGCCGGTCGACCCGCAACGGCGCAGCCCGCCGCCGCGGGCGATCGTCATCGCCTGAATCCTCTACTGGAGGCCGCTCCCGCGATCCCGGAGGCTCTTCGCCCGGGCGACCGTCGGCCAGCGGCATCCGCTCGGCGCGCAACGGCTGGGCATGGCGCCTCGGCCGGTCCGGCACTGCCGGATCGTCCTCGGCGTGAACGGGCTCTTCAGGGGCACTCTGCTCGCGAAGCGGTAGTTCCCGACTGGATCGCAACTCATCGTCGGCTTCCGCGTCGACCGCCATCAGCCGGCTGCGCAGTGGGCGCTCTCGACGGAGCGGCCGATCCGCGACCGGTGTGCCATCGCCACGCGGCGGCCGATCGGACACTGCCGGCTCGTCAGCCAGTTGGCCGGTCTCGCCACGCAAGGGCCGGTTGGTACGCAAGGGCCGCTCGCGTCGGGGCCGCTCCGTGGGGGCCGGAAGCCCACCCGGTACATCAGCGGTCAAATCAGGGGACCTGGCTTCGGCTCCGTCTGGCACGCCTTCGTTGCCGGCGGCACCCGTGACGCCAGATGCGGCCCGCGGAGGATCCGGCGGCTCGCCTTTTGCTTCCGGGGACCGCACCCGCCGAGGTCGTGCCGGCGGGGCCGATTCAGAACTTGGGCCTGGCATCGGCGCCGACCCGGCCCGATCGGCCGACACCACGGCCCGGCCCATCGTGGCCTCTGCAGAGCCGTTGCGCACAAGTGGCGAGGGTGCAGGTGGCATGTCCATGGGGGCCGCTGCCGGTGGCACGCTGCCGCCAAGCGGTCCCGCAGGCGGGGTCTCCAGCGGCCGGCGTTCACGGCGTCGGGGAGGGGTCGTCGCGCCAGACGGGGGCAACGGTGGCAGAACGATTTTCTTGTCCTGCTTCCTCTCCTGGCGCCGCAACGACGACGGGCGCAGAGATCGGTCGCGCCAGGGCGCATCCGGGGCTTTATCGTTCGCCGGCGGGGGTGCCGACGCGGAGGGTGCCGACGACTCCAGGGGCGGAGCTTCGGGTGGTGGCGGCGGCGGCCCTTGGGGTTCGGCGGCCGACGTGGTCTCGGCGCCGCGCCTGGGTGGTGTCCTCGGATAGACCTGTGGCGCGGGCACCGAAGCGACATCGCCCTTCGACGGCCGATCTGCTCTGGTCGTCGCGCCTCCAGTTCGCGACGACGTCGGAGTCGTCCTCGAGACCGGAGGCGGTGACGTCGGAGGCACTGGCGCGGCCTCGGATTTGGAATCCGGAGCCGGGGAACGACGAGACTTCGCCTCTCGCCCGACCGGCGGGCTCGGCGGGCTCGTCGGGCTCGGCGGGGCCGGCGGGGACGGGGCGGCCGGGGCGGCCGGCGGGTTGGCGGCTGGCGACGTCGTCCCGAACAACATCGAAAGTCGCCCGGAAGGGCGAGACACCGTGGGCGTCGGCTTCGGAGGTGCAGCCGCTGCCCGCTGGGCGGCGGCTGGCAAGGTGGTCGGTGGTGGCAGCGCCGCGGGACGGCGGCGCCCGGTCTCGACGTAAGCCAGTTCGTTGGCCAACCGGTTGACCGCCTTGACGACAGATTGCGCCATGTCGACGGTCCAATCGGCGTGCTGGCGGCGCCGCTCAGACAGGTAGGAAACCCGGACCACCCAGGTGGCGTCGGGACGCTGGAAGGCCGACCAGGCCTCGTCGTTGGTGAAGCCGGCGAGGATGATCCCCCGCTCCGCCAGGTTCCACACGACCGATTCGCCGAGCGGCAACAGGGACGGACCCGTGCGGGGCTTGGTGTAGGTCAGTGCGGTCGCCCGCTCGATGACACGGGCTTGCTCGGCCAGAACGGGCGGCGCGTACTTACCGACCCAGTCCTCCGACATCTCTGCGGCCTCGGCCACTTCGGCGACGCTGCGGCCGGTTCGCAGCATCGCTTGCACCTCCCGAGGGGTGAGGCGACTCTCAGATCGGGGTCGCACCAGCAGCGGTTGGGTGCCGTTGGCGACGGCGCGGGCGACGGCGTCTCCGGGCGGTGTATCGCCTGCCTGAAGGCGGAGCAACTCCTCGATGTGGTCGACCAAACCACGGTCCAGGTTGATGACGTAGCCGCCCTCTTCCGACCCGCGCCGCGTTCCGAGAATAAGCCCCTTGTGATCGGTTGTGAATCCGACAAGATGAAGTTGTTGCACTTCGCCCCCGGGGCTGGGGTCCGGCGGTCGGACCCGTCCAAAAAGACGCTACCACTTGGACTTCTCCATTTGGCGCACCCTGCAGTACGTCTGACCTGCAATTATTTAAGCACAGCTGGCCTGTGGGTGGTGGCGCAGAGCCGGTACCAGGCCCGCCCGGCAGAGCATTCTCACGGCCCGCTCCTCTGCTACGTCGATGATCACCGCCGGACGCGGCTCATCGCAGAGGAAGCTAACAACGCAGTCCTGGCATTGGTCGCTGTGCTGCATTGCGCATTGGTCGCAGTCGATTACGAGAGTCATGACCCCATCATGAGACGTGGGTGTGACCGTCAAACTGGGTTCAGGACTTATCGGTCAAATTTCGCGAGGATCGGCCGGCGCCGTGTCGGGTACTGCCTCGACAGCACGGCCGTGGCCGCACCATCGACACGAGATCTCCCCGACCTCCTCGGCCAGCAGCACCTCGTCTTCGACGCACAGCTCGCCGCCGACTGTGAAGTGGTGGTAGGCCCGGGTCTTGCGGGTCGTCGTCACATCGAACCGGGTCACGTTGCCGCACGCCGCGCAGCGGTACCGGGCCGGGGCCATCCCAGTCACGGTACCCCGGCTCCCCCTCGACCGACCGAGGTCTAGGGTTGGCCCCACATGGTCCACGCCTTCGTGCTGATCCACGCCGAGCCGGGACGCGTCGCCGACTTGGCTGGAGAGCTCGCCGATCTCGATGGGATCGCCGAGGTCTATTCCACCGCGGGAGAAGCGGACCTGGTGGCGGTCATCCGAGTGCGCCACCACGACGATCTGGCCGACGTGGTGACCCGCCGGATTTCGGCGCTGTCGGGCATCGTGGACACCCGGACCCTGGTCGCCTTCCAGGCCTTCAGCCGCCACGACCTCGAAGCCATGTGGGACATCGGGGCGTAACATTGATGGGGTGGTTGACCTCCTAAAAGCAGTCGCGGTGCTGGCATTGGTCGTCCTCCTCAGCTTCGGCGTGGTCGTTGCCCTCACCATGCGGGCCCTCACCCGAGCCAACCGGGTTTCCCGCAAGCGCCCGTCGGGAGCGCCGCTGTCCTGGTTGATATCGCCGCGGGCGCCGGCCCGGCTGCATCGGCGGCTGCGCCGGGCGGTGGACGCCAGCAACGTCGTCGTTGTCTCCCTGGCACCGGGCGCCGTCCCCCTACGGCAGGTCGCCGAGGAACTGGTTGCCCGGGCGGTTGTCGTCGACGACTGGCTGGTGGCCGCCGACGGGATACATCCCGCCGGCCGCAGCCCGCGCCTGACGCAGCTGGCCGGGGAGGTCCGTGAGATTGAGACGTCGGCCGCCCGGCTCCACCACCTGGGTTACGACTGGCGCCGCTCTGTGGACCAGGCCGCCGCCCTGCAGGTGCCGCCGCCGGACCTGCACCAGCGCCTTGACGCCGTCGAGGCGGCTCTGCGCGATCTGCCCACGATCGCCACCACCCCGCCGGCGCTGGTCCCCCACCCCCGCTAGGCGCCCGCTCGACCGGCGGGGTCATCGCCGGTCACACCCGCTGGGACACCGCCACCAGCCGGTCCAGCCGCTCCGCGGCGCTCCCCGAGTCGATGACGGAAGCGGCCATGACCACGCCCGCCCCAAGATCGGCCGCCTCCCCCGCCACGACCAGCGCCGCGGCAGCGTTGAGGAGGACAATGTCGCGGCGGGCGCCCTTTTCCCCACCCAGGACTCGTCGCGCCAGGTCAGCGTTGGTGACGGCGTCACCACCGAGGAGCGACGCCTTGTCGACCCGGGCCAGGCCGTACTCCTTCGGGTCGACCTGGAAACGCTGCTGGTGGCGCTCCCCCGCCTCGTCCAGCCACGACGCGGTGACCGTCGAGCAGTCGGTCGTAGTCAGCTCGTCCAGCCCGTCGTGGCCGTAGACGACCATCGTGTGGGTAGCTCCATTGGCCACCAGCACCCCAAGCATCTTGTCAGCCATGCCGGGGTCGGAGACGCCCACCACCTGGCGGCGGGTGCGGGCCGGGTTGGCCAACGGGCCGAGGAAGTTGAACACGGTCGGCACGCCGAGCTCCTTGCGGGTAGGTCCCGCGTGGCGCATGGATGGATGGAAGCGCGGCGCGAAGCAGAACCCGATCCCCGCCTCCTCGATGCAAGTCGCGACCTGCGCCGGGCCAAGGCTGATCGCCACCCCGAGCGCCTCCAGCAGATCGGCGGAGCCGGCCTTGGACGAGGCGGCCCGATTGCCGTGCTTGCAGACCGGGACACCGGCGCCGGCGACCACGAAGGCGGTGATGGTGGACACGTTGATGGTCCCGCTGCGGTCGCCCCCGGTGCCGCACGTGTCGACCACCCGGGCCGCCACCTCGGCGGGCAGGGGCACCAGCTCGGCCGCCGACACCATGGCGTCGACGAAGCCGGTCATCTCCTCCACGGTCTCGCCCTTGCACCGAAGCCCGAAGATGAATGCCCCCAGCTGCGAGGGGGTGGCGTTGCCCTCGAAGACGTCGGCCATGGCCGCCGCCGCCTCGGCCTCGGTCAAATGGCCGCCCTGTGACAGCCGGCCGAGGATGTACGGCCAGCCACCCAGCTGCTCCAATGTCACGCCCACCGGCGCCCCCTCCCGTTCAGTCCCACGGCGTCAGTCCCACGGCGTCAGTCCCACCAAAGGTCCCGGTCCAAGACGCCACGGGCGATCAGCCCCAGCTGCACCTGGCTGGTCCCCTCGACGATCGTCAGCTGCTTGGCGTCTCGGTACCACAGCTCGGTGGGGTGGTCCTTCATGTAGCCCGCCGCCCCGAGCAGCTGCACTGCCAGCCCCGAGGCTCGAACCGCCAGCTCGGTGGCGGCGAATTTCGCCATCGACAGGTAGGGGGCCCACTGCTTGGTGTACCGACCCTGATCCACGTATGCCGCGGCTCGGTAGGTGAGCAGCCGGGCGGCCTCGATGTCGGTCGCCAGCTTCGCGATCTCCCACTGGATGCCCTGAAAGTCGGCCACCGTCTGGCCGAAGGCGGCCCGCGCCTCGGCGTACTCGGTGGCGTACATCAGCGCCCCCTCGGCCAGGCCGAT
>JBOGGN010000135.1:0-12725 GCA_050744165.1 Acidimicrobiales bacterium | reverse complement strand
ATCGCCATGGCGCCGTCGACCAGAAAGGCCACGCCGCCGAACATCTTCTTCTCCGACGCGTCGGCCTCGCCCTCGAAGATCGCCCGAAGGCGCTCAGCGAGCTCTCGGTCGTAGGTCACCATCCAAACCTATGGGCTCGCCCCGTATTGGCCGAAGTCAGCGGTGGGGCGAGGCTCTCAACCGGTCGGCCGTCGGTCGGGGCTTAGCGGGGCAGCGTGTCGACCAATGGCCCGTGGGCCGCGATGGTGTCGCTCGTCCATGTCGGTAGCGCCCGCTCCAACATTTGGCGATCCCACCCGCCCCGATCGGCGGCCGCCTCATAGGTCGTTTGCAGGAAGTCGAGCAGCACGGTCTGCGGGTCGGCGGCCGTGCGCACCACCTCGTACGGGAGGACGAACTCCCCCAGGTCGGCGTTGTATGCCGCTTCGGCCGGCCTGACCGGGGCATCGCGATAGCCGGGAGGCTCGGGATAGGAATAGGAGTAGAATGCCCCCTCGCCGCCGCCGCCAGGCCAGTAGCCGGCGCTGCTGACTTCGTGCGAATAGGCCTCGAGCATGATGTGGGGAGCGCAGTGCGGTGCCCCACCGGCGTGCGGTGGTGCCGTCCGGCCCGAGAACCGCGTGGTCGCCAAATCCAAGGCACCCCAGAACAGGTGCACCGGGCTGGCCTTGCCGACCCAGCGGGCCCGAAACTCGTTCATCACCTGCGATGTGCGGATCAGCAGGTGCCAGAACCGCTCGACGTACTCCCGGTCGTAGGCGGCGTGAACCTCGTCGCGGTCGAAGGGCGTCGCTCCAGGGATCTCGACCGGCATGGTCCACACCTCAGGGTCGATACCCAGTTCGTCCAGCTTGGAGGTGATCTCGCGGTAGAAGCTCGCCACTGGCCGTGGCGCCAGGGCCACGGTGCGCCGGGCGCCCGTGGTCTGGATCACCAGGTGGTGGTGCACGAAATCGAAGTCGATCTGGAACCCCCGACCGTCCTTGGTCCACATCAGTGACGTCGTCAGGCCGGTGGCGGTGACATAGAGCGGGACGTTCCACCAGTGGTTGAGCAACGGCGAGTGGGTAAGGCGGATCTTGCCGACAATCTGGGTGAGCAGCTGCAGGGTGTCACGGGTGTCGGCCCATTCCGCCACGGGAAGCGTCGGCCAGGAAATGTCAGATGGCATCGATACCCACGCTAGGCGTGGCGTCCGGGGAGGCGGACCGCCCGGCGGCGGGCGCCCGAGCCACGGCTATGCGGGCTGGGACGCAGCCGGCAGCGGCGGCAGGCACCCGCAGGATGGTGCCGAGTAGCCACCCACGGCGGTGGTCCCACGGGCGGCTACGGGCGCCAGCGAGCAGGACAGCCCGGCGGTGGGTTCCAACTCGGCGTTCTCGGCATCAGGCGCGACAGTGTCGGGTTGCATGGCGATGTTCCTCCTCGGGCTGGGACTCATCCGGTCACACTGGCCGGGTCCCGCCGGTCTCACCCCTAAGACCGGCGACGACGGGAGAATGTGACGATGAACCAAGACACCAGGTTGGCGGAGCGGTTCGAGGAGCATCGGGGTCGGTTGAAGGCGGTCGCCTACCGCATGCTCGGATCGCCGAGCGAGGCCGACGACGCCGTCCAAGAGGCGTGGATCCGCTACAGCCGTTCCGACACGAGCGACGTTGAAAACCTCGGTGGCTGGCTGACCACGGTGGTGTCGAGGGTTTGCCTGACGCAGCTGCAGTCCCGGCGGGCGCACCCCGAGGTGCCGGCCGACGACCACCTGGCGGATGGCTCTTCGGGCCTGGGCGCCGACCCATGGTCTGGCACGGGCTTCGGAGCCGACCCCGAGGCCGAGGCGCTGCTCGCCGATTCCATCGGTTTCGCGCTGCTCATCGTGCTCGACGCCCTGACGCCGGCGGAACGAGTGGCACTCGTGCTTCACGACATGTTCGCCGTGCCCTTCGAAGACATCGGTCCCATCGTGGGCCGAAACGCGGCCGCCGCCCGCCAGCTGGCCAGCCGGGCCCGCCGCCGGGTCCGAAGCCAGGAAGCAGGGCCGGACGCCGATCGGGTGCAGCAAGCGTCGCTCGTCGAGGCGTTCTTTGCCGCGTCGCGGCAAGGGGATTTCAACCGCCTGCTGGCAGTGCTCGATCCCGACGTGGTCATGCGGGCCGACGCGGCCGCGGTGAAACTGGGCGCCTCGGCCGAGGTCCACGGACCGGCCGACGTCTTCGCCTTCACAAAGCGGGCCGCCGGCGCCCAGATGGCGCTGCTCGACGGACAGCCCGGAGCGGTGTGGATTCCCGGCGGCCAGCTCCGTGTCGCCATCCACTTCACGGTTCGCGATGGCCGCATCGCCGAGGTCAATGTGATCGCCGATCAGGAACCGCTCGTTGCCATCGACGTGAAGGTGACCGAGGAGCCGTGGGTGACACAGCGGCGTGGGCATCCCTCACATTGACGGCGGCCGAGCGGTCATGGTCACCGCCAGACAGTCCTAGGGGCGGCGCCAGCAAGGCGGCTGGGTGGCTTCCGTCGCGAGGTCGCCAACTGTCTCGCCCTCGACCAGGATGGCGGAAAAAGGAGGCCGGGGACCATGGACTTCCTCGTGACGATGACGACCCACGTGCCGCCGGGAACACCCCCCGAGGCGGTCGACGAGGTCCGCGCCCGGGAAGCGGCCCGGTCTCGAGAACTGGCCCGCGAGGGACACGAGCTGCGCCTGTGGCGGCCGCCACTCAAACCGGGTGAGTGGCGGACCCTCGGCCTGTTCGCGGCCGACGACGCCGTGCAGCTGGAGGAGGTGCTGGCGTCGATGCCGCTTCGGGTGTGGCGGACCGACGAGGTGGCGCCCCTTAGACCGCACGGCAACGACCCAGGGCGGGCGCAGGACGCGGCGACTCGGAAGGGCACGGAGTTCTTCAGCTACTTCACCTTGGTGATTCCCGGCGGTACGCCCGAGGACGAGGTGGATCGGTTGAAGGCGGCGGAACGTAGGCGCACCCACGAGTTGGGCGAGCAGAACCACTTGTTTCGGCTGTGGACCCTTCCAGACGACGGCAACGGGCGGGGGCGGGCACTGGGGCTGTGGCAGTCCGCCGACCGGTCCGAGATGGAGGCCATCTTGGACTCATTGCCGATGCACGATTGGCTCCTTACCGAGGTGGTGCCGCTGAGCCCCGCATCCGAGCGACCCGGCGGCTGCGGGTTCCTGAGGGCGAGCCCGGGGCTGCGAGCGGCGGCGGTGGCGCCCGTGACCCACACGCGGCGCGGGCTGCGGATGCGACACTTGCCCCGTGCTCCTGGTGGCCCCAGTGACGGCCGTGACATTGGACGCTGAACGGCGGGTGATCGGCGACGCCGGGATCGCGATCGAGGGAACTCGGATCGCGGCCGTGGCCAAGGCCGCAGAGCTAGCGGGCCGCTACCCCGACGCCTCTCGCCTGGACGGCCATGGGATGGTCGCTATTCCAGGGCTGATCGACACCCACAGCCACGCCGACCAATCCCTTCTGCGGGGGACGACCGACGACCTGGGATGGATTCCGTTTCTGCGCCAATGGATCGACCCGTGGCTGGCCCGGCGGCCCCTGGGCGCCCTTCTGGCGGCCTACCGGCTGAGCCTGCTGGAGATGGTGCTCGGAGGGACCACCACCTTCCTCAGTCCCAATGTCGACCCGACTGACGACCTCAAGGCGCTCACCGGGGTAATCGCGGAAGCGGGGGTGCGGGCAGTGCTGGCCCGCTGGGTCGAGCCGCCCGACCCCGACCCGACGCCCGACACCGGGCCGGCGGCCAACAAATCCCTGGAGGCAGCCATCGCCGCCATTCGCCGCTGGAATGGATCCAGCGGCGGACTCATCCAGATGTGGTTCGGCCTCATGGTCCCGAGGGTGGCCGGCGACCGCTGCGACCCGCCGTTCTACCGGGCCGTGGCCGACGCCGCCCGCCACCTGGGCACCGGCATCACGTACCACTTCTGCTCGGAGATCGAAGACGCCGAGTACTACGAGGCGACCTTTGGCCAGCGGCCCGCCGAGTGGGCCGAGCGCCATGGCACCCTCGGCCCCAACGTGCTGCTCATCAACGGCTGTTGGCTGTCACCCGCCGAGATTTCGATCGTGGCCGCCACCGGCACCTCGGTCGCGTACAGCCCCACCGCCACCATGAAGATGGCCACCGGGGTGACCCCGGTCCCCGAACTGCTAGCGGCGGGTGTCAACGTGTCGCTCGGCACCGACGGCGGCGCCAACAACAACAGCCACGACATGCTCCAGGAGATGAAATCCGGCTGCCTGGTCCAGAACGTGACGCGGCGCCGGACGGGAGCGCTCACCGCCGAGCAGGCGCTGGAACTGGCGACGCTCGGCGGCGCCCGGGCCATCGGGCGCAGTCACGACCTCGGTTCCTTAGAGGTGGGAAAAAGGGCCGACCTGGTGCTCGTCGATCTCCACCGAGCCGGCAGCGCGCCCGCCAACGACGTGGTGTCGTCGCTGGTGTACGCCGCCAATGCCAGTCACGTCGACACGGTGCTGGTGGACGGCGAGCTTTTGGTGCGCGAGGGGAAGCCCCTTCGGGTGTCGCCGGAGGCGATTCTTCGCGAGGCGAGCGAGACCGCCGCTCGGGTGGTGGGCACCATCACCCCCGCCCACCGTCCCCGCTGGCCAGTCACCTAAGGCCCCAGCACCGTCCCTAGACGGTTGGTGGCATCGACGATGGCTTCGACCATGGGGTCGCCGCCCATGTGCCCGGTCTCGACGACGACGAGCTCCGACGCCGGCCAGGCTCGGGCCAGCTCCCATGCGGTGTCCAAGGGAGCGCCGACGTCGAAGCGACCGTGGACCAGGAATCCCGGAATGCCCGCCAGTTGGCCGGCGCCCGCGAGCAATTGATTGTTCGCCAGCCACGCGCCATGGTGGAAATAGTGCGTGACAATGCGGGCAAAGGTCAACCGGAACGCGGGATCCTTATATCGCGGGTTGGGCGAACCGTCTGGCAGGGGCGAGGCCGCGTCCTCCCACGCGCACCAATCCTCGGCCGCCCGCTCCCGAATGCGGATATCGGGCTGCTCGTGCAGCAACCGGAAATAGGTGTCCACCAGATCGCCATCCCGTGCGCCTTCAGGAACCCCGTCACGAAAACGCCGCCACGCGTCGGGGTAGAAACGCCCCGTCTGGTGATACAACCACCGAATATCCCCGGGACGACTCAGGGTCACGGGCGACAGGACCATCCCCAGGACCCGATCGGGGTGTCGCTCGGCGTAGGCGATGCCGAGGGTGGCACCCCATGAGGCTCCGAAGACCACCCAGCGTTCGACGCCGAGCGCCTCGCGAAGCCGCTCGAGGTCGGTTAGCAGGTGGGTGGTCGTGTTGTCGCTCAGATCGCTGGCGGCATCCACCCGAGGTTGGCTGCGACCGGAGCCCCGCTGGTCAAAGAGGATGATCCGGTAGGCCTGCGGATCGAACAGCCGGCGCTGACCCGGTGTGCATCCCGACCCAGGGCCGCCGTGGAGCACCAGCGCCGGCGTCCCCTCCGGGTTGCCGCACTCCTCAAAGAACAGCAGCTGGCCGTCGCCGACATTGAGCATGCCGCTGCGGTACGGCTCGATCAGCGGAAAGAGGACGGTCAGGGCGCCCGCTCCATGCTCATTGTCATGAACGTGTTGTAGGCGCTCGGCTGGTAGCTCCCGAACGGTTCACACGGCAGGAACCCGGTCTTGGCGTACAACACCCGGGCCGGGAGGAACGCCTCGGTGGCGCCGGTTTCCAGGCTGATCCGCCGACATCCCTGCGCCCGGGCCGACTCTGTGTCCACCGAACCGACTCTTGTGTCAACCGGGCCGACTCTTGTGTCAACCGGGCCGCCTTTTGGGTCAATCTGTGGCTCTTGGTGCCACTTTCGACGGAAATCCGCAGTCAGCGGTGCCCAGAGCCAAAAATTGACACCAGACGCGCGCCAGGGGTTACGCCAAGTGTGGTTCGTCGGCGGCGACCTTCCGATCCCGGTCCGCTAGCCGCTGTCGGCGTCCGTAGTGGGGTCATTCGAGATGTCCAAACCTCCCGGACCGCCAGACGTCCCAGAGCAGAGACCAGCTATCACGAGCCCACCCGGACGAGTGATTTGATTGCCCGCCGCTCATCCATTGCGGCATAGGCGTCGGCCACGTGCTCCAGGTCGGTCTCATAGTCGAAGACCAGACCGGGGTTGATCACTCCCTCGAGCACATCGTCGAGCAACTCCGGGATGTAGAGCCGGGCCGGCGCTGGGCCGCCCCGCCAGCCCACGTTGCGGAAGAACGGCGCCTCAAAGGGCACCTCTCCGTGGGGCACGCCCACGATGCCCACCGTCGACCCCGGCCGGGCGATCCCGAACGCGGTCGCCAGCGAATCAGCGGTACCAACACACTCCAGAGCGGCGTCGACCCCGACGCCTCGGGTCAGCGCCAGCACGGCTTCGGTGGCGTCGTCACCTCGCTCAGCCACGAGGTCGGTCGCGCCGAAGGCCAGCGCCACCTTCTGGCGGGCCGGATTGCGGCTCAAAGCGATGATCCGCTCCGCGCCGAGCCGGGCCGATGCCAGGACCGCCGACAGCCCCACCGCCCCGTCGCCGACCACGGCCACCACGTCGCCCTTGCCGACGCCGCCACTCACGGCGGCGTGATGGCCCGTCGACATGACATCGGACAGCGTGAGCAGCGATCGCAGCAACTCCTCGGAAAGGCTCAGCCCTGCCGCGCCGCCCAACCCGGCCCCCGAACCCGACCGGAAGCCGGGAACCGGCACCAGCGTCGTGCCCGCCAACGGCACCCGCACCGCCTCCCCCTGCCCGCCGTCGATCGTGCCGTCGCCGAAGATCCCCCCGTTCAGGCACGCGATGGTCGACCCGTGGAGACAGTGGGCGCAGGTCCCGTCGCTGTAGATGAATGGCGCGATCACGAGGTCGCCCCGGGTCACTACCCGCACGTCAGCCCCGGTCTCCTCGACCACGCCGACAAACTCGTGGCCGATCGAGCCGACCGCGTGTTCCGACGCGCCCCGCCAGTACCACAGGTCGGAGCCGCAGACGCAGCCCACCACGACCCGTACCACGGCATCGGTTGGCTCCTGAATGACGGGGTCGGGCCGCTCTCCCACCTCGACAGATCCGGGTCCCTTGAAAATCGCAGCGCGCATGGCTCCTCCTGGCGGGAACCGGTCGCGGACCAGTTCCTTTTCAATCCTCGTACGACAACACATCTATGAAGCCACGACCGGCCCCAGCCAGGGAGTCGGCGTCGATAGGGGGTACCGCCAGCCTCCCCCAGACGCCGCCGCCGGCTCGTAGCCTCGCTGACGTGGACACCAGGGAAGACATTCGGGAATTCCTGGTGTCGCGTCGGGCGAAGATCACCCCCGAGGCGGCCGGCCTGCCGGCCTACGGCACCCGCCGGCGGGTGTCCGGGTTGCGCCGGGAAGAGGTCGCCATGCTGGCCGGCATCAGCGTCGAGTACTACACCCAGCTGGAACGGGGCAACGCCCGTGGTGCCTCCGAGGACGTGCTCGAGGGCGTCGCCCGAGCCTTGCAGCTCGACGAGGCCGAGCGGGCCCACCTCCTCAACATTGTGCGCACGGCCAACGCCAGCCATCCCCCTCGCCGCCGCCCAGCCCAGGAACGCGTCCGCCCCACCGTGCAGCGCATCGTGGACGCCATGGCCGCCGTGCCCGCCTACGTGCGCAACGGCCGCCTTGACATTCTCTCGGCCAACCGGCTCGGCTACGCCCTGTATTCGCCGGTGTTCGCCGACCTCGGCGCCACCCCCAACATGGCCCGCTTCATCTTCCTGAACCACCAGGCCGCGGCCTTCTTCCCCCGGTGGGAGGGCGTGGCCAGCGACGCCGTGGCCGTCCTCCGGGCCGCTGCTGGGCGCGACCCCTACGACCGGCGGCTCTGCGACCTGATCGGGGAGCTGTCGACACGCAGCGAGGAGTTTCGGGTGCGGTGGGCGGCGCACAACGTGAAGTTCCACCGCACTGGCGAGAAGGCCCTCCACCATCCGGTCGTCGGCGACCTGGTCCTGGCCTACGAGGCGCTGGAGTTGCCCGGCGACTCCGGCCAGCGGATCCTGGCGTACACCGCCGAGCCCGGCTCCCCGTCAGAGGCGGCCCTCAACCTGCTCGCCAGTTGGTCCGCCACCCCGGCCGAGACGGCCGCCGACCAGCACTGATTCCCAAGGAGGAGCCATGCACGTCCAAACCAACCCGCCCACCGCCAAAGGCCCGGCGACGATGTTCACCGGTGATGTCTTCATCGACGTCATCCACCCCGCCGACGCGCCGTCGCGGATGCGGGTGAACGCCGTCCACTTCACCCCCGGGGCACGTACCGCATGGCACGCCCACGCCGCCGGCCAGACCCTCTACATCCTCGAAGGCGCCGGGTACGTCCAGTCCCGAGGTGAGAAGCCCGTCGCCATCCGCCCAGGCCAGGTCGTGACCACCCCGGCGGGCGAGTGGCACTGGCACGGTGCCGCCTCCGACCATTTCATGACCCACCTCTCGATGTGGGAAGCGCCCGACACCGGCCCCGAATCGAGTTGGGGCGACCACGTCACCGACAAGGAATACCCCCGCGTCTAACTCATGCGATTTCCGCCGATGCGGAACCCTCAGCGCCTCCGATGATCGGGCCCTCGAAGAACCCCGAAGCTCAGCATCTCGGCACCTCGCTCCCTGCCAGCTGTCGTCCCGACCAGCGGTAGGGCAACCGCTCTGAGCGCCGCCCTCGGGATGGGCCGCGCCTTTTCCTGGTGCCGTTCAATTCTGAGCGAAGTCCCAGACAGCCCTCAGGATGCTCTCATGTGCCGGCCCGAGGATGACACTCCGCCAGCGTCGTGATCCGCCGGCAAGTCTTCCAGGAGAGTTTCTGATGGCTGGCTTCTCGCCGCCGTGCCCATTGCTCGCTTCAACGTGTCTCGTGAGGAGGCGATAGGTGTTCAATCGATCTCTCGGGGGCCTGAAGCGGGCGCTTCGACGCCCGCTGCTGGTCGCCCCGCTGGTTGTGGTGATCGCCGTGGTCGCCTGGTTGGGCTACCGGTCGACGCACCACCAGGCTTCGGCGGCCGTCACCACGGTGTCGCGGAACATCACCGCATCGACCGGCAACATTCGCCAGACGGTCTCGGTGTCCGGCACCCTCGAGCCCGCCAACACCGACCCGCTCAACTTCGCCGTTGCTGGCCAGGTGACCGCGGTCAACGTCCAGGCGGGACAGACCGTCACTGCGGGCCAGGTGCTCGCCACCATCAACTCCGCCAGCCTCCAGAGCGCCGTGGCCCAGGCCAATGCAACCGTCGCCCAGGACCAGTCCAAGGTTGACTCCGACGAGTCGTCCGGCGCCTCGTCGGCCCAGACGACCGCCGACCAGGCCAACCTGGCAGCCGCCAACGCCAACCTGGCCACGGCCCAGGCGAACCTGGCCGACGCTTCGCTGACCTCGCCGATCGCAGGCACCGTGTCGGTGGTCAACCTGACGGTGGGCGAGCAGTTGGGCAGCAGCGGCGGAGGTGGGACCAACTTGCAGGGCACGGGGACCAACTCGGGGATATCCCAGGCGCCGTCATCCGGTTCCTCGAACTCCTCGAACTCCTCGTCGAACCCCGAAGTCGAAGTCATCAGCGCAAACTTCGTCGTCAATCTGAGCGTCGACGACACCCAGATCAGCCTGATCAAAACGGGCCAGTCGGCGACCATCTCGTCCTCTTCTTCCGGTGGCACCACGGCTACGGGGCTGGGCGGCGGAGGGCGTTTTGGCTTCACGGGCACGGGCCGGACGGGCACGGGCACGGGCACCGGTACCGGCGCCACAAGCACGGGCGGCTCGGGGCTCGGCAGCGGCGGAAGTAGCAGCGGCTTCGGTGGTTTCGGAGGGTCGGCGCCGACTACCGGCACCGTCACCTCCGTCGGGACCGTGGCCACCTCGTCGAGCGGCGTCGCCTCGTTCCCGGTGACCGTGACCGTCGACGGGACGCCGACCGATCTGTTCAGCGGTGACACCGTCGAGGTGGCGATCACCTACCACGAGCTGGACAACGTCCTGATCGTGCCCACCGCCGCCATCACCACCAAGAACCGGACGTCCACGGTGACGGTGGTCGGATCCAACGGCGCCAAGTCGACCCAGACGATCACGACCGGTGAATCGTCCGGCGGCGAAACCCAGGTTTTGAGCGGCCTGTCGGCCGGCCAGCAGGTAGAGATCACCATCCAGGTGGCGAGCAGCGCCAGGTCCTCCTCGACGGGCAACGGGACGACCGGCACCGGCCGTGGCGGCCTCGGCGGCTTGGGCGGCGGCGGCGGTTTTGGCGGCGGCGGCGGCTTCGGCGGCGGCACCGGTCGCTTCGGCGGTGGCGGGGGCGCCGGATGAGCACCCTTGCGGCGAGCGACGCCTACCTACCGGTTATCGAGCTGGAAGGTGTCAACAAGGTCTACAAGTCCGGCTCGCTCGAAGTGGCGGCGCTGATCGATGTCGATCTCACCATCGACCAGGGGGAGTTCGTCGCCGTCGTCGGGCCCTCAGGTTCGGGCAAGTCGACCCTTATGCACATCCTCGGCTGCCTTGATGTCCCGACCACTGGCACCTACCGGCTGGCCGGCGACGACGTCAGCACGCTCAGCGAAAACGAGCTGGCCGACATCCGCAACGAGCGCATCGGGTTTGTGTTTCAGCAGTTCAACCTGCTGCCGTCCATGACGGCGCTGCGCAACGTGGAGCTTCCCCTGGCCTACGCCGGGTACAACCGGGCCCAGCGCAAAGAGCTGGCGGTGGAGGCGCTCGAGCGGGTCGGCCTCGGGGACCGGGTGGACCACCGGCCGGGCGAGCTGTCCGGCGGCCAGCAACAGCGGGTCGCGGTCGCACGGGCGCTGGTCACCGAGCCGGCGATGATCCTGGCCGACGAGCCCACGGGGAACCTTGACAGCACCGCCACCGCCGACGTGCTGCGGCTGTTTCAGGAGCTTCATCAGTCAGGGCGCACCATCGTGCTCATCACCCACGAGCCGGCGGTGGCGGCGGCCGCCGGCCGCACCGTGCACTTCCTCGACGGGCGGGTCTCCAACCCGGCCCTGCACGGGGCGCTGCTCCAAGGCGTCGGGATGCCCGCAGGGCCGATGGGGGGCGGTTTCGTATGACCTGGCTCGACACCATCGGCACCGGCATCGAGGCGATCCGCACCCACCGCCTCCGCAGCGCTCTGACGATGCTCGGGATCCTGATCGGCATCGCGGCCGTGATCCTCACCGTCGGTCTCGGCGAGGGGGCACAGCAGCAGGTCAAGTCGCAGATCAACGCGCTCGGCACCAACCTGTTGATCATCACGCCGGGCAGCTCCACGAGCAGTTCGGGGATCCGGGGCGGGTTCGGGTCGGCGTCCACGCTCACCACGTTGGACGCGACCGCATTGGCCAACAAGGTCGTCGCCCCGGACATCAAGGCGGTGGCGGCCACCACGTCCTCGTCGGCCACGCTGGTCGCCGGCACCAGCAACTGGACCACCTCGGTGGTCGGGACCACGCCCGCCTGGCTCGGGGTGCGTGCCCGCACCGTAAGCGAGGGCCGGTTCCTGACCCAGGCCGACAACGACAACACCGCCGCCGTGACCGTCCTCGGCGCCACGACGGCCCAGGAACTGTTCAACAACGCCAACCCTGTCGGTCAGACCGTAACGGTCAACGGCCTGCCTCTACAGGTGGTCGGCGTCCTCAATAGCTCGGGCTCGTCCGGCTCGACCAACGAGGACGACATGGCGCTGGTGCCGTACTCGACCGCCGCCGAGCGCCTCATCGGCGGCAACAGCCGCATCTCGGTGAGCGACATCTACGTCGAGGCCACCTCGTCGAAGAGCCTGAGCGCCGCCTATCAGGAAGCCAACAACGAGCTCCTGAACACCCACAACATCACCACCGCCAGCAGCGCTGACTTCACCATCACCACCCAGCAGTCCCTGTTGACGGCCGCCACCTCGGTCGACAAGACCCTCACCATCCTGCTGGCTGGGATCGCCGCCATTTCCCTGATCGTGGGCGGGATCGGCGTGATGAACATCATGCTGGTGTCGGTCACCGAGCGAATCCGTGAGATCGGGCTGCGCAAGGCCCTCGGCGCCCGGCCTCGGGTCATCCGCCGGCAGTTCCTGGTCGAGGCCTCGGTGCTTGGCCTGGCCGGTGGTCTGCTCGGCGCCGGCGTCGGCCTGGTGGGAGCCAGGGTGCTCCCTCACTTCATCTCCTCACCGGTGGCGCTGTCGCCGACGGCATCGGCCGGCGCCATCGGCATCGCCATCGTCATCGGGCTGGTCTTCGGCGTCTACCCGGCGACCCGTGCCGCCCGCCTGGCCCCAATCGACGCCCTCCGGAGCGAGTGACGCCATGGACAACGACATCAATCCTGACGAAGGCTTCCCGACCTATCCGGTGTTTCCCGACCCGGACTCGGTGTGGGCGCCGCCGCCGTCATACGACGGTGCCGCGGGTGAGGCGGAGGTGCCCCCAGAAATGGCGGGCGACCCGTACGCCCCCTATGAAGGCCGTCCCGCCGAGGCGGGTGCCGCTGGTCCCGTCGTCGCTGGTCCCGTCGCCGGTGGTCCTTTTGCCGGCGGTCCTTTTGCCGGCGGTCCTTTTGCCGGCGGTCCTTTTGCCGGGGGTCCGGCTGGGCCGGGCGGTCCGACAGGGCCGGGCGGTCCGACAGGGCCGGGCGGTCCGGCAGGGCCGGGC
>JBOGGN010000134.1:0-30136 GCA_050744165.1 Acidimicrobiales bacterium | reverse complement strand
GTCCTACTCTTTTAGGTGGTCGCGACGCCAGCGTCGTCGAGCTCGATTCTCAGGGCGGTGATGGGCTGATCGCCGCCGCCACTGGCTGCAGCCTGGCGTTGCTCGCACAGAATGAGACCGACAGCGGAGGGGAGGGCTCCGTCAAGGGGTCACTTGGGACTTGCGACCGCCGTCGGGACCGCGGTGTTATTCCGGTTGATGGCGAAGTTGGCCGACTCGCAGTGAACGTCGGGATCGTGCCCTCGTGACGCCTCGGTTGGTTTCGTCGACCAAGCGGGCGATGTAGGTCCTCGTACACTTCGGCGATGGATCACGAGGTGGCTGGCCAACCGGCCGCAGCTACTTCATCTGCCCACGGCGACAACGCCGCTGTCGCCGTCGCACACTTGGCACACTTGACACAGCTCCATCAGCTGGTGAGGAGTCTTTGTAGTGCCGGGCGCAGCTCGTCTGCCTGCCGGGAGGCGCGCAGACCGTGGCGCGCTTCGAGGACGCCGTTGACGGCGACGATGACGGCGGATCGTTCGGAGTCGACTTCGCGCCCCTCGTAGAGGGCGAACCAGTTCTCTACTTCGGCCCAGCGCCACAGCGGGTTGCGGGTGGCATGACTGGCCGGCGGGGGGAAACCACCCGGGCCTCGCTTGCCCTTGATCAAAAGGTCGATCGAAGCCCTGGTGCGCCCGGTCCGCTCGGCGATTTCTGCCGCCCAAACGAGCTCGTCGGGTTCGACTCGCCGTACCCGGAGGACTTCGACGGAGTCGATTGCGGTGATGGCCGAGGTGATTGCGTCGCGCAGGGTGGGTGCTTGGCGGTCGAAGTCGGCGAAGGTGAGATTACCTTTAGTTGAGTACGTGGCGTCATCGCAGCCGGCGTCGACCAGGGCGTCGAGGCGGTGGTCGTCCAAGGCACCGTCGATGATCAGTTGGAAATGATGCTCAGGCATCGTCGGGTTCCTTGTTGTGCGGGCACCGGTCTACCGCCCGGCGAAGCGCCCGGGCGTGATTCTCGGGCACTCGTGGGGTGGAGTAGATGGAGACTTGAGGGCAATCTTCGAGGCAGCGCATGATTCCCCAGGCGTGGGCTGAGCCGCCACCGGATTTGATGACGGTCCAGCCATTGGCCTGGGCGTAGAGGAGCACGCTGTTGATCGCCGGGTTGGGGTGGCGCCCAGCGACCATGTTGACATCGTACAACACCCGTTGACACCGGTCAACAGGACCGACCTGCCGCTCGGGATCAAGTTGAGGCTACGGAAACGGTGTCTCCGGCGACGGTGAACAGCCCGCTGCGCCGCAGCGTGCTGAGGCAGGTAACGATCCGAAAGCCGCATCTTCCATAGTCCCGTGATCCTGGAAGGAAACCGACGCCGCGGGAGCGCCTTTGTCAACGCACCTCGTGAAACGTGGCGGCCGCGTCGCCAAGGCCGACCGGGATGGGTGCGAGCCAATTTCAGGATGCATTCGCGGGGCCGTCCGGGGGGCCAGTCTCGGGCAACAGGTAGCCCTGGCCCAGGACTCGACGATCCGTGCTCAGATAGGTGGAAGCCCGAGTCACTAACGGCCGGACCAACGGGCTCAATACCGAAGCCCACCCTCGCAGGTCATCGACGGTGCGGTAGCGCAACCAGCACCAAGAGGCGTCAAACTTCTGCTGGTGCTCGAAGTACGAGAGATACATTTCGCGGGCGCCTCCTGCCGGATAGAGCTGCATCTGCTCTGGAGGCGGTTGCGGGAGCGAGTCGATGATTCGGTTCTGGCGGGCCAGGAGCCCTTGCCGTTCCATTTCCGTAAGGAGCTGAAAGAACAACGCTCGTCCGTTCAGACCTAGGGCCGGCCGCCGGCCGCGGGATTTGTCCAGCTCGATCCGGAACTGCCCTCCTGCGTATGCGTCCCGAGCCTTGCGGTCGACCTGAAGTGAAAGAAACACTGCATTGCCCTGCGGGTCAGGAGATGACCGCCACACCGGATAAGCGAGCTTCAGGGGCCGGAGGCCAACCTGGGTGAGCGCGGGCGAAAGGTCTACGGAAAGCCGTTCATAGACGCGCCGCCGCTTGGGGATGTCCTTGGCGCTCGCCACGGGCATGACCTCACCACAGGGCGGACCGGTCGTCAATGCGACCGTCAGCTGGCGCTGACGACCACCACCGTGCAGGGGGCGTTGGCCAGGATGTGGTCGACGCGATGGCCGAAGAAGGCCCGCTGGGTCACCGGCCGGCGGTCACTGGCGACGACGATGAGGTCGGTCGGGTCGATGGCCCGCTCGATGATGGCTTGCTCGGCGTGGTCGGAGACCACCACGTCAGTCGTGACCCGGGCGCCCATCGCCCGGCCGAGCTCCGCCAGCCCGCGAACGAGGTCCTCGCCCAGCTCCACCGCCTCCTGGAGCGCCTCGTCGCTCCTGACCCGCAGGGCGTGCTGCGAGGCGCTGACGACGTGGATGAGTTCCACGACACCACCGTTGCGGGCCATCGAAAACCCGACCTCGGCGGCGCGCCGGTCATTGGGGGTCCCGGCGACGGGCACCAGGATGGTCCGGATGCGATCCGGCGGTCTCCCGGTGGCGCCCTCCCCGCCGCCGGCGCCGTCACCGCCGGGGGCGCCATCAGGCTGAGCTGGCGTATCCCGGATGCTCACCACGAGCAGTGGGCACGGTGCCTGCTGGATAACCTCGCTGACCTCGACGGCGAACTCCGGCCGGTCACCTGGCGCCAACTGGCCCCGGGACGGCATCACGAGCAGGTCGTAGCCCCGTTGCGCCTCGGCCAGGATCACCGAGGCCCGATTGCCGTTGGCCTCCCGCACCAGTCGGCGCACGGTGCCCAGTTGCTGCTTGACCTCGGCCGCCTCGGCGTCGTCAGTGGCATCGTCGCCGCCGGGTTGGCGCAGCGTCAGGTTGGTCACCTCGACGTCGTCATCGCCGACGATGAGCTTCACGATCTGGGCGGCCGGCTCCACCGCGGGCGCGTCGCCGCTCGGGATCAGAACCCGCTTGAGGTTGCCGACGAAACTCTCCTTCTGGCGGTCCTCGGCTTCCAAGCGGTCCCGTTCCTCGGTGCCGACCTCGACTCTGGCCAGGGTCCAGCGGAGCAACGGCGGCGCCATCAGGGAGGTGGCGATGGCGATCATCAAGATGATGCTGTACATGTCCGGGGTGAGGATCCCCTCGCTCAATCCGATGGTGGCCACAATGATCTCCATGGCCCCCCGGGCGTTCATCCCAGCGCCGAGAGACAGCGATTCCCAATGGTTCAGCTTGCTGATCCTGGCGCCCGCGTAGGCGCCGATGAACTTGCCGACCGTGGCCACGACGAGCGCCACCACGCCGACGAGGAGCACGCTCGGTGTGAACAGGCGGGACAACTCCACCTGGAGCCCGGACCGGGCGAAGAAGACCGGGGCGAAGATCCCGAGGGCGACCTGCTCGAAGATGTGGCGCAACCGATCATCGAAGCGCTTGACCTGGCCTACCAGGATGCCCGCCAGGAAGGCGCCGAGCACTGCTTCGAGCCGCAGGGCTTGGGTGATGGATCCGAAGGTCAGGGCGATGACCATCAGCGCCGTGATTTTGACCATGTCGCCGCCGATGACGTTGTCGACCGTGCGAATGATCAGCGCCACCAGCTTGCGGCCGACCGTATAGGCGGCGACCAAGACCACCAGGACCGAGACGATCGAGCGTCCGATGGTGCCGAAGTTGATCGAGCCGCTGGTCGCCAGTCCGGCGACGACCGAGAGCAGGATCCAGCCCACGGTGTCGTCGATCATCCCCGCGGCCAGCGTGATCTGGCCGATGTCACGCCGGATGATCTTCATGTCCATGAGGACCTTGGCGATGACGGGGATGGCGGAGATGCTCATGGCCGTCCCGATGAACAGCGCGAAGACCAGCCGCTTGTTCGATGCCGCCACGAACGTGGACGGCAGCAGAAACCCCAGGGCGATGCCCATGGTGAACGGGACGAGGATCCCGCCGAGGGAGATCGCCGCCGCCCCCTTGGCCTTGCGGACGATGAGGCCGATGTCGGTCTCGAGGCCGGTGAGGATGAGCAGCATCATCACCCCGATCCACGAGACCAGCTCCAGGAGATGGGACTGCTCCGGTGCGGCCGGAAACAGGGCGTGGAACAGCCCCGGCGCAACGTTGCCGAACAAGGTCGGGCCCAGCACAAACCCGGCCAGCAGTTCTCCCACGACCGACGGAAGGCGCAGCCGCACGGCTAACTCCCCAAGCGCCCGGGCGACCGCCAAGAGAACCGCGAACTGGATGAAAAAGACGAGCAGTTCGTGGTCGCTCAGGGGTTTGACGATGGCCAAGGGGTCCTCCCGCATTGGCACGCTCGCGGCGGCGGCCTCGTGGTTTCTACCCCCATCCCCGGGATTCGCACCCCGGGCGCCCCCAGGGCGGCGCGAGGTTGGCGACGCCAGAGGGCAGTCAGTAGCCTCACCCTTGCGATGTCCGCCTTCCTGCGCAGCTATTTGACGGTGGCCATCTTCGGCGCCGCGGCCGTGGTGCTGGTGGTCCTCATGCTCGGCGCCGGCAGCCTGTTGCGGCCCAACCGGCCCCAGGAGCAGAAGTACATCGCCTACGAAAGCGGCGTCGATCCGGTCGGCGAAGGCTGGTCGCAGAGCCAGATCCGGTACTACGTCTTCGCCCTGTTGTTCGTCATGTTCGACGTGGAGACGGTCTTCATCCTCCCGTGGGCGGTGCGGGTCAAGCTGCTCGGCACCTACGGCCTGATCGAGGCGACGGCGTTCATCGTGATCCTCGCCCTGGGTCTGCTCTACGCCTGGCGCAAGGGGGTGCTGCGGTGGGTTTAGTGGAGAAGGGTTGGATCCCCAAGCCCCTAACCTCGCTGTTGAACACGGCCCGCAGCTACTCGCTGTGGGTGTACCAGTGGGGCCTGGCGTGCTGCGCCATCGAGATGGGGGCCGCGTTCGGCTCGCCTCGCTACGATGTCATGCGCCTCGGCGTGATCCCCTTCCCGGCGTCGGCCCGCCAGGCTGATCTGGTGGTGATCAGCGGGACGGTGACCGACAAAATGGCACCGCCGATCCGCCGGCTGTACGAGCAGATGCCCGACCCGAAGTATGTGATCTCGATGGGGTCGTGCGCCAACTGCGGCGGCCCCTACTGGGACTCCTACTCGGTCACCAAGGGCGTCGACCAGATCATCCCGGTGGACGTGTACGTGCCCGGCTGCCCGCCGCGGCCGGAGGCGCTGCTGGAGGGCATCGTGTTGTTGCAGCAGCGGATCCGCAAGGAGTCGATGGCAGACCGTTGGCGGGGCGATCCGATCGTGGTCGAGGATCGGCCGGCAAAGGTTGGAAAAGTGCGCCGGCCCAAGGCGCCTCGCATCTCTCTGAGCGAAACCAGCGAGGCGTACTACGCCTCCCACCCAGCCGAGGATGGGTCGGGCGAGGAATTTTCCCCACCCTTGGCGGAGGAGGACACTGTGACCTCGGGTGCCTGAGGAGACGGCCACCGAGGAGACGGCCACCGCGGTTGACGGGCTGCGCCAGCCGATCCTGGATCTGCTGGCCAAGGAGTTGGGCGGCGACGTGGTGGCCTCGGAGCTGCTCGCCGGGGACGACTTGTGGGTGCGGGTCAACCGATCCGCTTGGCGGCGGGCGTTCGAGTTGTGCCGGGACCGCCTTGGGCTGACGTACTTCTGTTTCCTGTCGGGGATCGACTGGCAGCCCAACCCGGATCTGCTCGGCGAAAAGGAGTGGGAGCCCGCAGCCGAGGTGGCGGCCATCGAAGCCGAAGGGCTGGGCGAGGAGTCCCGGGTGGAGGAGGCCAGAGCGGAACTGGAGGCCGGCACCGCAGAGGCCGAAGCGTCGGGGGCCGAGGTCGCGGTCGTCGACGCCGAGGACATGGCGGGCGACGTGCCGGCGCCGGAGGGCCAGCGCTACGCCACCGGGGTGGCGGGCGGTTCGTCTCGCTTCCAGGTCTTCGCCCGGTTGTACGACGTTGTCAAGCATGTCGGGGTCACCTTGAAGGCCGACCTGGACGACGCCGACCCCCGGGTCGAGTCGGTGGTCTCGCTGTTCCGGGGGGCGGACTGGCACGAGCGGGAGGCGTGGGAGATGTACGGGTTCGTCTTCGACGGCCACCCGGGGCTGCGCCACCTGTACCTGCCGGGGGAGTTCGAGGGCCACCCGCTGCGTAAGGACTTCCCGCTCCTGGCTCGTCTGGTGAAGCCGTGGCCGGGGTTGGTGGACGTGGAGCCGATCCCGGGCGAGGCCGCGGGCGAGGCCGAGGAGGCCTAGGCGTGGACGTGGAGCCGATCTCCGGCAAGGACCCCGGCTCGGACGAAGGGGAGACGGCCTGATGGCGGCCCCCGTGACCGACCGGCAGCGCTCGGCGTACATCGCGGCCCAGGCGGCCGACGCCCGGGTCAACGTCGAGTTGGAGGCCGAGGGGATGACCCTCAACATCGGCCCCCAGCACCCGGCGACCCACGGGACGCTGCGCATCGTGGTCCGCCTCGACGGCGAGCAGGTGCTGTGGGCCGAGCCGGTCCCCGGCTACATGCACCGGGGTTACGAGAAGCTGGCCGAGGTCCGCACCTACCCGCAGGTGACCACGCTGATCAACCGGATCGATTGGCTGGGGTCGTTCTGCAACGAGGTGCCGTTCATCCTGGCGGCCGAGAAGCTGATGAACATCGAGGCCCCAGCCCGGGCTCAGTGGATCCGCTGCATCCTGTTCGAGTTGGGGCGCATCGCCAACCTGATCCTGTTCCTCGGCGACATGGGCGTCCAGCTGGGCGCCCTGACGCCGGTGTTCTTCGCCTTCCGCGACCGCGAGCACGTGCTGAATCTGATCGAGGCGGCCACGGGGGGGCGTTTCCACCCCAACTTCGACCGCATCGGTGGCCTCAAGGACGACTTGCCCAAGGGGTGGATCGAAGAGACCAAGGGTGTGCTCAAGAAGGTCGTCCGCTTCTGCGATGAGATCGAAGACCTGCTCATGGGAAACGAGATCTTCGAGACCCGCACCCGGGGCATCGGGGTCATCCCAACTCACATCGCCCTCGAGTACGGCCTGTCGGGCGCCAATGCCCGAGCGTCGGGCATTGACTTCGACCTCCGCCGCGACGAGCCGTCGCCGCTGCCGTGGCAGCAACTGGACTTCAAGGTATGGACCCACCCCGATGGGGACTCCTTCGCCCGGTACTGGGTCCGGCTGCAGGAGGTCCGGGAGGCGGCCAAGATGGTGCGCCAGCTGCTCGACGGGCTGCCAAGCGGCGCCATCCAGGCCAAGGTGCCCCGCATCATCAAGGTTCCGGCCGGCGAGTCGTGGGTGCACACCGAGAACCCGCTGGGCGAGATGGGGTACTACATCATCAGCCAGGGCGGGTTGGGGCCATTCCGGTGCAAGATCCGCACACCCTCGTTCTCCAACGTGTCCATCACGCCGTGGCTGCTGCGGGGAGTTTTTGTGCCCGACGTCATCACCATCTTGGCTTCGCTGTACTTCATTTTGGGCGATATCGACCGCTGACCCGGCCTGCGGCCGGGGGTGTGGATCAGTTCAGAGGGAAGTATCCGGGCACGTCGCCGTGCGCTGTGTCCAGGTAGACCTTGGCCTCGGGGTTTCCGCCAAAACGTCCGTGACTCCAGCGAACTTCGACGTGGCCTCGAACAATGCGCCGGGTCGCGGAGTGGCGGTCCTCGATGGTGGCGGTCCACCCAACACGCGGTTGACCGCCTTCTTGGGCGGCGCATTCGAATCGTCGCAGCCGAAAGCTGGCACGCCAATCCCAGGGTGTTGCCACCCGCAGACGTAAGGGTCCGGCCGGGGAGGCTCCCAACATGTAGTAAGGCGCGCCTCCCATGCGCAGGATCCGCCACAGCATCGCTTCGGATTGGGCGGTCGTCGCCAAGGCTTCCAGCCAGTGCTCCGCCGTCCTGTGGGCGACCACGTTGGCCAGATGCTCGTACTGGGCCCGCGCCACCGGTGGCCAGCCACCACTGAGGGCGTCGGAAAGCCGCGTGCGCTGGGCCTGGCTGAGGCGCCCGACGTCCGCTGGAAGGTCGCTCCATCCGAGCTCGGCGAGCACGCTCTCGTAGAGTTGCCGGTACTCGTCCGGAGCCACCTCCTCGTACCAGTCACCCCCTCGAACACCGTGTGGTCCCTGGAGGAGACGTTGGAAGAGATGGCTCGGTGACGCGTTGATCGTGATCTTCGAGAGGTACTTGCAGCTGATGAGGTAGACGTGGTCGATTCGCAGGTCTATCGGGGCGACCTCATCGCCAGGGGCTCGCTGGGAGCCCTTCCATTCGATCACGATCGGCCGGCGCTCTCGAAGCCCTTCTCGTGCCCGAGCGAAGGCGACTCCGTTCGACCAGGCCAGTTCGAAGCTGGCGGCGAGGGCTCCTCCGGCGTGTGCGCGCTCGAGGAGTTCCCAAGTCTCTGGTGAAACGCTCACCATCTCGGCCGGTCGGGCCCCGATCGCCTCGCCGGCAGAGTCGTATCCGAGGGTCCCGAGACCGGTCACCAGTTCCGTGATGGTGGTGCGAAGGTCAGGCAAGCCGGGCCTTCGCGGTGGACGTCACTGCACGGTCCGGCTTATTCGAAGACAGGAGCCATGCGGATCTCCAGCCGTTTCTCGGCCCGGCCACGAAGTCACCTATGGGCGCTTCCCCTCACACAGGGCGCGCAATCTCTCGAGGCCGGCGGGCTTCAGTATTTCGATTACCGCGTATATCGGCTTCTTCGGCCCGACCACCTGCTTGAGTGCTTCGGCACCAGCCCCCCGGGCAGGAGCGTCGGTGGTCAACAACACCAGAGGCGTGTTTCCGACCTCGCGCAGAACCGTGGCTTTGCCGAGCGCTTTCCACAGTGTGTCCGTACGCTTCAAACCGCCTCGGTGGCTGGTGAAACTCCCCGTCACATCGAAGAACCACAGCTTTCCCTTGCTGTCGCGGGCGGTGAAGCTGACCTCAACTCCTCCCGGTTGGCGTTGATCCTTCTGAATGTTGGTGAAGCCCGCGACCTCGATGACCGACCGGGCGATCTCCTTGGCCGCTCGACCCTCGCGAACCGCTCGGGACTGGAAGTCCTCGCCATCATCGGCAGGTGCTGGTACCGCCGGCAAGGTCACCTTCAACGGCGGTGTCGACGCCTCACGCAGAAGGCGTTGTCGTTCGGCCTCCACCCGTTGCTCGGCCAACTCGATATAGGACGGGTCCAGGTCGTAGCCCGCAAAATGTCGTTCGGCCCGCACCGCCGCCACGGCAGTGGTCCCCGACCCGGCAAAGGGATCGAGGACCAAATCGCCCCGGTAGGTGTACAGCTCGATGAGGCGAGCAGGAAGCTCGATCGGGAAGGGAGCCGGATGGCCAACCCGGGTGGCACTCTCGGCAGGGATCTCCCACACATCAAGGGTGTTCTCCATGAAGTCGTCACGGGTCATGGACGCCTCTGACGGCAGTCGCCGCCAGGCTCGCTCTCTCGCGGAGACAGCCCGGTCGAACCTGCCCTTGCTGGCCACGATGACCCGCTCCGTCAGATCACGAAGCACCGGGTTGCCTGGGCGCTGAAAACTGCCCCAGGCACACGAACCCGACGAACCTCGCTGCTTCACCCAGATGATTTCGCCCCGGAGCAGCAGCCGAAGATCGTCCTGCAAGATCCCGATCACGTCCGCCGAAAGCGACCGGTACGGGCGGCGGCCCAGGTTGGCCACGTTCACCGCGATCCGACCACCGGGCTCCAGCTTCTGGACGCATTGGGCGAACACCTCGCGTAGAAGGTCCAGGTATTCGAGATAGGTAGCCGGGACACCGCCCTCACCGAGCGCCTCTTCGTACTCCTTGCCGGCAAAGTACGGCGGTGAGGTCACCACCAAGGCAACCGACGACTCCAGCACCTCGTCCATGCGGCGGGCGTCACCGGCGATCAGCTTGTCGACCGCCCTGTGGTCGGCAATATCCGAATCGTCTGACAGATCTGGCGGCGTGAACCGGCTGTAGAAGCCGCTGGCGTCATGACTCTCCCGCCTCGACACCCCGAAGGTCGAAGTGGAAGTCGACCGCCTCACCATTGCAGGGTGATCCTACGTGTAAGGGGTACCTCGGTGGGTGACCCGGCCTCGGCCGCAACGCGAAACCTGGAAGCCCTCTGAGTCATGCCCGGGTTGACCTGTGACTGCCTCCGCATCGAACAAGTGTACGTGAGAGGTGACCGGGTTCGCGGACAGCCCTGGCGTGCCCTCGTCGCTCGCGTCGCTTCCGTCCGTCAGGGTGCTCGAGCAGCCTCCACGCACTGCACCCCCTGTGGTCCGACGGTGGCCGCGTGGTCGGTACCCCCGGGCAAGTCCATGCGGTCGCCTGGTTGGAGGGGCACCTCGCCGCCCTCGGTGTGGAACACGATGCCGCCGGAAACGCAATACAGCACCTTGTGGTACTCGTGGCGATGCCAGCTGTACCGCTCCCCCGGACCGTTGCCCCATGCGTGGGGCGCCAAGCCCTCTGAACGCAGTCGCTCCTCCGCGGCGTACTGATCACGCGGGCCGTCGTCGCTGGCCGTCACCTGGACCGTCACCAGTTGCCACGCTACCCGCAGCGATGCTTCAGCTTAGGCGGCGGCGCATCTCGTCCCGATAGTCGGGGAAGTAGGACGAAATAACTGGTAGCTCGAACTCCGGAAGGATGGAACCGGCAGGCTCGTGCTCGAGCAGGAAGGCGAAGGACGCTTCTACCAGCTGCGCATCATCGACGCCGGGCAGGCCAAGTTCGGCGACGAATGGTGGTGGCACCTGGACCCGGTAGGGCCTTGGCGCGCCGACCACTCGGACCTCGAAGCTGTGTGATCCGGTCGCCGTCACTTGCACTTTGTCCATTTGCAGTCCTTTCGTGCCCTACTGAACAGTGAAGTCGAGGTACCGGTCTTGAGCGTTCCGTTGAGGAAGATGTTCGACCTTACGGCCGCTGAAGGTCAACGGCTGCCGGCTGACCTCGGCGGGCGAGGTCAGGAGATGCCGACGAAGGACGAGGCAGGACCGGCCACGCTTGCGCTGGCCCTCGTCGTTCGCCGGCGACGTTGCGGTGGAAAGCTAAGCTGGCATGCCCGCCGGCCAATGCACATGCAGGTGGCACGGGCATCACCGAGCCGAGATCCGCCTTCGTCACAACATCCGCCGAAGGCCCAGCGCATGCCCAGCGACACCAAACCAGAGAGGTACGAGATGGCCGAGCTTCCACCACCCCCGGAGGGAATTGTGCTGGCGCACTTCATCGTCTCGGACGACGTCGAGCGTTCTCGCCGCTTCTACACCGAAGTGCTCGGCGGCAGGGTGGCCTTCTCGGGTCCCGGAGGGCTGACTTACGTCGCACTGGCTAACAGTTGGATCATCATCAACGTCGGCGGAAGTCCGACCGACGACAAGCCAGAGGTGACACTGGAGGCGCCAGGCGATCCCGATCGGGTCAGCAGTTTCCTCAATATTCGTGTCAAGGACATCGATGCCGTGTACACCGAATGGAGCGCCCGGGGGGCTCATTTCTTGACTCCGCCGAAACAGCACGAGTATGAGATCCGTTGTTACATTCGCGACCCCGACGGTCATCTGATCGAAGTGGGGCAAACGACGGACCCGGAGGGGGACTGGACACCTGACCAGTGGCCATCGAGTACTCCCGCCGAAGAGTCCGAGTGAATCAGCGCAAATACACCGGTTACTGCGAATCCACCAACCTATAGTTGCCTACGGCCCGGGTTCCGGCTGCCGTCTTCGGCAAATGGAACCTGCCAACCGTGCTTCTCATACTGGCGGTTGGCCGCAGGGCGCCATGCCTTCGGTATCCAGTTCATCGCCGGGCCGGGCCTCCCCGCCGAAGACGATAGAGGCTGAGAATGAACCCGGCCACGATGATCGCTGCAAGCACGGCGAAGACAATCGTCATATGAAAGGTGTACCCACACGCCGGTGACAGCCAACTGGTGCCGCCGCATGCCCGGTCAGTCCCAAGACGGATGTGTGCACAGTTATCATGAGATCGTGTACACTTTAGGGCATGGAAGTCGGGATACGCGAGTTGCGGGGGAGACTGAGCGACTACCTCGCAAGAGTTCGTGAGGGCGACGAGGTGATCGTCACGGATCGAGGCACCGCTGTCGCCCGGATCGTGCCCATTGCCGGAGGCCGAGCGATCGACCGGGCTGTCGCCGAGGGACTGGTTACCCCGTCATCGCAGCGCGGCCGGACCCGACCTGTTCGACGCGTGAAGAGCAGGGGCAGCGTGAGCGACCTCGTTGGCGAGCAGCGCCGTTGATCGTGTACTTCGACACCTCGGCCCTCGTGCCGATCGTCATCGAGGAGCCATCGAGCATCGTCGCGTCCAGACTCTGGGATGAGGCGGACCGCGTCGTGTCCTCGCGTCTGATATACGCCGAGGGCAGGGCAGCTCTGGCTATGGCTCGCCGCATGGACCGAATCGATGAACGAGGGCTGCGAGATGCTGTGGACGAGTTCGACAGTCTGCACGACCAGCTTGATGTGATCGAGGTCACCGAGCGACTGGTCCGCGATGCAGGCGCCCTGGCCGAGCAACTGAGCCTCCGCGGGTATGACGCCGTTCACCTGGCTTCTGCTCGCGTGGTCGATGATCAGGATCTGGTGCTGGCAGCGGGCGACCAAGGCCTTCTGGCGGCCGCCAGAGCGTTGGGCATGGCCACCGCCGACCTGACTCGCCAATCCTGAACCGGGCGGGTCAACGCAGGGCACCGCCATCGTTCGTTGCCCTTCCGGCCGGCCCCCAGGTCATGGCCCCACCGGGAACCTGGACTCGGCGACCGAGCGGGCTGGTTAGGGCGATGCCGACGGCTTCCGGCTCTCGCCCGGACCTGTGCGGGTTGCCAGCTTGGGATACGCAGCCGGCGGGCGCGGGCGTCGCTGTCGGCCCTCGGGATCAGCATCGGTATCCAGGTCAACGCGATGGCCGCAGTGGTGCCCGCCACAGTAAAGCTGGCCGACCCTCGGTGGTGGCGGTCAGTTTCCAGCGGACCTGCTCAAAGCGGAGTTGGTCGCCACGGGCGCCTACACGGCCTGCTCCTCGGACTCGCCGCCGCCGCTCTTCTCGCGGGCGGTGACGGCATCGCCCACGTCATGGTCACCTCGATCCCCGAACCCGCTCTGAGATCGGCCTGCGCCGGCCGCTGGGTGCCAGCCGCCGCCACCACGTGGCCGAGCAGTTCCTGGGTGAAGCGCTGCTCCTCTCGGCCTTCGGCGGGGCGGTCGGCACCGTCATCGGGGCGGTGGCGACCGCCGCCGACGCGGTGCACCAGCACTGGTCGGTGCAGATCCCTCCCGTTGCTCTTTACGGGGGTGGGGGCGCCGCCTTGATCATCGGGGGCAATGGCCGGGTTGTATCCCTCCATGCGAGCAGCTCGGCTTTCGCCGACCGCGGCGTTTGCGGACGGTGTGAGCACTCGGCCCTCCCCTCGGGACCCACGGCCGATCCCACCAGCGCCGGTGGGCGGTGCCTATGCGCCTTAGGTGCTACGTCGGGTCCGGGCGGTGATCAACAGAGCGCCTCCGGCCACCATCAAAGCGATGAAGGCCCCGAGCAGCGCCCACAACCACCCTGGTTCGACCTTCTTGGTCGTGACCGCGGTCGACTGCAGGGCGGCCTGGCTGTAGTAGGCGGTGGTGAAGTAGTAGTCCTCGACGGGGTTGTCAACGGTGCCCGCGCGTGAGTCGGACCAGGCGAAATAGGTGGCGGTATTGGTCGACTGCACCGCCAGAGGTCCCATGAGCCCGTATTGCGAGCTCAGCGTGTAACCGGCGTTCTCGTTCATGGACCGGTCGCTGACGCGCACGTTGGGGGCCCAGGTCAGACCTCCGTCGTTGGAGTAGGTGTAGTACACGTCCCAGTACAGCTCGTTCATGGTGGTGCTGTTGGGCTGGTACAGGCGGTCGTCACGGAAATCGTGCCACGCGACGTCGATGCGGCCGTCGGGGGCAATGCTGATTCCTGGGAAGAAATGATCCAAGTGGGTCGAGTCGTCGTTCAGGGTGACCGGCTTGGTCCAGGTCTTGCCGCCGTCGGTGGAGCGGATCAACAAGATGTCCGCCTCGCTGTTGCTGTCCCGGTTCTGGCTGTAGACCACGTACAGGTTGCCCGTCTTGGGGTCGGAGATCCCCACCGGCGGCCAGTCGCAGGCCCCGCCGCACGCCACGGCGCTGGTGTCAATCGTCGACGTCGTCCATGTCTTGCCGTGGTCGTGGGAGATCGAGACAAACTTCCGGCCGCCCGCGCCAGGAGTGCCGGGCGGGTCGCCGGCCTTGAACGGGTTGGCCTTGCTGGCCGACGCCGTTTTTTCCCGGCTGAAGGCGAAGACCGTGCCATCCGACGACACCGTCACTGACGGGATAAAGGTCTCCCACAGGTTGGGGATACCGGAGCCGGCGACGTAGACCACCGGGCCCCAGGTGGCGCCACCGTCGCTCGAGGTAAGCACCACCGAGTGCAGGGGCACGTTGTCGAACGCCCCGCAGGACGGGCAGGTCCGGAAGGCCCGCCCGTAACGGCCCCCGATGTAGACGTAGTTGGGGTTGCTGGGGTCGGTCGCGATGCGAATCAGCGAGAAGTGCTCCATGTCCGACACCGTCGCACCCGTGTTATCGGTGAAGTTGACCATCTGGCTCTTGTGGGCCACGGTGTAGGTCCAGGTCATGCCGAGGTCGTGACTGGTCGCCGAGATGAGGTCGTTGGAACAGATCTGGCAGGAGTACGCAGCGCCAGTGAAGGCCATATGTATGGTGCCGTCGGAGCTGAAGGCCGCCGCCAGGTAGGGGCCGAGGTCGGAGGTGTCGCACGTGCCGTAGTTGGGCGGCTTGGAAAAGCCGCGGTCCACCCAGGTGCGACCGCTGTCCATGCTGACGAGGACGCCGCAGGTCCCCTCGTTGTAGTTGCTTCCAGCGACCACCAGGATCTGCGGGTTCTTGGGGTCGATCAACAGCTGCGGCTGGTTGTAGGCCCGAGCCGGGTTGGGGTCGGTCGTGACCTGGACCGACGGCAACACGATCGGCTTGCCGGCCGTCGCGGCTGCCACGGGCACCACTCCAGAGGACGCGGCGACCAGGGTCAGGGCAACGGTGAGCGCGGTGGCGCGGGCCATTGTCATCCTGGGGGTTCGCCGGTGCGGCGGTTCCGACCCGCTCCGGCACGCTGGTGCTTCAGGCATGGCTGGCTCCCTCTCCCCGGACCGCGAGGAAGCTAGCGGCGCCGAAAGCAAACGTCAACGACGTCTGGCGCCTTGCACGGGTGTCCAATCAAGCCTATATTCGATCCTGAAGGAGTACGTCCGGCGAGACCTGGGAGGGCCCAATGAGCGTCCGACGGTGGATGGCAGCAGGTACGGTCGTAGGCGCGTTCGCGTTGATATGGGCCAGCTCGGCTTGGGCGTGCACCAGCCTGGCCTCCCTGAACCTGTCAAGTTCCAGTGGCGTCCCGGGCTCGAGCGTCAACCTCAACGGGTCGTCGTTCTCACCCAACCCGGGCCCCATCCAGGCCGTGGTGGTCCACTGGAACGGCATCAACGGTCCCGTCTTGGCGACCATCACTCCCAACGCCGTCGGCTCCATCTCGGGGACCGTCACCATCCCCCAGGCGGCGCCGGGCCAGTACGTCATCGTGGCGACCCAAAGTGACGGCATGGGCGGCCAGGCCTTCGGCACGCCGGCTCGAGCGGAATACGCGATCGGCGTCCCCGCTGCTGCCACCGCCCCTCCGGTTGCGGCTCCTGCGTCGGGAGGCTTGGCGACAACCACCTCCGCCTCCGGGAGCCTGATCGCCCTGACGATCGCCTTCGGGATCCTCGGGGTGGCGCTGTTCGGAGCCGGGGTCGGCGTCTATATGCGCCAGACCCGCCGGGCGGCGGTTCCGAGCGCCGAAAAGGTTCGCTGAGCACCGGACTTAGAGGCTCTTTGCCGGTGTTGTCGTTCCGGCCGACCTGACGACGACGGGGCACCGACGAGCCGAAGCGGGCCGGGGTCGCCCTTTTTCCCAGCGACTTTCGGGCAGGTAGGCAGACCCGAAACGCCTGCTGCCGTCGTCGGTTGGGCGCACGAGTGCTCCGGCCCACCGGACAAAAGCACCAGGGCTTACTCGCCTCCGACAGGCAGCCACCGGCGGCGACGGTGTTGTCGCCGCCAGCGGGCTTCCACGAGTGGGCTAGAGGTTGAAGGCGGAGGTCATGGGTCGCATTTGACGCGCCATGCCGAGATTGGGTAGGCCGAGGAGCTGTTCGGCCGTGGCGAGCAGGGAGTAGTGGTTGAACAACGTGGCCGAGGTGGTGCCGGCCGCCGTGGTGGGGCTGGCCACGATCGTGGCGACGTGGCAGCCGACATCGGTGGTGTTGCGTCACGACGGGCCATAGCCCGGCACCGGGTGCGGCAAACCGCTTGCGCTCACTGTGCATTTGGGATTCATCGCGGTGTAACTGGCGCGGGCGGGCTCCGGGGGCCAGGCGCGGAGGCAGGCTCCGTTGGGATCAGAAAAACCCTTGAGATGTCTTGATAGCCAAACGTACGTTCTGATAGGGTAGTGGTACGTCGATGCGTCGGCGCACCGCTTGTAGGGCTCGGTGAACGCCCTCCCTTGTTGATGACGGCTGTCGCGTTCGGGGAGAGGTGTGGTTGTGGTGCTGACGGAGCTGGTGGCGGCGTGCGATCTACTGGATGCGGCGTTGGCCGGAGTGGATCCTGCGGTGGTGTTGGCCGAGGACGCGGCCGCGGTGGTGGAGCGGCTGGCGACGTGCGAGAAGCGTTGCGCGGCGGTGCGGGTGGCGTTCGCGTTGCGGGCGGTGCGGGTGACGTTCGCGTTGCGGGCGGTGGAGTGCCGGGAGCATCGGTTGCGGGGGTTTTCGACGGCGGCGGGCTGGCTGGCGCATGCGTCGGGGACGTCGATGGCCGACGCCGAGCGGGCGTTGGACGCCGGACGGCGGCTGTCTTCGACGCCGAAGACGGCCGCCGCAGTGGCGGCCGGGGAGGTGTCGTTGGCCAAGGCGCATGTGATCTGCCTGGCCGAGGCGGAGGTGCCGGGCTGCGAGGAGGATCTGTTGGGCACCGCCCGGTCGAAGACGGCGGGGTTGCACACACTGCGGGAGGAGGCCAAGCGGCGCCGGCTGGACGCCATTGATCCCGAGGAGCTTCACGCCCGCCAGGTGAAGGGGCGGCGGCTGCGGTTTTGGACCGACCAGTGGGGGATGCGCCACGGCGAGTTCGTGCTGGCCCCCGAGGTCGGGGTGGCCGTCGAGGCCCGCGTCGGGCGAGAGGCGGACCGGATCTATGAGGCCGCCCGCCGGCGGGCCAAGGCGGAGGGGGCCGAATCCGAGCCGTGGGCCGCGTCGGCCGCCGACGCCCTGGTAGGGCTGCTCGACGGGCGGGGGACCGGCGGGCCGGGGCGGACGGAGGTGGTGTTGGTGTGCGACATCGCCGCCTTCCAGCGCGGCGAGGCAGAGGAGGGCGAGTTGGCCCAGGTGGTCGGCGGCGGCCCGGTACCGGTGCGGGTGATCCGGGAGATGGCGATCGGGGCGTTCATCAAAGCGGTGTTGCACGACGGCGTCGACATCCGCACCGTCGCCCACTTCGGCACCCGCTATCGGCCCGCCCACCTGCAAACCGCCTTGGACTTGGGGCCGCCGCCGTTGTTCCTGGGGGCGGCGTGCGTCGACTGCGGCCGGCGTTACGGGCTGCAATGGGATCACGTCGACCCCCTCGCCCACGGCGGGCCGACCGCCTACTGCAACCTCGACCCCAGATGCTGGCCGTGCCACGTGGACAAAACCGAACGAGACCGCGCCGCCGGCCTGCTTTCCCCCAAACCCCCTGCGCACGGCGACACCGCCGTGGCCTAAGGCGAGGCGGCTACGCCCCCCGTCGACAATCCACCCTCACACCTGGGGGTGTCGCTCCGTCCGGGACACTCCGCCACCGTACCTTGACAACCGAATAGTTGGGTCCATCTGGTCACCGCCGCACGAGCCGAGCTGGTGACCCGGTGAGGCGTCTCGGGACCCCAGATACGGGGAGCCGAGGCGTCCCCGCCGGGCCGCTGGTCCGCTGCCTGCCTGCCCGCTGGCCGGTCGGGTGGCGTCGCCGGCCGGGCGAGCTCGTAGGTTGGCTCCGTTGGGAGGCAGTCACTACGCTCGCCACGCGATGGCCTGTTTCTCCTCCCCACAAGCGATGAGCCGGCCGCGGGGGTCGGGAGCCAGGTCCGGTTAGCCCACTGATGCCTGCCGTGTTTGCCCTCGACATCCCCTACTGGGGACAGACGCTGATCAAGGTGGTGTTGGTGCTCATCGCGGTGCCGACCGCCACCGCGCTCATCGTCCAGACCTTCTTGTTCAAGGTCATGGCCCACATGCAGAGCCGGCTCGGGCCCATGGAGGCGGGGCCGCACGGGTCGCTGCAGCTGATGGCCGACGGCGGCAAGTTCATGCAGAAGGAGCTGCTGGCGCCGGCTCGGGCCGACAAGCGGGTCTTCGTCCTGGCGCCGGTCATCGTGCTCATCAGCACCTTCATGCTGTACGTGGTCATCCCCATCGGCCCCGGGGCCATCGGGGAGAACCTCGACACCGGCATCTTCTTCGCCCTGGCGGTCAGCTCCATCTCCGTCATCGGGATCCTGGCGGCGGGGTGGGCGTCGGCCAACAAGTACTCGCTCATCGGTGGTCTGCGCGCCGCTGGTCAGCTGATCGCCTACGAGCTGCCCCTGGTGCTGGCGGTGGTCGGCGTCGTGATGATGGCCGGCACCCTCTCGCTGCAGGGCATCGTGCACGCCCAGGGGAGCTTCCGACTCTTCGGAACGCCGATCGCGCTGCCCTTCGTGGTGCCCCAGGCGGTGGGCTTCGTGCTATTCCTCATCGCGGCCCAGGCAGAGCTGACGCAGACCCCCTTCGATATGCCGATCGCCGAGTCGGAACTGGTGGCGGGCTACCAGACCGAGTACAGCGGGCTGTTGTTCCTCTTCTTCTACATCGGCGAGTTCGGCACCGCATTCGGGCTGGCGGCCATCGCCTCCACGCTGTTCCTGGGGGGGTGGTACATCCCGCTGTACCACCCGACCGGGCTGTGGGGCGACCTGTTCGGCTTCGGGGTGTTGTTCGCCAAGACCATGGCCGTGGCGTTCGTCATCTTCTGGATCCGGTTCACCTATCCCCGGTTCCGTGAGGACCAGCTGCAGTCGTTCGCTTGGAAGGTTCTGATTCCCGTCGCCTTGGTCAACGTTCTGGCCACCGCGGCCCTGAAGGTGGTGGTTGGTTAATGGCCAAAGCAAATGTCCCCGGGCTGGTCAAGGGACTGGCGGTGACGCTGCGCACGATGCTCACGCCGGCGGTGACGGTGCAGTACACCGGCCCGCACGGCAAGGAGCGGGAGGAGCCGCCCACCCGGGCGCGGGGGGTCATCGCCCTCAAAGAGGAGAACTGCACCGTCTGCATGCTGTGCGCCCGGCAGTGCCCGGACTGGTGCATCTACATCGAGGGCCACAAGGACAAGGCACCGCCCCGGAGGGAGGGAGGCAAGCCTCGCTCGGTGCAGTACCTGGACCGCTTCGACATCGACTACAGCCTGTGCATGTACTGCGGCATCTGCGTCGAGGTGTGCCCATTCGACGCCCTGTTCTGGAGTCCGGAGTTCGAGTACTCCGAGGCCAAGATTGCCGACCTGCTCCACGACAAAGACCGCCTGGGCGAATGGATGGAGTCCGTCCCCGAGCCGCCTGCGCTCGAGGTGGGTGCCTTGGCCAAGAAGGGCGGCAAGAAGTAGCCATGTCCACCTTGGCGACGGTGCACAACCTGGACGTGGCCCAGCAGATCGTCTTCGCCGCCTTGGCCTTGGCCATGGTGCTGTCGGCGCTGCGCATGGTGACCACCCGCAACCTTGTGCACGCCGCCTTGTACCTAACGGTGGTGCTGGCCGGGGCGGCGGGGCTCTACATCCTGCTGGCGGCGGAGTTCGTGGCCATCACCCAGGTGCTGGTGTACATCGGGGCCATCGTGGTGCTGATGCTCTTCGGGCTGTTCCTCACTCGGGCGCCGCTCGGCGACAAGCAGGAGCTGGACAACAACCAGCGCTGGCTGTCGGCGATCATCGCCCTGTTCCTGTTCGGGGTGCTCGGCGTCACCCTGCAACGGGGGTTCAAGGGGGTCCACGTCAACCCGACGGTGCTCACCAACGGGGGGAGCAACACCGCCGCCGTGGGCATCTCGATCTTTCACGACTACGTGATCCCCTTCGAGGTCGCCTCCATCCTCCTCCTGGCAGCGCTGGTCGGTGCCGTCGTGATCGCCCGGCGGGATTAGGGGAGGTCGGGGGGGCGTGCTTCTGAACGAGTTCCTGTTGCTCGCGGCGTTCCTCTTCTGCGTCGGCGTCTACGGCGCCCTGGCCCGCAAGAACAGTGTCTTGGTGTTGATGTCGATCGAGCTCATCCTCAACGCGGTCAACATCAACCTGATCGCCTTCGGCGCCTTCCGCAACACCGTGGCCGGACAGGTCTTCGCCCTGTTCGTCATCGCGGTGGCCGCCGCCGAGGTGGGCGTGGGCCTCGCCATCGTGCTGTTGATCTACCGCAACCGCCACTCGATCGACCTGGACAAGGTCGACGCCATGAAGGGCTGAGGCGCCGTGACCTGGTTCTTGACCAATGCCTGGCTGATCTTCCTGCTCCCCACGCTCAGCTTCGTCATCATCCTGTTGTTCGGGAAGAAGCTGCCCCGCCAGGGATCCGAGGTCGGAGTGGCGGCGGTCGCCATCTCCTTCGTCCTCGCCATCGGGGCGGTGATCGGCTGGATCGGCCTCAAGCCAGGCGCCGACGGCCTGCGCCACGTGCCCGAGAACAACCTGTTCACCTGGTTCCAGTTCTCAGGAAACACGACGTCGTTCGGGATCCACGTCGACGGCTTGGCCGTGATGCTGCTGTTCGTCGTCACGTTCATCTCGCTGATGGTCCACATCTTCTCGCTCGAGTACCTGCGAGGCGACCGCCGGTACACCTATTACTTCGCGGCGCTGTCGCTGTTCACGGCCTCGATGCTGACGATGGTCACCGCCGCCAACTCCTTGCAGTTGCTGCTCGGCTGGGAAGGCATGGGCGTCTGCTCGTTCATGCTGATCGGCCACTGGTGGGAGGACAAGAACAACGCCGACGCTGCCCTGAAGGCGTTCTTCACCACCCGCACCGGAGACATCGGCCTCCTGATCGGGCTGGCCATGACGTTCTGGCTGGCCGGGCGCACGTTCAACATCAACGCCATTAACACCGCGGCCCAGTCCGGCAAGATGCCTCACCTCCTCCTGCTGCTGGCGGCCCTGGCGCTCCTGGCGGCGGTGGTGGGGAAGTCGGCGCAATTTCCCCTCCATACCTGGCTCCCTGACGCCATGGCCGGGCCGACGCCGGTGTCGGCGCTGATCCATGCCGCCACCCTGGTCGTCGCCGGCGTCTACCTGGTGAGCCGCTTCTACGGGCTCTTCGCCCAGGCGTTCCACGTTTTCACCCCGGGCCACTCGGGGTTCAACCTGCTGGCCATCGTGGGGGCGGTGACGATCATTATCGCCGCCGTGCTGGCCTTCGTGCAGCACGACATCAAGAAGGTGCTGGCCTATTCGACGGTCAGCCAGCTCGGGTACATGGTCATGGCCCTCGGAGTGGGAGCGTGGGGGGCGGCGCTGTTCCACCTGTTCACCCACGCCTTCTTCAAGGCTGACCTGTTCCTCGGGGCGGGCTCAGTGAGCCACAGCGGGTCGCACCACAGCTTCGACATGAAGAAGGACATGGGGGGGCTCCGCAAGGAGATGCCCGTCACCTTCGCCACCTTCGTCGTCGCCTCGGCGGCCCTGTCCGGGATCTTCCCGCTGGCCGGGTTATGGTCCAAGGACGAGATCCTGGCGGGCGCCGGCCACAACGGCTACGTGGCCTTCATGGTGATCGGCGTCATCGGCGCCATGATGACCGCGGGGTACATGACCCGCTGCGTCTGGCTCACCTTCTACGGCGAGCACCGGGGCCATGGCCACCCCCACGAGTCGCCCAAGCTGATCACCGTCCCTCTGATCGTGCTGACCGTGATGGCGGTGGCGGCCGGCTGGATCAACGGCTTCGGGCTGCACGAGTTCACCAAGTGGACCGCCAACCCCATCGTGGACAGCGCCATGAAGCTGGCCCACGCCACTGAGGCACCGTTCTCGTGGCCCACCGCAATCATCTCCACGCTGTTGGTGTTGGCAGCCATCGCCTTCGCCTGGGCGTACTACGAGTATCACGCCTTCGGCTTCCTGCACGGCCTGACGGAGCGCTCCCCAGGCGCTCGCGCCACCTACACCTTCCTCTGGGAGAAGTACTACCTGGACAGGCTATGGACCGACCTGGTGGTCGGGTCGATCAAGCGGCCCATCGCGGCTGCCTTTTACTGGATCGACCAGAAGGTCATCAACGGTGCCGTCGACGGGGCTGGCCAGGGCGCGGTCGAGGTCGGCGCCTACGTGTACCGGTACATCGACCAGGACCTGATCGACGGCGCCATCAACGGCACCGGGTTCAGCGCCGAGGAGGGCGGCAGCGTGCTGCGCCGCCTGCAGACCGGCCGGGTTCAGCAGTACGCCGCCGCCTTCTTCGGCGTCGGCGTGGTCATCATCGGCATCGGGCTCCTGGCCCTCACCCACTCGTTCTAGGGAGCGTGTCTTGAGCGGCTTCGACCACTGGGTCCTCAGCGGAGCGATCTTCCTCCCCGTCATCGGGGCGGTGGTGATCGGCTTCATCCCCCGGGCCAACGAAATCCAGATCAAGGCGGTGGCCCTCGTGACCACCCTGGTGACGCTGGCCTTCGGCGTCTACATGATCGCCGAGTTCGACTACGGCAATTCCAAGGCGCTGCAGTTCGCGGTCAACCTGTCCTGGATCGACGTGATTCATTCCCGTTACCACGTCGGTGTCGACGGGATAGCGCTGCCGCTGTTGATCCTGTCGATGTTCATCACCGTGCTGTGCGTGATCTACAGCTGGGACCACTTCCCCGAGCCCCGGGATCCCAAGGGTTTCCTCATCCTCATCCTGATCCTGGAAGTGGGGATGAACGGCACGTTTGCGGCCGAGGACCTGATCCTGTTCTTCGTGTTTTTCGAGCTGGTGCTGCTGCCCATGTACTTCATGATCGGGCGCTGGGGCGGCGAGCGGCGCCAGTACGCGTCGATCAAGTTCTTCCTCTTCACACTGTTCGGTTCCGCCCTGATGATCCTGAGCTTCCTGGCGCTGTATTTCAAAGCTGGCGCCACCACCTTCGACATCCCGTCGCTCATCGCCTACTTCACCGACCCCGCCCACGCCCTGGCCAACACCACCGCCATCTTGATCTTCGGAGGCCTGTTTATCGGCTTTGCCATCAAGGTGCCGATGTTCCCGTTCCACACCTGGCTGCCCGACGCCCACACCCAGGCTCCCACGGTGGGCTCGGTCATCCTGGCTGCGGTCCTCTTGAAGCTGGGCGCCTACGGCTTCATCCGCATCGCCATCCCGATGCTGCCCCACGCGGCCGCGTCCTGGGCCCCGTGGATCGGCGGCCTGGCAGTCGTCGGCATTATCTACGGCGCCCTGTGCTGCCTGGCCCAGTCCGACATGAAGCGCCTCATCGCCTTCTCCTCGGTGTCCCACATGGGCTTTGTGATGCTCGGGATCGCCACCCTGACGAGCTACGGCATCAATGCCGCCGTCTTCGGCATGGTGGCCCACGGGCTCATCACGGGGATGCTGTTCTTTTTGGCCGGCTCGGTGCACGAGCGCTACGGCACCCGGGAGCTCAAGCGCCTGGGCGGCCTCTTGGTATCGGCGCCCCGCCTTGGCTGGATCCTCGGGTTCTGCGCCATGGCGTCGTTGGGGTTGCCGGGGTTGGCCGGGTTCTGGGGAGAATTCCCGGCCATCCTGTCGTCGTTCGACCCGTCAGGGGCGCTGGCCTCACATTTGGGGTTGTTCCGGGCCTACATGGTTATCGCCGCCGTGGGCACGGTGCTGGCCGCTGGCTACCTGCTGTGGATGTTCCAGCGGGTCGCCTTCGGGGTGCCCAAAGCGGAGTTCGAGCACGTCCACATCCACGACGTCCACATGCCGGAGTGGTTCGCGTGGACGCCGATGCTGGTGCTGATCGTCTTCTTCGGGATCTTCCCCTTTGCCCTGTTCAAGACCACTGACGGCGCTGTCAACCGGGCGACGGCCAACGTGCCGGCACCGGTCAACATCGTGGGGTCGACGACTGCCTCCGGGTCCGGGTCGTCGTCGGGGGCGCCATGATCCCGGCCGTCCTGGCGCCCGTCGCCGGCCAGGCGGCGGCCGCGGCGACCACCTTCAAGACGCCCTACTTCGACTACCACGCCCTAGCACCAGAGATCGTGCTCACTGCGGTGATATTGATCGTGCTGGTACTTGACCTGGTGGTCGACGAGAGCCACAAGCATCTCGTCACCCAGGTCGCGGGAATCGGCATCTTGGCCTCGTTCGTACCCGTCCTCACATTGGCCGTCGCCGGCATCAGCGGTCACGCCCGATCGATGTTCGGCGGGGCCTACGTGGTCGACGTGTTCTCGCTGGTGATGAAGGCGCTGTTCCTCGGCGTCGGCTACGTGATTCTCCTAATGAGCACCAACTACATCGAGGAAGGCGACTACTACGAAGGCGAGTTCGCCTTCCTGATCCTGTGCTCGCTCCTGGGCATGGTCGTCATGTCCAGTTCCCGCGACCTGATCTCGATCTTCATCGCCCTGGAACTGCTGTCCATCCCCGGCTATCTCTTGGCAGGCTGGCGCAAGCGGGACCTCAAGTCCAACGAGGGCTCGATGAAGTACTACCTCCTCGGAGTGCTGGCCACCGGGGTCATGTTGTACGGCATGTCCCTGATCTTCGGCGCCACCGGGTCGACGGTGCTGTCGACCATCGGCTCCCACCTGGCCGTCAACCACGACCTGCAGCCGCTCGTCACCATCGGCATCTTCTTCGTGATCATCGGCTTCGCCTTCAAGGTGTCGGCGGTGCCGTTCCATTTCTGGGCGCCCGACACCTACGAGGGGGCGCCCACCCCGGTCACCGCCTTTTTGTCGGTGGCATCCAAGACCGGCGGCTTCGTGGCCCTCTTCGAGCTGGTGTACGTCGGCTTCTTCAGCCGCGCCGACGTGTGGCAACCGCTGTTCTGGATCCTGGCGGCGCTGACCATGACCGTGGGCAACCTGATCGCCCTCCGCCAGACCAACATCGTCCGGATGCTGGCGTACTCGTCAATCGCCCAGGCGGGGTACATCCTCGTGCCGTTCGCGGTGGCGGGCAACATTCACGGCAAGAACGCCCAGGACCCCATCACCGCCAGCATCGTGTACCTGCTGCTCTACGCGGCCATGAACCTGGGGGCCTTTGCCATCGTCATCACCGTGGCCCGGCGCACCCGTAGTGGGGAGATCTCCTCGTATGGCGGACTTGTTAACTACGCCCCGGGGCTGACTCTCATGATGACGATCTTCCTGTTCTCGCTGGCGGGCATCCCGCCCCTAGGCGGGTGGTTCGCCAAGTACTACGTGTTCCGCGCGGTTGCCGATGCCAATACCCCCGCCGCCTGGATTCTCGGCGTGCTGGTCGCTGTCAACTCGGTCATCGCGCTGGTGTACTACGCCAACGTGGGGTCGCTGATGTGGACCGCACCGGTGCCCGCGGAACTGGTGCCGGTCCCCGCCGGTGTGGGCGCAGTCGCCGGTGCGAGTGCTTCGCCCGGTCCGGATGGAGCCGCCAGGGCTGGGGCATCCCGGTCAGCTACAGGCGCCAAGGTGGGCGTGCCGGAGCGCATCCGGGTGCCGGCGTCGCTGGCCACCGCCATCGGGATCTGCGCTGCGGTGGTGGTGGTGCTCGGCGTCTACCCCCAGGTCTTCGCCCGCCTCGGGGACCTGGCCCACCTGACGCACTAGCGCCAAACGGGCGGCGGGCCGCCGGGGGCTACGGCCGATTGGCTCTGCGTTCGCTTTGACCGGCCTGTTTCCGGCAAGGTGGTCGCTGATGGAAGTCGACCTGGCCGGTCGGATCGCGGCACGAGCCCGGCGTTTCGGTCCGCTGCGATGGTCGCAGTTCATGGAAGCAGCCCTCTACGAACCCGCCGGGGGCTTCTATCAGACGACGGGCCGGGCGGGTCGGTCCGGCGATTTCGTGACCAGCCCCGAGCTGGGGCCCCTGTTCGCGTGCGTGGTGGCCCGGGTCCTCGACCGCTACTGGGAAGAGCTGGGTCGCCCGGATCCCTACGTGGTGGTCGAGGCGGCCGCGGGCGCGGGCACACTGGCCCGGGACGTGCTCGGCGCCCGTCCCGCGTGCAGCCCCGCGTTGCGGTATGTGCTCGTCGAGCGGTCGGCTCGCCTCCGCCAGGTCCAGGGCGAGCGCCTCACACTCGAACACCCGGCTTTGGTCCTCGGCCCATCCCGCCCGAACCGTGACCCCGACGACGACCGAGCTGCCCGTGTCCCGGGGACTGGGCCCTTGGTGACGTCCCTGGCCGAGCTTCCCGCCTTCCCCGTCACCGGGGTCGTCCTGGCCAACGAACTGCTCGACAACCTCCCCGTCGACCTCCTCGAGTGGCGGGGCGGGCGGTGGCACGACGTGCTGGTGGCAGATTCGGAGGGTGAGCTGATCGAGCTGCTGGTCCCCGCGCCCCCCGAGCGAGCCGTGCAGGCCGACCGGCTCATCCGCGCCCTGCCCTCGGCGATTCCCGGGAAAGACTCTGCGGCAGACGGTGGCCCGCCCGTCGCCGGTCCGGGCGCGCTCGCGGAGGGGACGCGGATCCCGCTGCAAGGTGCCGCCAGGCAATGGGTGGAGCAGGCGAGAGCTCTGGTGGAGGACGGGCGCCTGGTCGTCATTGATTATGCCGACACCACCCCGGCGCTGGCTGCGGCGCCACCGGCGAAATGGCTCCGCACCTTTCGAAACCACCAGGCCGCTCCTTTTCCAATCCTGAAGAATCCTGGAGGGCAAGACATCACGTGTGTCGTGGCGGTCGACCAGCTGCCTGTTCCCGACCGTGACCAGAGCCAAGCCGATTGGTTGGCCGGAAACGGGCTCCTCGAGTTGGTGGCAGCCGCCCGGGCTACCTGGAAACAACGGGCCGCCACCGGCGATTTGGCCGCCATGGCGGCCCGCAGCCGGGTGCTCGAAGCCGATGCCCTCATCGACCCCACGGGCCTCGGGGGACACCGGGTTCTCGAGTGGCGCACGCAACGCCACTGAGACAAACAAGCGTTGCTATATTCCGAGCAGCGTCGGCGGTACCAACAGAAGGGGGTAGGTGTATGGCCTTGAAACTCAAAGCAGGGCAGGCGTTGGCGTTCGTAGGACTGGGGGTGGGGGCCCTTGTCGGATCGCTCATGGCGCCGGTGGCGGCGTCGGCGAGGACCAACGCCAGCACCCACGCGACCGCCACCACGACGGCCGCAACGTCGAGCTCGACCTCGCCGAAGATCAACTGCAGCAACGGCGGACGCTTCCTCTGCCTCGATGTCGAGAACTCCGACAACTTCTTCGGCCATTACGTCGGGCACGACGAGCCGTCCGTGCTCTTCTATTCCAACCAGAGCGGCTCGGGCAACCAGATGAACTACTCGGGCCAGCTGCCCGTCGAGCCCGAAGCGACCAACACCCCCGGTGCCGCGTCTTACACCTCCGAGCTGATGCCCGCCTTCTGGGTCGGTATGGCCATGTGCGATACCCAGTCGTTCCCCGAGACGCAGTCCACCTGCGCGCCCGACAGCGACAGCAACATCACCCAACCCGGCGCCGCGCGCCATGCCGGCAGCGCCTACATGGAGCTGCAGTTCTACCCGCCGGGGTACGTGCAGCAGTTCGCCGGCTTCAGCTGCTCGGCCACCCAGTGGTGCGTGGCTCTCACCATCGACAGCTTGTCGGCCGATCCGATCACCGGCCAGCAGCTCAATCAGACCTGCACCAACCACGTGGGCAGCATCGAGTACGTCAACTTCGCCTACCTGACCTTTAGCGGCGTCCCCCAGGGCCCGCCCAACCCGGTCAACTTCCAGTTTGTGCAGTCGGGCATGCCGAACCCGGAGAAGGACCTGTTCCTGAACCAGGGTGACGCCTTCACCATCAACCTGCACGACACGGCGAACGGCCTCAACACCTCGGTGACCGATACCACGACCGGCGAGACGGGTTCCATGACGGCCAGCGCCGACAACGGCTTCGGCCAGGTCCAGTACGCGCCGACCGGCACCAGCTGCGTCAACATCCCCTACGACTTCCACCCGATGTACAACACCTCGACGCCGGGGACCACCGTGCCGTGGGCAGCAGCCACCTACAACGTCGCCGTCGACACCGAGATCGGGCACTTCCAGTTCTGCAGCCAGGCCGTGGACGTCGACCCCATGTTCGGCGGTGTCTGCAGCAGCGACGGCACGGAGGGATACGGGTCGAACACGAGCCCGAGCGACGCCGACGACCTCGGCTGCTTCCCAGGCTCCCAGTCGACGCTGATCCAGGTCGACGCCTGCCTGGGGACCAACTTCGGTTTCGACGGCACGTCGTACCAGAAGGACTGGCCCAACGGCCGCAGCACCGCGCCGACGCCAGTGTTCATCAGCAGCCCCTTGACAGGGCCGTCGTACAACACGAACTACCCGGCGACGGGGTTCAACACCGACTTGCCGGCCAACGAGGCGTCCAACAATGCCTGCAACCAGGTCACCGGGGCGGGGTGCTCTCGCATCCCGATCACCGACACCGGCAAGCCGGCGGCCTTCTACCCCTACTACACCATCGGCCAGAGACTGGGCGAATGCGTGTGGTCGCCGGGCCAGGACGTTCCCGGCTTCACGGTGGAGGACTTCGGCAAGACCAACCAGTACGGGCCCCTGCAAGCGGTCGTTTACGCCGGCATAAACGGGTCCAAGTTCTTTTCGTTCAACAACTTCGACTCGGGGGCGCAGCCGAACCCCTGCCCGGCCACCATTCCGAGGCTCTAAAGAGCGTTTCACCGGAGCGGCGCTCCCCGGGCCTGCCTGCGGGCGGGCCCGGGGGTAGCTCGTCCCGGGGGTAGCTCGTCCCGGGGGTGGCCCGGCCGGGGGTGGCCCGCCGGGGGTGGCGAGCGACCGGGCGACGAAGCGCGGGCCTAGTGTTGGCGCCATGACGGCGACAGATTCGAGCGGCTCCAGCCCGGCGATCGAGGCGTTCTACCTGGAGGATCGGACGTTTCCACCCCCGGCCGGGTTCGTCGCCGAAGCCCTGGTGTCCGACCGGCGGATGTACGACGAGGCAGACGCCGACTGGCAGGCGTTCTGGGCGCGCCAGGCCGAGGACCTCGACTGGTTCCAGAAGTGGGACACCGTGTTGGAGTGGGAGTTGCCCTTCGCCAAGTGGTTCCTGGGCGGCACGTTGAACGTGTCCTACAACTGCCTCGACCGCCACGTCGCCGCCGGCCGCGGGAGCCGGGTGGCCTTCTTCTGGGAGGGGGAACCGGGCGATACCCGCACCATCACCTACGCCCAGCTGCTCGACGAGGTGCAGCGCTTTGCCAACGTCCTGAAGGGCCTCGGGGTGCAACGGGGCGACCGGGTGGCCATCTACATGCCGATGATCCCGGAGTTGCCTGTCGCCATGCTGGCCTGCGCCCGTCTCGGCGCCCCCCACTCGGTGGTGTTCGGCGGGTTCTCGGCCGACGCCTTGCGGGACCGGATCAACGACGCCGAAGCCAAGGTGCTCATCACCGCCGACGGTGGCTTCCGCCGAGGCGCCCCGTCGCTCCTCAAGCCGGCGGTCGACCTTGCCTTGGCTGCCACCCCGTCCATCGATCACGTGGTGGTCGTCCAGCGGACCCACTCCGACGTAGCGATGACCGCAGGCCGGGACCACTGGTACCACGAGGTGATGGCCGCCCCGAACCTGGTTGCGGAGTGCCCGCCCGAGCACATGGACGCCGAGGACCTTCTGTACCTGCTGTATACCAGCGGCACCACGGCCAAGCCCAAGGGCATCATGCACACCACCGGCGGCTACTTGACCCAGGTGGCATTCACCCACAAGTACGTCTTCGACCTGCATCCCGAGACCGACGTGTACTGGGGCGCGGCCGACGTGGGCTGGGTCACCGGCCACAGCTACAT
>JBOGGN010000133.1:0-2055 GCA_050744165.1 Acidimicrobiales bacterium | reverse complement strand
GTTCGAGGCCGAGCTGCGCGCCAGCGAGGGGAGCACGGCCGCCAAGGCCCGCTCGTACGTCGACGCCGCCGTCGACCGGCTGGTCTGGTACGCCGGGTGGGCCGACAAGATCGCCCAGGTCCTCGGTGGCGCCAACCCGGTTTCCGGCCCCTACTTCGACTTCTCGATCCCCGAGCCGACCGGGGTGGTGACGGTCATCGCCCCCCAGGAGTCCTCGCTCCTGGGCCTGGTGTCGGTGCTGGCCCCGGTCGTGGTGACCGGCTGCACCGCCGTGGTGGTGGCGAGTGAGCAACGCCCGCTCGGCGCCATCACACTGGCCGAGGTGCTGGCTACCTCCGACGTGCCCGCCGGGGTCGTCAACGTGCTGACCGGCCGGGTCTCCGAGCTGGCGCCCGTGCTGGCCGCCCACATGGATGTCGACGCCATCGACCTGACCGGCGTCGAAGCCGTCTTCGAACGGGTGGAGCTGGAGCGGGCGGCGGCGGCCAATGTCAAAAGGACATTCCTCTCGCACCCGACCGAGGCGGGGTGGATGGCCGAGCCGGGCCTGGACCGCCTCCGCGCCTGCATCGAGATCAAAACGGTCTGGCATCCGATCGGCATTTGATCTGCGCTTCGGGCGGCGGGCGAATGGCGCGAGAGGTCACACCACACAGGAGCCTGTCATTGGCACAGCTCCAGGCCCGACGACAGTTGTGCTGCTGCTCCCACCGCCCGTACGTGTGTGCTCTATGACCCGCTGTCGACCAGGGCCGGAGCGGGGAGCCCAGTCAGCTCGACCATGGCCGACTGGAGCCGGCTGACAACGGCGGCGCCTCGTGTCCGGGCAGCGGCGGCATCGCCGTCGGGGACCGGTTCGACCACCTCGAAGTAGATCTTCACCTTGGGCTCGGTGCCACTCCGTCGGACGATGACCCGGCGGTGCGGGCCGAGGTGGAGGATCACGCCCTCGGTTGGGGGGAGAGCGGCGCTGCCGCGTTGCAGGTCCACCACCTCGGTCACCGAGAGGCCGTCGAGGTCGGTGGGCGGGTCGGTGCGCAGACGGTCGACGATGGCCGTGATCCGGAAGGCGCCGTCGAAACCGCTGAGCACCGACGACCACTGCTTGGTCACGTGGGCGCCGAAGGTGACCGCCATCTCGTCGAGGCGGTCCTGGACGCTTCGGCCCTCGGCTTGCAAGCCGGCCACCAACTCCGCGAATAGAAGGGCGGCGGTGAGCCCGTCCTTGTCCCGCACGATGGTGCCCACGCAGTAGCCCAGCGCCTCCTCGTAGCCGAACAGGAAGCGCCAACCGGGGTGGCTGTCCGGGCTGCGGGCCAGCCACTTGAAACCGGTCAAGGTCTCCAGGTAATGGACCCCCGCGGCGCCGGCCATTTTGGAGAGCATCGACGACGACACGATCGAGGTGACCACCAGCCGATCGCTGCCGGACGTGTGCCGCAGAATATGGTCGGCGAGGAGCACGCCGATCTCGTCGCCGCTCAGTTGCCGCCACCCGCCCGCGGAAACGGGGATGGCGGCGCCCAGGCGGTCGGCATCGGGGTCGTTGGCCAGCACCACGCCGGCGCCGAGCCGGCGGGCCATGCCAAGGGCCAGGTCCAGCGCGCCGTGCTCCTCGGGGTTGGGGAATGCCACCGTCGGGAAGTCCGGGTCGGGTTGGAACTGAGCGCTCACGATGTGCACGTCGGCGAAGCCCGCTTCGGCCAGAAGGCGGGTGCCGAGGGCGCCACCGACGCCGTGCATCGGGGTGTACACGATGCACAAATCACGCGCCGCTGGGCCGAGCGACTGGCTGAGGGCGTCGACGAGGTACCGGTCCACGATCGTGTCGTCGAGGTGGTGGATCCGCGAGCTGGCGGGTGGTGCCAACGGCACGTCGTGGAGGGAGTGGACGGCCTCGATCTGGGTGGAGATCTCGGCGTCAACCGGCGGGATGATCTGGGCGCCGTCGCCAAGGTACACCTTGTAGCCGTTGTACTCGGCCGGGTTGTGGCTGGCCGTGACCATGACGCCGGCGTCGGCGTTCAAGTGGCGGGTGGCGTAAGCCAGCAGGGG
>JBOGGN010000132.1:0-31422 GCA_050744165.1 Acidimicrobiales bacterium | reverse complement strand
CCGATTACCCGTCTATACCACGGGTAATCGGTGCCACCCCGGAAAGTCGTGCCACCAAGGCGAAGGTGTTCGCGGCGCCGGCGACATCCGAGTACGTCCCAAGGCGCTGGACGCGGAGGGGGCGGCGGCGCCTTTCCCCAACCCCTCCTCAGCCACGTCGCTCGAACTGGCGGATCAGGAGCACTCCAAAGGCCAGCTGGAAGGCGACCTGAGCCTCCAACAGCAGGCCGGTGTGGCGCTGCAGGTAGTACAGCGCCACACCGCCGGCCAGGAACTCAAACACCAACAGAACGCGGCCGGTCCGCGTTGCATCCGAAGTCAGCACCCACCAGATCGACAACAGCAGTTGCAGGCAGAACAGAACCGTCCCCAAGGTGTCGTGGAAGAATCCGACCAGGCTGGTGGGCGCCACCACCAAGGCGGCGATCAGCACCGCCATCGTCTTCAACGAAAAGGCGTGGTAGCGCTCAGCGAGGGCGGAGCTGACTCGCCAATAGCAGACGGCCTCCCAGAAGTAGGCGACGGCGTAGGGCACCACCGTCGCCAGGTACACGCCGAAATAGCTGAGGCCATCATCGGCGGTCAGCGACGCCGGCCGAATGGCCACACAGGCCGAAAGGAGGAGGGCGGCCACCAGCATGGCGGTGGCCACGGTCTTCGATGGGCTGCTCAGGTGGTCGAGAACTGACCCAATGTTATTTGCGGACGCTCCAACTCAATACCAGGGTCTTATTCCAGGATCCGGCCCAGGTGGGCTTGCCGCTAATTTTCCAACCAGGAGCTGAGACGGTGACGCTGAGACCCGCGGGCGTCAAGCGCGGCTGGGGGACGTAGCGCAAGACCAGCTTGCCGTGCTGCACTGCGTTGGGGATGACGGTGACCAGCACGACCTGCTGGGTCTGGCCGGCATAGATGCGAGGGATGACCGTCTGGGTGAGCTCCAAGCCTGACTCGGGGACCGACAAGGTTTGGTCGGACCCCGCCGGGCCCCACAACAAGACCCAAGCCCAATACTCCCCCGGCTTGGTCGTTGTGATGTTGTCCGGTCCCAGCTGGTAGGACGGGGCGACACCCTGAGGGGCCGAGTTGTGGACGATGACGGTGGTGCGGACGACGGCCGAACCGTCCGAGGTGATGGTCACCTGCTGCTCGGCTGCCGTTGTGACGTAGTAGTCCATTTTGGTGGCGGATCGGTTTTCGACCGCCAGGTGGAAGGTCCGGTTTGCCAGGGTGGTGGCGGGGCCACCACCGAGGCCTACGGTCTCCAGTGTTGCTTCCTCCGAGGCGACGTCGCTCCACACCCGAAGGTGGCCGCCGGCAGCGGAGGTGGCCAGACCCTGGGCTAGGGGCAACGGGTCGAACGACCCCGAGGACATCTTGGCGATCACCTCGGTCACCACTTCCTCTTGCAGCACCTTGCGAACGATCTGCTGGTTGTCAGGAAAGTCGTTGTAGAGGTCGTGGAGCAGCACGACAGGGGCGTCCTGCGCGGTCACCTGCACGTTGATGTCGGGCACCGAGACCGGTCCCACCGCCTCGAGGATCGAGGTCAAGGCGGGGACGTCGAGGGCGATCACGCCGTCGATGCTCTGGCCGGTCGCCTGGTGGTACATGGCCTGCATGGCCTTGGCGGAGAAGTCGAAGTCAGCGGTGGCGTTGACCGACTGCCAGGTCTGCGTGGGGTCGATAAAGCCGAACACCTGCGCCGTCCCCGCGGGCACCGCGATCGGGGCTGGGCTCTTCAGGAGGAGCGACTGGGAAGTTCCTTGCCCCGGTACCTGCAGCGGCGTGACGATGGGGCCGTGCTGGGTGATTTGCAAGTGACCGTTGTCCACCGTGAGCAGGGCGTAGGAGAGGATGGTGCCCTGGTCGCGCATCTCGGCGTTGTTCTCCAGGGCGATGAGGTAGTGGCGAGGCCCGTTCTTGCCGAGCAGGTTCTGTCCCACGTCTAAGGCGGCGGCGTCGTTGAGCAGCCGGCTGGAGGTGCTCTGGGCCAGGGTGTCGAACTCTCGTCGAGCCGTCGCCAGCGGCCCAAGCAGGCCTCGGGAGGGGCGGTCGACGCCGTTGACGGTCGCGCCCGCCGCCTTGAGCTCCGATTCGAAGGTGGCGAGCGAGGCCATCGGCACCTGGGCGCCGTTGATCTGGCCCGCCGCCACCAGCTGGTTGGCCTCGGTGATCAGGCGGTTCCCGGTCGTGAGCACGGTGCTGGAGTCGTCGACCAGGCGCAGCATTCCGGCCCGCTGGGTGGAGGCGACGGGCACGACCTGGAACAGCTTCAGCGGCAGTGAGTCATGGATGATCTCGTGGGCGATGGTGACATCGTCGATGGCGTAGGTCAGCTGCTGCTGCGTTGCCGCCCGGCCGTCGCTGGTGTCGAGCGCCGTGGGGTGGCTGACGACTTGGTCGATCGTCGACCGGGCCGACACCAGCCGGTCCCGGGCCGACAACAGATCACGCCAGGCTGCCGCCAAAAGCAGCACCCCGATGACGAACAGCCCGCCCAGGACCAGGAGAATGGTTCGCCTTCTCGCCCGGCGCCGGCGACGGGATCTGCTCGGCACGGTCAGCCGGCGGCGGGGAGGGGGGCGCGGCGGCCGAGCGCGGGATAGATGGCGTCAGTGTACGAAGGCGGCCGACGGCGGTGGCGGCAAGCGCCGCCAGCTCAGGCGTCGTGGCGCTTCAGCATGACCGCGCCGAGGCCGATGGCGACCGCGGCGTAGATGCACACCACTCCGAAGCCTTCCCATGCAGACAGCACGTTGGCGTCCCGAACCGTTGTCATGATCTGCGTCCCCGCCAGGAGAGGTAGGAACTTGGCGATGTCGTTGTTGAGCCACGTGGGGAGGGCCTCGATAATGACCGGCACCACCAGCAGCAACCCGAAAAGGGTGGCGATGGCGGCCGCGGTGTTGCGGATCAGGAATCCCAGGCCCACCGCGAGCAGGCCAATGGCCACGAGGTAAAGGCCGCCGCCGAGCACTGCCCGGGCGGCATAGGGCGTACTCAACGTGGCGTGGAACCCAGCGCCCGATTGGAACAGGGCCTGGCCGAACTCGAAGGCCAGCAGGCTGCCGACTCCGCCGACGACGAAGACGGCCACCGCGAACACCACGATCTTGGCCCACAGCACCGGAAGGCGCTTGGGGACCGCCGAGAGGGTGGCCCGGATCATGCCGGTGCCGTATTCGCCGGTGATCATGAGCACCCCGAGGACGCCGATCGGAAGCTGGGCCAGGAACACCCCGCGCAGGCTCATGACCGGCAGGTCGAGGCCGCGTTGGAACCCGGGCCCGGCATTGCGGGAGATGTCGCGGGCCCGGAGGGCGCTGACCAGCATTCCCAAGCCGACGGTGCAGGCGAAGGCGAGGAACAGGGTCCAGAACGTGGAGCGGAGGCTGCGGAACTTGATCCACTCCGACTTGATGACCCGGGCCTGGGTGACCCGCAAGGGGGTAGCGCCGGTGAGCCCGGAGGCCGGGCTGGGCGAAGGAGCAGTCAGGGTGGTGGTCACCGGGTCACCTCCGAGGCGCCGGCGGTGGCGAGGGCGCCAACGGGGTGATTGGGGCCTCCAGGGTGATTCGGGGTGATGAACTCCACCGCGTCTTTGGTGATCTCCATGAACGCCTCCTCCAAGGTGGCATGCATCGGGGTGAGCTCGATGAGCGGGATCCCGGCGCCTGCGGCCACCAAGCCGATCTCGGCGCTGCCGGTACCTGACACCTCGAGGATGTCGTTGCCTTGCGGAGTCACCACGATCCCCTCCCGGCCGAGGAGCCCGGCCAGCCGGGCGGCGTCGGTGGTGCGCACTCGGACCAGCTCTCGCGACGTCATCTGCGTCAGCTCGTCCACCCCGACGTCGGCAATCAGCCGGCCCCGCCCGATGACGATCAGGTGCGACGCCGTCAGGGCCATCTCGCTCATCAGGTGGGAGGAGACCAGGATGGTGCGGCCGTCGGCGGCCAAGGCCTTGAGCAGGTTGCGGATCCACAAGATGCCCTCGGGGTCGAGGCCGTTGACCGGCTCGTCGAGGATCAGCGTGCCCGGGTCACCGAGCAGAGCGGACGCGATCCCGAGGCGCTGCCCCATGCCGAGGGAGAAGCCGCCGGCTCGCTTGCGAGCCACGTCCGTCAGGCCGGTGAGGGCGATGACCTCGTCGACGCGCCGGGCGCCGATGCCAGTCGTGGCGGCCAGCGCCAGTAGGTGGCTCCTCGCCGAGCGGCCGCTGTGGATGGCCTTTGCCTCGAGCAAGGCGCCGACCTCGTGAAGCGGCGCCGAGGCCTCGGCGTAAGGCCGCCCGTTGATGGTGGCCGCGCCCTTGGTGGGGGCGTCGAGGCCAAGGATCAGGCGCATCGTCGTCGACTTGCCGGCGCCGTTGGGCCCGAGGAACCCGGTGACGACACCTGGGTGGACGTCGAAGGTGAGGTCGTCGACGGCAAGGCGCTCGCCGTAGCGTTTGGTCAGTCCCCGGCATTGGATCATGACAGAAAGGTACGCCGCATTCCCCGGTGCGGACATCGGCCGCGAGATTGAAATTCAGGGCATCGACCCTCAACCCCGCGGGTGAGGGCGCTAGGTGCCGCGCCTATGTAGATGCGAATCGCAGTCCCCGCCGACGCGAGTAGCGTGGGTATACCGGGGTCGGGGCGCCTGACGGTCCCGCGCCGGCGTAGGAGGTCTCATGGCGAACCGTCGTCAACTTGACCGCTGGCTCGAGAACACGGAGTGGGTAGCGGACTTCGACTTCGACGTCAGCCCGGACGCGGTGCGCTGCCGCCCCGATCCGCAGCCGTACCACACCGAGTCGCTGTCGCGTCGCCTGTGCCTTCCGGCACCCGAGACCGAGCCCCGTGCCCTTCCGGCCCGCCGCCGACCGGGCGCCGCCGCCGACCTGTGGACGTCGATCGGGCGCGGGTACCGGGACCTTTCCGAGACGTCGCCGGGTTACTAGTCGCGTCCTAGCTGGTAGCGTCGCTGACCGAAAGGAGGGGAGCTATGGCACCGCGGCTCTGAAGCGCCAACCGTTCGCCCGGTCGGGCGACGACGACGGCCGCTGCCAAGGCGACCCGCCGGTAGGGCACGCGCCGCCGTCGATTCCACTGTGCTGACAGCGCCAGAGCGCTGACAGCAACACATCGAAAGGATCGACATGGCTGATGTTCACGACGCGCTCACCCGCGTCATCGCCGAAGTGGTCGCCCCGAACGCGACCGAAGTGGACCGGGCGGGGCGTTTCCCCGCCGAAGGGGTACGGGCGCTCGCAGACGCCGGAATCCTCGGGCTGACGATCTCGGAGTCCGTGGGCGGCGGCGGCGGCGGGTTACGCCAGGCCGCCGACGTGGTACGGACCCTGGCGAGCGCCTGCGGATCAACCGCCATGGTGGTGCTGATGCACTACGCCGCGGCTGGCGTGATCGATCGCTATGGCCCCGAGGCGGTGCGCAAGGCCATCGCCGGCGGCGGGCACTTGTCAACCCTCGCCTTCTCCGAGGCCGGTTCCCGGAGCCACTTCTGGGCACCGCGGAGCAGCGCCACCGCCGCCGGCGACGGCACGGTGCGCCTCGACGCTCACAAGAGCTGGGTGACCGCGGCCGCCAACGCCAACAGCTACGTGTGGTCCAGCCGCCCGATGGCGGCCGAGGGGCCGATGACGCTCTGGCTCGTCGCCTCCGACGCCTCCGGCATCGCCACGGTGGGCTCCTTCGATGGCCTGGGCCTGCGGGGCAACGGCTCCACGCCGGTCGAGGGCGATGGTGTGGTCGTTGGCGAGGACGCCATGCTCGGTGGCGACGGCGCCGGCTTGGACGTGGCCCTGGCCGAGGTCCTGCCCTGGTTCCTGACCCTCAACGCCGCGTTCAGCGTGGGGTTGATGGAGTCGGTCGTCACCGAGACGGGCACCCACCTGCAGACGACACGGCTGGAGCATCTCGATCAGTCCCTCGCCGAACAGCCCCTGACCCGGGTCGACCACGCCCGGATGCGGGTGGCCACTGACCAGGCGGCGGCCCTGCTGGCCGACACGCTGGCTGCCTTGGAGACCGGCCGGGCCGACGCCATGCTTCGGGTCCTCGAGGTCAAGGCTGCCGCCGGCGAGGCGGCGGTGACGGTGACCGACCTCGCCATGAAGGTGTGCGGGGGAGCAGCCTTCCGCAAGGAACTGGGGATCGAGCGCCGCTTCCGTGACGCCCGAGCGGCGCGGGTGATGGCACCCACCACCGACGCCCTGCTCGATTTCGTGGGTCGCTCCATCAACGGCCTGCCGCTGATGTGACCAGCACCGCAGACGCGCTACTGCTTGGCGCCGTGGCCTACGACCCCAAGGTGGTCACCATCTGGGACGGTTTTCGCCGATGGTTCGCCAACCACGACCTTTCGTTCGACTACGTGCTGTACTCCAACTACGAGCGCCAAGTCCTCGACTTGGTGGCGGGCCGCATCGATGTGGCGTGGAATTCACCGCTGGCCTGGGTCCGAGCCCGCCGGCTCACGCCCGACGCCCGCGCCCTCGTCATGCGAGACACCGACCAAGACCTGACCTCGGTGGTGGTCGTGCGCGCCGACTCCCCCATCGTCGACGTGGCCGGCCTTGCGGGACGGGTCGTGGCGACCGGCGCGGTCGACTCCCCTCAGGCGACGCTGATCCCACTGGCGTTGCTGGACGGGGTCGACGTCACGGTGCGGCGCTTCGAAGTCGGCGTCGGCCTCCACGGCGACCATATCGGCGGCGAGCGGGACGCGGCCCGGGCCCTGATGGCGGGTCAGGTCGATGCCGCCTGCATGATCGACGGCAACCACCTGCTGTTCACCATAGAGGGCACGCTGGCGCCCGGCGGAACCCGGATCATCGCTCGCACCAGCGTCTACGACCATTGCAACATGTCGACCGTGGGGACGCCGTCACCTCTCTTGGATCGCTTTGTTTCCTTGCTGCTCGACATGGACTACGGCGACCCTGCCGTCCGGCCCCTGCTGGACCTGGAGGGCCTCAAGTCCTGGCTGCCCGGCCGGGTGTCCGGCTACGGGCTGCTGGAGTCGGCGGTCGACGTTTCTGGGTTCTACAGCGCCGATGGGGAGGTGACAGCCCACGGCTACCGCCCCTGAGGTGACCGACGCGGCCGCCACGCCGCAGGCGGCGGACGCGGCCGACCTGACCGTCGTCGATCTCGGCGACCTTGGTCTCGACGCCGGCGGCCATCTGTTGCTCGACCGGGCCCTGCGGGACCTAGCGCCTGGTGGACGGATCCGTGTGGTGGGCCGCGACGCCCACCTCCGGGTACACCTCGCCCCGTGGGCTCGTGCCCGAGGCCACCGCCTCGTCGATGCCGGCGCAGCCGAGGGCTGGGTCATCGCCTGCGGCCGCGCGGAAGATCGCCGATGGGCGGGGGCGGTACGCGCCGGGAGCCCGGGTGTGGACGGCATCGTCTCGTCGCCCCTGGCGACGTGGGGCCTCGCCGCCCGAGGGGCGCTCGTCGAGGAGGGGGGCCCAGCACTGGCGTCGGCCGACCTTGACGATCGCGACCAGGTGTGGACCGATCTTGCGCCCAAGCTGTACGCCCAGGCGGCCGCCGGACAATGGGACCCCGCCACGGCCATCGACTGGGTCGCCATAACGCGAGCGCCCTTGGCCGGCGACGTCGAGGCGGCGGTGGTGCAGGTGATGACCTACCTGATCGAGAACGAGCAGGCCGCGCTCATGGTCCCTGCCCGCTTTCTCGCCCGTATCCACCCCCATTTCCGGGAGATCGTGCAGTTCCTGGCTACCCAGATCGCCGACGAGGCCCGCCACGTCGAGGTGTTCACGCGCCGGGCTACCAGCAGGGACCAACCCCTCGGTGTCTCGGGCGCCGGGGGCCGGGCGTCGCTTCAAACCCTGTTGCAAGAACCGGACTGGGCCACCGCCTCGTTCCTCCTGTCGGTGCTCGGTGAGGGGACCTTCCTGTCACTGCTGGCGTTCATCGAGCGCTTCGCCCCCGACCCGGTCACGGGCCAGATCGCCCATCTCGTGCTTCAGGACGAGGCTCGCCACGTGGCCTTTGCCATGGGGCACCTCCGGGAGCACCTGAGCAACGACCCGCACTACCGCGACCGGCTCCGGGCGGCCACCGAGCGCCGCCATGATGCTCTCGCTGCCACCGCGGGGCTCTCGCCGGCAGTGCTCGACTCGCTGGTGGTCTTGGCGGCCGGCTCCTGGGCGCCCGCGGATATCGCGGCGGGCTGGCGGCGTACTCAGGATCTGGTTGCCGAGATGGACGAAGGACGCCGGCGTCGGCTGGTCCGGCTCGGGTTCTCCGACACCGAGGCCCAAGCTCTCTCGGAGTTGCACACTAGAAACTTCATGTAGGACCGACGTCTTCGAGTGATGACGATGCCACCGGAGAGGGCTGACCGCACGGGGGGCCGTCTCGGCACCGGTAAGGTCTAGGGCGTCATCGGCGAAACAGGGCGGTGCCCGCCGGTTCTTCGAGTCGATCCCCGGATGGCCGGCAAACCGCAGCCGGGCTGGGCCCACTTGTGGTGTTTGAAACCCCAAGTTGACCGACGGTCACGCCAACTCCTGGCGTAAGGAACAACCTCCCTGTCCCGCCGCCCCCTTAAAGGAGCGATGACCCCCATGTTCGATATGACTGAGGACGCGGCGCGTGCCACCCGACCGGCCGAAGAGCTTGACCGGCTTCGCCAGCTCAAGTCACGCGTCGCCCATCTGGCATCGACCCATCTGGATGCGCTGGACATGTTCTACCTGTCCCGAGACCTCCACTCGCTCACCCGGCTCCGGACGGCGCCGGCCCGGGTCGGTGGCTTCGCCGCCGTACTGGCGGGCCCAGAGCTGGTCCGCGACGGTACCGCCCGGGCCAGCCTGGCCAGCAGCGCGGCGTGCGTGCGGTCGCTTCTCCTCTGCCCGGAGGTCAAGCCAGGCCATGCCGATTACCGGCCGCTCCTGACAACGGTCGTCGATCGCTTCGCTGAAGGCACCCTGTCGAGCGCCGGGGTCGAGCATCTCAACCCCTTCACGCTCGGCCAGCTGCTTCCCGTCCTGCGCGAGATCGCCAAGCCGGACACCCCACCGGAGGTGACCGACCTGCTCACCGAAGCGCTCCACCGCCTTCGGGCGGCGCTGGCAGGAGATGGTGTCACGGTGGCCGCCACCGACTCTGAGAACTCGGTGTCTCGGGCCAACCGGGCCCACGGCTACCTCACCTACGGCGCCCTGGCGGCGGTGGCCGCATGGGACGGCGACGGCGGCATCGACGAGTCGTGCCGGAGCCTCGGGTGGTCTGAGACTGAGCTCTACCGCCAAATCGCCCTCTTCCAGACCGGCCACGACGAGCGGTGCGACGCCTACCAGCTCGGTTACAACCTGATCATCCAGTACCGCTTCAACCGCAGGCGGCTCGGGTCCAGCCTGGTTGAGTTAGGGCTCCAGACGCTGTTCTCGGCCCAACTGGAGCGCGGGGTCTGGGAAAAGCGCGATCCCCTGTTTCGCCAGGGGGACACGGCAGAGACGTACTGCTTCTCCTTCGAGATGCTGGCCTCGGTGATGCGGGATTTGCGAGACGAGTGGCACCTACTGGTGCCTTTCGAGGGGCACCTCACCCGCGCTTTGGACTGGGCCTCCCGCAACGCCGTCCACCACGAGGGCGTGCCTCTCTGGCGCTCGGCCCACCTCGTCGAGGACTTGATGCCCGAGGCGTGGGCCACCGCCGAGGTGTACTCGTTCCTGCAGTTGTTCGCCGCCTATCTGTCGTGGCGCATCCAGAGCATCGTGAAGGACCGCTTCCGCAGCCGGCCGGCCAAAGCGCCCAACCCGCGGGCATTCGACGACCTGTACCAGCCCGAAGTACGCCGGGCGACCGGCAACCCGGTCCTGCTCGGGAACCTTCTGAAGGATCACCTGCTCGAGCCGTTGCGCCTCCCCGGCACGCCACGGGCGTACTCGCTGGTGCGCCGTGCCGATCCTGGCGGGAGGGCCCGCTCCGGGATCCTGTACGGCCCACCCGGTACTGGCAAGACGACCTACGTGCGCAGGGTGGCAGAGTATTTGGGCTGGCCGCTGGTGGTCCTCGACCCGAGCGTGTTCGCCGCCGAGGGGCTGCCGCTCATCGCCACGGTGGCGTCCCAGGTCTTCGGGCAGTTGTTGGAGCTGGAGGACACGGTCATCTTCTTCGACGAGATGGAAGCCTTGGTCCACACTCGGGCCGACACCTCCGGCAGCTTCGAGCAGAAGTTCCTCACCACCAGCCTCCTGCCCAAGCTGCAGGAGTTGGCCGATCGAGCGGCGTGCTTGTTCTTCGTCGCCACCAACCACTTCGACACCATCGATCGGGCCGCTCAGCGTCCTGGGCGCTTCGACTTCAAGCTGCAGATCCTGCCGCCGTCCTACGAGGAGAAGTTGCGCCTGGCACGCGACACCCTGGGAGCGGACCTCTTCGCGGCGTTGCAGGCCGACCTTCGACGGCGGCCCTACCAGGAGGACCTGCGACTGGCGACCCGCAACGAGATGCTGGCGCTGTGCGATGCGCTGCGGCGACATCCCGAGCAGGCAGAGAAGACCCTTAGCCACTTCAAAGCGGAGCTCGCCGGCGATGGGACCTTCAGGGAGGAAGCGGTCGGAACCGCCCTCGGGTGATCGGGCGCGACCGGACTAACGGCGGCAGGACCATTGACATCAAAAAGCTACCGGCGCAGTACATCTAGTGCGTTGACCTAGAGGGCACCAGGACTTAAGGTAGATTTACGGTAATCGACGGGCTCAAGCCAGCATGGCCTACCTCGGTAAATGTATACTGCACTTAGATGTAGCAGTCATACAGAGGAGGCTCGGGTATGAGCAACCGGCAACCGCAATGCGACTGCGAAAGCGGCCGCCCCACAATGCCCTCACCGCCGGTGCATCCATGCGCCTGCGGCTGCTGTGGCCCTACTGACGAGCGCCTGCTGTCCGGCGCCGACCACTGCTGACCGCCGTGTCCGCCCCGACCGGCCAGGTCAACGTGGCTCGCCGTCGCGACCCCCTGTGGACGCGACGGGATCGGCCTTGGACGCCCGAGGTGTCCCGGGTGTGCGCTCTCTTGGTGCTCCTTCGGGAGCGGCCGTCACACGGCTATGAGTTGGCCGAGCGCCTCAGTTCGATCGGCATCGACGCCCGGCTGGGACAGAGCATGTACCGGCTGCTGCACGACATTGAGCGCCAAGGCTTGGCGCAGTCAACGTGGGACCTCAGCCAGAGTGGTGGGCCGCCCCGACGCATCTACACCATCTCCGAGGCCGGGGAGAAGTTCCTGGCCGAGGCAACGCCGGAGTTGGTTCGCCAGCGCGATGCCCTCGACGCGGTGTTGGCTCGCTTTAGCCATCGCTCTGCCGCCGGCTAACCACTTCAAGCACCTACCTGCTTGCCTTACCTAAGAGCGTGCTATGCTGCGCGCTCGCTGGCCAGTTCAGTTGCGCCGGTCCGGCATCCCCCCGTGCCGGGTCCACCGCTGCCTCGGCCTCACCTCCCGGGGCAGTTGGTGGGCGGGGTGCGACTATGGTCTGGTCAGGGAGGTCACAGACAAGTTGAGGGTCGCCTTCGTAGGCAAGGGGGGCTCCGGGAAATCGGCCATCGCGGGAACCTTCGCCCGGGCACTCGCCCGACGGGGCGAGCCGGTCCTCACGATCGACTCGGACCCGATGCCCGGGTTGGCGTTCTCGCTCGGTCTTGACCGTAGCGACACGCCGCTCCCCGAGGATCTGGTTGTCGAGCGCCAACAGGGTGAGACCGGACCGCGCTTCCGGCTGCGACCTGGGGTGACGGCACTCGACGTTGTCGAGCAGTACGCCATGACCGGACCCGACGGCGTGCGCTTCTTGCAGTTCGGCAAGCTCCGAGGTCACTCGGCGACGATCATGAAGTCGCAGTTCGCCTTCATGCAGGTCATCGACCAGCTGCCGACCGAGCTCCCATGGAGCGTGGTCGGCGACCTACCCGGCGGTACCCGCCAGGCCTTTGCCGGGTGGGGCGACTACGCCGAGGTCTTCCTGGCCGTGATCGAACCAACGGCCAAGTCAATGCTCGCCGGACGGCGCCTGGCGCGCCTGGTGGCTCGTGAGGACGGCCCGAAGACCGTGCTGGCGGTGGCCAACAAGGTCCGAGACGAGGGTGACTCGGCCGTCGTCGAGCAGCGCACCGGGCTTCGGGTCATCGGCGTTGTGCCTTACGACGAGCGCTTCGCCGACGCCGAGCGTCAGGCGGCGGCACCGATCGATCGAGCCCCGGACTCACTAGCAGTGCGTGCGGTAGAGTCACTGGTAGGTCAGTTGATCGAGGAGCGTCAGCGATGAAGATTGCGGTGGTGGGCAAGGGAGGCTCCGGGAAGACGACTACGTCGGCCATCGTGTCCCGCACCCTCGGCCGGATGGGATATCCGGTGGTGGCCCTCGACTGCGACAGCAACCCCAACCTCGGCATCTCTCTCGGTGTCGGCGACACCGAGACGGAGCGGCTGGTCTCCATGCGCCAGGCCCTCGACGAGGGCAACGAGGAGCATGCCCCCGGATGGAGCGAACTGCTGGACCGCTTCGGCTCAGACGCCCCCGATGGCGTTCGCTTGGCGGTGGTGACCCGGATCGAAAACCCCGAGCCTGGCTGAACGTGATGCGGGCTCTCCCCCGAGCAGTTGCTCGGATCCGGTGAATTTGGAGATTCGATCGTTGTCGCCGATTTCGAGGCAGGCATCGGCACGATCACTCGCCTCGGCAATGAGAAGGTCGATGTCGTCTTGGTGGTGTGCGAAGCAACTCCCAAGTCGATTGAGGTCGGCTCTCGGGCTGCCGATCTGGCCCGGGAGAAGCTTCTGGGCCGGGTTATCATCGTCGCCAGCCGGGTCCGCAATGACGACGACCTGAGGGTGGTCCAGAAGGCCTTTCCCGATTTCGAGGTGTGCCCCGTGCCGGACGATACCTCTATCGTCACCGCCGACCGCCAAGGTGTGTCTCCCCTCGACCTCCCTCAACCCGGCCCGGCGGTCACAGCACTGACACAACTGGCCGCAAGCCTGGCGCCCAGCGCCGCCTGAGCCGGTAGGTCGCCCTCGGCGACGGCACTAGCTGGGACCTTCAAATCGGCGGGTGGTCGCGGTAGGGTTTCTATAGATGCAACCGCCGGACGGGGTCGAGACCGACGAGTTCGAACAGGCCTTGGCGCGTGGCCGCGACGACCGATTTCGTCGGCCCGTCACGCCCCAGCGGGACATCGATGTCGTCGTCCCGCCCATGGATCAGATCCCTGTGTCGAGGGGCGCCAAGGAACGCAGGCTCGAGCGAACCGACCGCTACGACCGCCGTGCACGGGTCGTGGCCTATGAGCCGCTGACCCCGACAGGGACCGTTCGCATCTCATTCGTTGTCATCGACGACCAACCGTTCGTGTTCCTACCCGGGTACTTCGTCGGGATCCGTGCCGAGGTCCCCGACGTCGGCACTTGCCGCAGCCCCTACTGCATCATGTCACCGCCCAACGACGAACGGACCTTCGATCTGATCGTCCGGTTGGTCCCGGAAGGGCCACTGTCGTGCTACCTCGCCGACCTCGACCCGGGCGACGTGATCTCTTTCCGAGGTCCCGCGGGGCGGTGCATGATTCCGAAAGAGGAGTCGACGGAGTTGGTGCTGCTGGCGACCGGTGTCGGCATCGGTCCGTTCCTGTCGTTGATGGAGCACCTGAGGGGAAAGCAGTGGGATCGGCCCGTCCGTCTGTTCTGGGGCCTCCGGCTGTTCGAAGACATCTGCCTGGTGGACCAGTTGGACCGCCTGGTGGCGGCGCACCATAACTTCTCCTACCAGATCTCCTTGTCGCACCCGCCGTCGGAGTGGAGAGGCCTACGCGGGCGGCTGACGGAATCAGTGCCGCCGCTCCTGCCACAGTTGGGTGACCGGCACTTCTACCTGGTCGGCAACGGCGCCATGATCGCCGAGATGGCCACCGTCCTGTCCGACTTGGGCGTCGACGATCAGCTGATCTACGAAGAGGTGTACTTCGCCAGCAAGTACCGCCCCCCGGAAGAGGACCTCTGCGACATCCGGTCTCGCTTCGTGGCCCACGACTTGTTCTCGCCGTACCAGCACCAGCAGGCCGACTTGTTCGGCATCGAGCGGCCGCTCAGCGCCCGCCGTCGGCGCCGCTACTAGCACCCCTCCGGTAGAACCCTCGCCGCCGAGGCCAACCACCGGCCGGGCGCTCGCCCGCCCCGGCGGCGGGCACCCGGCACCGGGGGCAGGAACGTCTCAGCCGACGGGGACGGCGTCTAAGAAGTCGAGGATTCGAGCGATCTCCTCACGCACCGGCGCCCCTTGGTCGGAGGCCATGATGGTGCCGCTGCGGTCGGCGTCGACCACCCCCATGTCGTAGGGAATAACCCCGGCCAAGGGCACGCCGTACTCGCCGCACACCTGCTCGTAGAAAAACTTGTCGTCGGGAAGGCGAGCCTTGTTGCCCAGCCCGACAGTGCGGGGAATGCCGAGCTCCTCCGCCAGCGCCTTGGTGCGCGCCGCGGTGATGATCGACTTCCGGGTGGGCTCCATGATGGCCAGAAGCACGTCGGCGTAGGCCAACGTGCCGCCTGAGCGGCTCAGGTGCTCGAGGCCCGCTTCCATGTCGACGATGGTGACGTCAGCCTCTTCTTCGATAGCGGCGCCGAGGATGCTGCGCACGGCAGCATGGCTACCGCACGTTCAGCCGGCACCCGCTTGACTGACCCGCATAGCGGAGAGAATGCGCACGCCGACTGGCGTCTCCCGCCCGTACTCCCGCATCAACTCCTCAGGGCTCATGCCCGACTGGGCGCCCATCACCAGCGACCGCGGGATGACCGGGATCGCCTCGGCCTCGTTGAAGGTAAGTCCGAGCGAGATGCCGAGGTTCGGATTCGAGTCGGTGTCGATGGCCACCACCCGACGACCCCGGGCCACGAAACCCTGCGACAGCAGTGCCGACACCGTGGTCTTGCCCACACCACCTTTGCCCACGACACCTAGCTTCACGGCGGGATTTCCTTTCCTTGGAACGACCGGCAGGCGCCACCCTAGTACCTGTCATGGTACTAAGTACCTGCCGTGAACCTATAGCCGTTCGATCTTCAGCGACCGGCCGGCCGGATCTCCTCGCCCAAGGCGGCCGATCGCAAGCTGGCCATGGCCTCCACCAGGTCGGTACCCCACAGGTCCCAACTGGACAGCCGAATACCGAGGACTTGGATCGCTATCGGGGCGGCCAGCAAGGTGTCCTCGTCCACACAGGTCATCCCGTGGTCGCCCAAAGCCCGCTCCACCATCGGTTTGGCGTCCTGGAGGTCGTCGGCCAAGTCGATTCGAACCAGGATGGTGTTGGGACCGATCCGGAGGGCGGCGACATCGATGCGGTCAACGAGCAATGCCGGCCCCTCGACATGGAATCGCTTCGAGTGACCGGCATACAGGCCCTTGGCGTACTCCACCAGCACCGTGTCGTCGCTGTTGCGAGGACCGGTGGGCTCGGCGTACGGCGGAAGTATCTGGTCGTCCATCCCGGGCGGCCAGTCAGGTTTTAGTAGCCGGCCAGCCGTTCGGCGGACTGTGCGGCCCGCTCGAGATCGCCGGCGGCGTCGCGGAGGTTGGCGTTGATCTGGTCGGCAGCCGGCCCGATCACGGCGCACTGGGTCTCAACTGCGCGTACACCGAAGGTGACCTTGCCCAAGGTGGCCGAGATGCTGTTCAGCAGCCGGGCTACCCATGCCAGGAAGAACGCCAGTACGACGACCAGCGCCACGATGTCGACAATCGACAAGAAGATCTGCATTTTGGATCAGTACCTCCGGGGCCGACGGGGGGAAGAGGGCGCCGCGGGCGGCTCGTCGGACGTCCCGCTGGTCGTGCCGCTGGTGGTGCCGGCATAGGTGGGCGGCGCCTGACGGCCGGCGGGGGCACCAGCCATAGCTAGGGACTGCAGCGCTTCGGCGTGGCGGTGCGCTTCGGCCCGAAGGGCTCCGGTGGCGCTCGCCGTCTGCTTCAGCATCCACGAGGTGGCCGTGTTGCGGGCGACCCGGGTGGCGGTGTTCCACAGGATCTTGACGTTGCGGTCGATGTCCTGAACGAAGGTGATCAACAGGGACAACAGCACGATGACAGCAACAACGACGACGGCACCCATGCCGATGGAGATCCACCACATGGTGACGTCTTCATGCGCGAGGCCAAGCATTAGCGACGACCCTCCAGTACTGAACGGCCGGTAGCTGCGCGGCGGACGATTTGGTTGAGCTCATCATTAACGTTGCCCACTGCCCAGAGCGGGAGCGTCTGTACACGTGCTTGCTCAAGCGCGTTCTCGATGGCGACCGCTTGGTTGTTGATCCTGCGAGCGAGCGCAAGGATCGACGCCACGCAAGTGACCACGATCGCGATCACCACGATGGTGATGGCGAAACCTACATACCAGCCGGTCAGTACGACTGCCACGGCTGACCCCCTTTCCCGAGGTTCTGTCAGGACCTGCGAACGTTCTGCCGGACAAAGTTTGCGATGGTGTCGGTGGTCACCGGCACCCGATGCTTCGCCTTGACGTGAGCATCAACCATCGCCATCAACTGCTCTTCGGTAGCTGCTCGTCCCTGCCAACGGCAGGCGTGATCAGCGTCCCTTCACCTGAATTCAACGGCCATGAGATCTTGTCTCCTCCCGACTACTAATTGCTGATCTTTTGCGGCATTGGCAGCAAGGAATTGTCCTCGCCCAACAGGCTGCCGAGAGCACTGTCGATGGCGTTGACGTTGTCCGCGATCTGTCCGACCACTTGGCCAACCGGTTGGACCTGGTTGACGATGGCCCGGACGCCGATGAGAACGGTACCCAAGGTGAAGCTCACGTCCTGCAGGATGTAGACGATGGTGATCAAATAGATCGCCAAGGCTGCGACCAGGATCCCAGTGCCAACGAGCAGGCCGATGACTGGCGGGGCGATGAACAGGCCGGTCATTACAGATCACGTCCTTCCACGTTCGCGATGGCGGTCACAGCAGCTTCTCCAGCGCTGCCCCATACCGGCCAACCAGACCCCGAGCGGCCGACGTCAACTGCACCGTCTCCGCCAGCTTCGGTACTGCGTCCAGCGTCCCAGTAAGGCCGACGCCATGCTGGAGGATGTCGTCGGCGTACTTCTTGATTTCAGTCGCCGGCCGCAGGACCTTGTTCAGCATGAAGAGGACGAACGGTATGACCACAAGGATCAACGCCGCGTCACCTACCCATAACCAACCCACGAGCAACCCCCTATCGGCCGCACCAGGACGGCGACTCAACTGCTTGCAGTATATGTTTGGAACACAGAGCCCGCAAACCTTCTCTACACAACTTCGATGTCCCGGAGCATATCGACGGTGATGCGTTCCACAAGGCCCGTCGTGGACCGAAGTTGCATCCGGGCAGTGGTATCGAAACCGGAGACGGTCCCTCTCGCTTCCCCGGTGGGCCGTAGCCGGAGCTTCACGCGGTGTCCGACCAGGGCGCAACTGGTCTCGTAGGCGGAGGCGACAGCCTGGTTGCCCTCGTCCAAGGACGCCGACACTTTGTCGAAGGAGTCAAGGATGGCACTCAGCAGCTCGTCGCGGCCGTCGGCGCCGGTGACGCCGATCGCCTTCAGGTCCACTCGGAAAGTGACGATCGCAGCCCGCACCCGACCCGGGGCCAGCTGCGCCTCGCATAACACGGCGGCGATCGGCGACTCGTCGGCTTTGGCGACCACTGTGTCGGGCCACCAGGTGGCGGGGGCGACGTCGGGCCGCAGCGCTTCGATCCCCTGCGAGAGGGCCAAACCGCCGATCAGCCAGCCAAGATCGGCGGCGTCGGCCTCCAACGACGGTCGTAACACGATCGCCCCGGCGAGGGTCTCCGCAGGTGCGGCCTGCCACTCGCCACCGAGCCGGCCGAGGGAGTTGATCTCGTGATCGACCAGGATGGTCGACCCGTGGGGGGCGCCATCCTGGCGGGACCAGGCGAGTGCCATGGCCCCGGCGGAGACGGCCACCGGGAAATGCCGGAACGGGTGACCGCCTCGGTCGACGGTCGCGGGTTGGCCGCCGCCGATCATGACCGCTTAACTCGCGGCTGGAGGCGCTCGACGCACCATCGGCTTCCCTCGCGGACCAACTCCATCGATGCCACTGGCAACGGTGGGCCCAGCTGGGGGTTGATCGTCGAAGTCAGCAGCATGACAGACGTCCGGTTGGGGTCGCTGCCCTCGGCATCGGGGTCGACCTCATAGATCAAGGTGTCGAGGTCGCAGCCACGGAGATCGGTGCGCAGGCCGTTGACCAAGTCGCCAAGGAAGGCGTCACGCTCGGGGACCGTCGCCGTCCCATCCCGCAATCGTCCCGCCAGCCGGTCGTCCATGCCCCTTGTCGCCGCGACTCGCAGCACCAAGTGCCGGGCTTCCTCGGAGAACAGCTTCCAGACCTCAAGGTGTTCGCCCCAGGCGACGGCGTCGACAAAGGCCCGCGCGACCTCGATGGGGGCTTCCTGCTTGGGGGCGGGCTGGGACGGTGGGCCACCTGTGGCCCCCGCGTTTGCCGTGGGCGGGATCAGCGGGTTCATGTTGCCCTAACCGGGTCGTTCCCAACCGAGTCCATAGAGGAAGTCTCGCACATACATCCGCTGCGGCCCGCCCAGAGCGTCACCGACCGCCTGGTCAAGGGCCATATCGGCCGTCTCCCGTGCCTCAGGGGGAAGGGTACCGTGGGCCGCGTACCGGGCTTCGAGTCCCGCCTGGAGATCCTCGGTCGGGAGTTCCATCAGCACCGAGATCTCGGCGTGGATGACGGCCCGGGCCTCGTCGTAGTTGAGGCTCGAGGTCGCCCGAGCCAACTCCTCCAAGGCGCTGCGCCGGGTGGCCTCAGGCAGCATCAACAAGCGCGAGAGGCGTTCGCGGAGCAATGACGTGCGCAGATCGCCGTCCGCGCAGGCAACCAGCGCCGCGAAGTGTTCCACCCGCGTCCGATCCAACCCACGTTCGGACAGAGCGGATTGGGCCTGTTCCAGGTTGGCGTAGCCGACCTGCCACTCCTTGGAGTACATCCGGGGGTCGAGGACGGCAACGGTTTCCTCGAAGCTGGCCATCGCCCAACGAAGCCCCTGGGCTCCTTCGGCGCCGGGTTGCAGCGCTGCTCGACGCATGAGCGCCGTCCCCAGGTTGTTCTTGCAGAGGGCGTACTGATAGGGGAAGCCGGCCCGGGTGAACACCGTCAGAGCCTCGCTGACGGCGCCAACCGCATCGAACAACAGCCGGTCAGCGCGTTCAGGTTGCAACGCGGCCAACGCGACATCTGCGACCCCAATAGCCTGCTGAAGGGTGGCGAAGTGGAAGGGCGCCTCAGTCAGGGCGACAGCCGACAGGGCCTCGCGATAGTCGGCCAGGGCGGCCGAGAGCCCGTCGGGGGTACCTTCTGCCGCCCTTGCCATGCCCCGGGTGTGCAACGCCGCCGCCTTGCCGCGAAGGGCATCCGGGGTCGATCCGGTGAAGAGGGCCAGCGCCTCGTCGCAGGCGGCCACCGCCAAGTCGGTCTGTCCGAGCTCGTTGCGGACCAAGCCGAGGTTGTTGAACGCGGCCGCCCGCTCCTCGTCGCGATCGTGTCCGGCCAGCAGCTCCGCAGAGCGCTCGAAAAACCCTGCCGCCCGGCGCCGGTCGCCCAAGGCTCGGTGGGCGGCCCCGGCCGCGTTGAGGACCCGGGCGTGAGGGACCGGGTCGTAGCGAGGGTCGAAGATCGAAGCGGCGACATCGAAGCAGGCCAACGCCTTTCGCAGGCTCTCGGTGCCACTGCCGGTGGTCGCCTCGGTGTACGCCAGGCCCAACCGGTAGGCGAGGCCGGCATGCACGTACGGGTTCACGGCGCGGGAGGTTGCGGCCAAACGCTTTTCCAAGGCGGCCACGGCTTCGGCCCGGTCGCGCCCAGGGTCTGCGGCCGGCCGGCTGGAACTCCCAGGGGGCCGAAGTTCGACGTCCATAGCTAGTGCTCCACCGCCTCTACGGCCGGCACAGCGTCGGCTGGAGCCGCTTCCGTCGAACTGGTCGCACCGGTCGCACCGGTCGAGCTGGTCGGACTGGCTCGAAGCTGGTCGAGAAGCTGACGGATCATGTCGATGCCGATGTCGACCGCGGCCTGCACCGGCTCGGACATCCCTGGTCCAAAGGCGTCCGCATCCACCGGCTGGCAGCCGACCATGAAGCGTCGAGCCGGTAGAACGCCAAGCGCCTGTGCCAGCATCAAGGCTCGCTCGGGGGTCGCCAGGTGCATGTCGGCGAGGAAGTCGGAACGCTCCCGCCACGTGAGCTGGTCAATGTCGAACACGTCGAGCTCGATCAGCATCACAGTCCCTGGCGGGCGATCCCGGGCGACGGCATCGGCCACGATCAGGGCGTCCCAGCCGTCTTGCAGCTCGTGCACCAACGCCACACCGCCGATGCCGGTCTCGACCACCCGGGTGTCGGGCGGCAGGGGCTCGGCGGCCAGCCGCCGGGCGACCTCGACACCAAAAGCATCGTCGCCTCGAAGGACGTTGCCGACGCCGGCGATCAGCACCCTCATCGGCGCACCGCGCCGAGTTCGACTTCCGCCACCCGAAGGGCGTATCCCTTGACGACCCACCAGGCCAGGTATTCCTCCAACTCAACCCACGCGGCGTCGTCGATGCTGTCGCTCCAGTGCATCAGACGGTTGGAGACCTGCGAGGCCACGATGCGATTGAGCACGTCGAGGAGGCGGTCCTCGTACGAGGGGTCCGGGTGGCCCCACGGGGGCGGCCCTACATCCTGCGGATCGCTCCGCAGGGTCGCGGCCAGCTTCGTCGCCGCGGCCTCAAGTTCGTCCAAGGTGATCTCGGGCGTGTCATCGTCGTTGGACGAGGCGGCCCCCGGTAACGCGGGTGGTCCGTCGGCGGCCTGGCTGCCCGGCAGGCCGAGGTCCTCTTCCTCGACCCGGCGGACGCAGTAGCCCTCCGTTAAGGCGGCCCCAGCCCAGATGCCAATCTCGGGCACCGGCTGGCTTGTCCGCTGGATGGCAACCGCCCAGTCCAGGTACTTGCGTGCTTGCTTGGACAGGGGATGCGCCTGGGCCAAGGCGCGGGCGCGATAGGCCATCGCCTCGGCGGTGAGCTCATCCATCAGAGTTCGTGGCCGCGAATTTGGAGCAAGGGACCTTGGGGCACGGGGACAGGCTCAGGCACCGCCGCCGTCACACAGGTCAGATCCGATTTGGATGCATCAACCTCGTCGGCGGGATCGACCTGCTCCAACCGGCGAAAGTGAACCCAATTCTCCCGAAGCGCCTGCTCGACCCCATAGGTCAGGGTGGCGGCCGAACTGGGGCAACCGTCACAGGTGCCCTTCATCCGGATCTGGACGACTCCGTCGACCACGCTTACTACCTCGAGGTCCCCACCGTGGGACTCGACGAGGGGCCGCACCTGTTCCAACGCCTGCTCCACCGCGGCGGTGGCTTCCGCCTCGGTCTGAGCACCTTCGCCGAGTCCGTACGCCGCCAACATTGTTCCGACGACCTCGTCGGCGGATACCGACTCGAGAAAGATCTCACCTCGCCACTGCCGGATCATCTCCACCAGCCGGCCCAGACCAGCGTGATGGAAGGCGTCCACCCAGTCGAGAAGCTCGCTCACCTTCTCGGCTGTGCGAGGATCCGGCAGGTTGGTCAGTTCCTCGGTCAGCTCGCCGATGCGGCGCAACACGTCTTGGTAGCCAAGGGCTTCGTCAGACAACATCAGGTCAACCTCCGGTGCTTCCGGCCCACCGAGAAGATGGTACGCCCGAGCCATGAGGTACCGTCCCCGGCGGCAATGGGGGCAGGCCGATCTCCTCGCGTACCAGCCCGAGCACGGTCTCGACCACGGCTTCGACGGGTTCGCTGAAGCCCATTCCGAATGACCGGTCGCCGGGTTCGACTTCGATCACGGTGGTGTCCTCTGGCAACGCCTTCCAGTACCGGATCACCGCCAGAGTGTGGTCCAGATCGACCACGCCACCCACCGCCTCGCTCAGCCGTTCGTGGACCTCTTCGTCGCTGGGCGGCTGAAGGTCGAGGCGGTAGTGACGGATCGTTCCCGGGGCATCATCTCGAGGCATGGCAGCGACCAAGATGACCTTTTGGGGCATGAGATCCTGAAGGAGGTGCAGGACCCGGTGGGCGGCGTAGGAAATATCCTCGATCGCGACGTCGTCGGGCCAAGCCAGAGGCTCGACCCGACGAACGAATTGCGTCCCGAAATCCAAGTCGCGCAGCCAGGGAAGCCCCAGGCCGCCTACGAGGGTTCGAACGCCGCTCCTCACTCCAGGGTGCAGCCGCAGGAGTTGACCTCCCGCACGATGACGCCCTTACCGGTGTCCATGTGTGTGGTGCACGGCATGCAGGGGTCGAAGCTGCGGACGGCCCGCAGGACATCGATGCCCTTGATGTCGTCCTCGGCCACCGTCTCCAAGAGGGGAGTGTCGATAATGGCCTGCTCGTAAGGACCGAGCCCACCGTATGCGTCGCGAGGCGCGGCGTTGAGCGTAGAGGGCGTGGTGATCTGGTAGTTGACGATCTTGCCCTTGTCATAGACGCCGTGGTGGACCAGCCAACCGCGCCCAGCCTCCCAGAAGCCGACCGCAACGCGCTCGTCCTTGGGGATCCGGTACGGGGTGTGGACCGCGGTGTCGCCACGCCGCCAGTACTCCAGCGCCTTCAGCATGCAGTTCATGCCGATGGCGGCGGTAAAGGCCATGGCGTAGGAGCGGGCCCGGTTGCGCTCGAGGGCGTTGATCGTGCGGGGGACCTTCCAGAACAGCTCGTCCTCGGGGAGCTCGTGGCGAGGAAGCACCATGCGCAGGCCGTCGCCCGTGGCCTCGACGAAGGGGTTGTTGGCGGGACCTGATCGACCCGTCAGGGCCGTGGTCCACATCCGCCCGTAGGTCCCCGTCTCTACCGTCCGGCGGTCCCAACGGGGAGCGGTGTCCCAGGTGTACTTGTCCCGGAAGTTCTTGCCGGTCGGCTTGGGGATGGTGACCTTGTTCCACGGGTGGTACGGGGAGATCGGGTTGCCAAGCGGATCGGTGTTATAGCGCTGTGGCGCGCCGGTCCACTCCTCGTAGAAGGAGTGGGTCACGAACTCCTCGAAGCCCATGTTGATCTTCGTCAGGTCGGTGGTCACCAGCTTGCCGTCAATGATCATGCCGGGGCGGGCGTAGCGCCGGTTGCCCCAGTAGTCGCAGTTGGCGAAAGTGGCGTCGTAGGCCTCGGAGTCGTCCCAGATGCCGGTCTGGGCCAAGTTGAGTTCCCGCTGGCCAACCTCTTCGTAGCGCGGGTTGCACTCCAGGAAGAAGTCCATGAGGTCGTCCCACACCAGGGCGATGACCTTGCAGAAGTCGAAGATCTTGCCGAGCTGGGTGTAGTACTCGTTGAAGGTGGACGTCGACACCGTGGTCGACATACCGCCGGGAACGATGGTGGACGGGTGCGGGTACTTGCCGAACATCAGCATGCACATCACCCGGCCCACCCGGGTCCACTCCAGAGCCTCGAGGTAGATCCGCCCGGTCAGCGGGTTCAGGGCATCCATGATGTCCTTGATCGTCCGGTATCCGTGCAGGTCTCCGTTGGGGGCCAGGGTCTTCTCGGCCTTCACCACCATTTCGGGGTTGGTGATCGACACGATCGAGGTGGAGTAGTCCGGACCCGCCAGCAGGCCGAGGTGCAGCGGGTGGTCGTAGAACATCTCGCCGACCTCGCCCAGGTTGCGGACCTCGACGCCGAGCGGCGGCGGGCAAATTCCGAAGGCCTGCTCAGTGAGCAGCGCGGAAACGGTGGCGTGCACGCCGCCACAGACGCCGCAGGCCCGGGAGCTGATGTCGATGGCGTCCCGAGGGTAACGGCCCTGCAGGATGATCTCGTAGCCACGGAACAGCATGGCTTGGGAGTGGGCCTCGACCGCCTTGCGCTGGTCCATGTCGAGCACCGTGTGGATTGCCAAGGCGCCGGCGACCCGGGTCATCGGGTCGATGTTCCAGTCGCGCAGCTTGGGTGGCGCGGCAATCATGGCACCGGGACCCTGGCGGCGACGGATGAAGTCCTTGGGCTCAGCCGTCGCCACCGCGTATGGATCTCCGAACCCCGACTTCAGCTGCGCCTTGCCGTCATTGTCGAACTCGATCGGCAGATTCTTGAAACACATGGGAAAATTCCTCGCTGTCTGTGTAGTAGTGCCGTCAGTGGTGTTCGGGGCTCATCCGTACGTCTTGTGGCCGCCCTCATGCGAGTGCTGATAGGCGGCGTAGAACTTGTGGATCGTCTTCACGGCGCCGCGGGGACCGGTGCGAGAGCGAGAGAACCCGCTCGGCGCGTCCGTGTCCCACCGGGGCGACATGTTCTTGTCTACCCGGCTCACAGCCCGCATCCGGCGGATCATGCCGCCTGCGACCCGGCTGGTGTTGCTGGAGATCAGCGAGCCAGGCGGCGTCTCGTAGATGGGCGAGAACTTGTCGGGGAAGCCCGGCATGGTGCAGCCGATGCAGATGCCGCCGACGTTCATGCAGCCGCCGTGGCCATCAACAATGCCGCGCTCGGCGATGTTGCACTGCACGACCGGGCCCCAGCATCCGAGCTCCACAAGGCACTCCTTGTCGCCGTAGTGCTCGGCGAAGACGCCTTCTTCGTAGTAGCCGGCCCGGGGGCAATGCCGGTGCACCGTCTCCCCGAACAGCCACGCCGGCCGGCCCAACTCGTCGAAGTCGGGCAGCGGCGCCAAGCCGTTGAGGAACAGCAGCGTGGCCGAAGCGGCCTCCAAGACGTTGTCGCCGATCGGGGAGCAACCGGGGACGTTGACCACCGGGACGCCGAACGACGACCGGAAATCGCGACCGAGGTAGTCCATCACGCCCATTGAGTTGGTCACATTGCCCTTGGCTCCGGGGATACCGCCCCAGGTAGCGCAGGTACCAACTGCGATGACAGCGGCGGCGCCGGGGGCAAGGCGGTCCAGCCACTCCAGGCTGGTGATCTGGCGGCCCGTGTTGGGATCCTCACCGAGGCCCATCCAGAAGCCCTCGCCGGAGATCGACTCGTCCATGATCGATCCCTCCCATGCAACGACGTAGGGGGCATCCAACTCGCCCCGCTCCGCCATAAAGAGGTTGTGAACCCATTCGGGCCCGCACTCCATGGACACAACGGTGTGGATCAGCTCCACCCGAGGCAGGCCGGGGATGATGCCAGCCAGCAGGTGCTCTACCCGGGGGTGGGTAGCACCGGAGACGGCGACGGTGCAGCCGTCGCAGGATCCGCCAACCATCCAGATCAGGTAGATCTTCTCCAATGGTCCGAGCCGGAGGGAGTCACGATTGGGCTCAACCGCCTGGCTACGGATGCCGATAGGAGCCAAAGGATCGTACGGGTCGAGCCATCGTGCCACCGAGCCCTCGTGGCGCTCGACGTAATACTCTTTGTCGCCGCTTGTGGGGGCGACCGTGGTGCTGTGACCCGAATAGTCAGTGTTGCCGTAAGGCATCTCACTCCTCCTGGAATGTCCGCTAGGTGTACCATACACCTATCTGGCGCAGTCCCGCTAGCCGCAATCCTTCATACGAGGTAAGGACTTCCCATGGATGATTTGACGATGCACCAGCCCAAGTCAGAGGCCCTTCGGGCGCTCTACTGGCGGAGCGAAATTCTACAGGTCATGTACTGGTTGCGAGGCGAAGGGTTCGGCGACCTGGTCGACGCCACCTTGTTGGAGCGGTTCCTCGGCGTCGACGCGTCGGTCGGCGTGCGGTACCTCGACAAGTTGGTCGAGGAGGGCTACCTCGACGAGGTGGGTGGTTGCTACCTGCTGTCGGAGCTCGGGGCCCGCGAAGGCGCCCTGGAGTTCGTCTCGTCCTTCGCCGAGATGACCAAGTCGGCCCACGGCGAGTGCAGCGCCGACTGCTGGTGCCACAGCTCGCCCGAGGAAGCCGACGCCTGCGCCCATGAGCGCGCCGGCGTGGGCCATGACCACGACCACGACCACCATGACCACTGAGAGGGCGTTGCGCCAGCCGGCGGGTACGCTTGCCCGGCGGCCGGTTCGAGACACGGGAGACCCAGTGAGGGACAAGCGCTTGGCAGAGGAGCCCCAAGGCGGGCTACCACGTAACTACCTACGGGCCTGCTTGCTGTTGCTCATCGGTGAGCAGCCGGCCCACGGCTACGACCTGCACGAGCAGATCTCACAGGTCGGCTTGGCCAACGTGGACCCCGGCGGCTTGTACCGCGCGCTGCGGGTCATGGAGCAAGACGGACTGGTCCAGTCCTGGTGGGAGCACTCGTCCGCCGGCCCGGCGAGGCGTACCTACCGCCTGACTGACGAAGGTGTCGAGTGGCTGCACGCCTGGGCGGGGGCGCTCCGCGAGAGCCACCGCTACCTGAGCCTGTACCTAGCCCGTTACGATAGCGCCGTCGACCGCTCCGGCGTTGTGTCGGCGCTGTGAGCGGGCTGCGGATAGCAGTCGCCGGCAAGGGAGGCGCCGGGAAGACGACGCTTTCGGCCACCCTGTCGCGAACGCTGGCACGCCAGGGTTACCGGGTGTTGGTGGTTGACGGCGACAGCAACCCAAACATTGCCGTGGCGCTCGGCGCCACCCGTGAGGAGGCCGCCGGGCTGGCGCCACTGCCCACCTCGTTGGTGTCCCGCAGGTTCGGCAGCCGTGGCCTGGTCGATCCAGTGAGTGACGTCATGTCCAGGTACGGACTCGTGGTGCCCGACGGAGTGACCGTGGCCTTGATGGCGATGCCGGAACACGCCGACGAGGGTTGCCTGTGCTCGGCCCATGCCACCGTCAGCGCCCTGCTGGCAGATGCCGGCAACGAGGAACAGACCGTGACCATCGTCGACCTGGAGGCCTCACCCGAGCACTTGAGCCGCGGCACGACCCGCCATGTCGACGCTTTGTTGCTGGTGGTGGAGCCGTACTTCCGCTCCTTCGAGACTGCCCGCCGGATGGCCGAGCTCGCGGCCGAACTCCCCATCCCGCTCGTTGGCGTGGTCGCCAACAAGCTGCGCCGGGAGGGAGACGCGGAAGCGATCACCGAGTTCTGCGATCGCCACCAACTGCGGTTGGTTGCCCTGCTCCCCTGGAGTGAAGCCGCCCTCGACGGCGACAAGGCGGGGACCCCGCTGATCGACTTCGCCCCGAGCGATCCGCTGGTCGACGCCATCGGATCGCTGGCCGATCGACTTCTGAGCGAGGCCGTCCCCGCAAAAGTTTGAATGCGGCAACGTGGCCGTTAGGCCACGACTAAATGTAGCCTGCACTTACTGCATCGGAGGTGAACCGCGATGTGCCTAGGCATTCCGGGCCAGATTGTTGACCTATCAAACGTGACCCAACACCAAGCGACGGTCGACGTAGCGGGCGTACGCCGCAGCGTCCACGTCGGGCTGCTGCTCGACGAGGACTACGGCGGACTGGAGCTCGGCGACTGGGTCCTCGTCCACGTTGGCTTTGCTATGAGCAAGATGGACGACGACGAAGCCGATCGGACCCTGCGTTTGGTCAGGGAACTCGGCGCCGCTTTCGACGACGAAATGGCCCAACTTCGAGAGTCAAGTCCTACCTAGTTCGGCGGCCGCCGTTCTCCTAGTTCGGCGGTCGGGACTTCGGGTCCAGCTCGTCGTGATGTTCTGGCGGGCTGCTCGACGCTGCGCTAGATAGACGTGAGGAAGTCGCCCACAAAGTCGGGCCATTTGTGCATGTCGTTGAGATCATGGGCGACGTGCATCACGTTCTGGATCATCAAGCACGACAGTTGCTCGGCCACCGCTAGGGGATGGCCCGGGTCACCACTCCAGCCAAGGATCAACGTAGGGACGATCACGTTGTGCACCAGATCTTGGCTGGCCAGGTCCGAGAGGGCGGCGCCCCGCAAGATGCAGGGAATAGCCCGTGGGTCCATGCCGAACAGGTGTCGGGTCAGTAGTTCCGCGGGTCCGTCGAAGGACTCCCGCAAGAAGGAGGGCTGGCCGGAGACCGGCCAGGCCTCGGATACTGCAGTGGCGCCTCGGACGTCAGCGTCGGAGGCCAGAGCCTGGTAGACCGCGGCCCGATCGTCACGGCAGGTCCATGCCGCAGGTGGCGCCACCAGCACCAACCCGGCGAGCCGCCGGGGTGCTGTGATGGCGGCATGAAGGGCCGTGGCGGCCCCCATACCGATGCCACCGGCAACAAAGGGGCCGTCCGCCAACCGGAGCATGTCGTCGACCATCGCCGACCACCGGTACGCGCGGTCGACATATTGCACCATGCCGCGCCCGTGCCCCCGAGCGTCGTAGCGCACCAGCTGCGATAGATCCGCTGGGCGCTCCCAGTTGAACCACCGGATCGTGTCCTCATGCTCGACGCAACTGAGCAGGTCATGGGCCCAGACAAAGGTCGGCCGGGTCACGGCGCTGACCGGTCTCCCTAGGTCTCTGCGCCGCGCCCGGGACCCCCCGGCCCGGTCAAGGTCAGAAGTTCAACGATCTGGTCCCGAAGACCGTTGGCCCCACCAACGATGTCGCGGTACTTCGGCATCGACACCGACGGCGCCGATCCGAAGCCCTCGAGCACCACTCGCAGGGCGATCAGCCAGTCACGGGTGGCGTCGGGAATCGTTCCCACGGCTCGCTGGTCACCATCAGCGGTCGTGGACGGCGCCACCCCGGCCCGACCCTCTTCAGCCCGGCCTTCTTCAGCCGGTTCGTTGCTGAACACTAAGCCCTCGCCTGTCTCCTCGACGATCTGGGCCTCCTCGACGGTCTGGGCCTCCTTGACGGCTCCCGAGGGGACGTCCGCACCCTTCGCCTCGGCGGTAAGAGAACGCTCGGCGGCGATCGGACGCTTCGCTTCCCTCGACGGCACCGTCTCCTCTTCCTCCCCGGGTTCGTCCGCTAGGACCTCAGCAACTCGGGCGGCCACGCTCATGAGGAATTTCACGCCGGCGGGGGAGTACTTATCACCCTCGCCCCGCGTCACGAACAACGTACCGATCGGCTCCGAATCGATGACGACGGGAACAACCACCCACTCACAGCCTTCAGCCTCGGCACCGTCGGGCATGACCAGCACACCGTCGCGGTTGGACAATGGGCGCCCTTGGGTCATGGCGGCCGTGATCGTCGATGCGCGGTCGAGGGGATGCTCCACCGCCTGCATCAACTCTCCGGCGATGACGGAGTCGGTCGGCCACGCAATGAAATCGTCGAGCGTGCCATCTACCACAAGAACCAGCGCCACACTGGAGTCGAGCTCTTCCGACAACCACCGGGTCACGGCCGGGAGCGCCTGGCCCTCGTCGGCTCGAGCGATCACCTCCTCGAGGTCGTCCATCTCCGTCACCGAGGTCGGGGCAGCTGCAGGCCGAGGATCTCTGCGCTGGATCGCGGCCGCGCGCAATGGTGCTGGACGGCGGCCTGCGCCATCGGGCCGCCCGCCACCTCCGGACCGAGAGCCACCCGCAGGTCCGCCGGTAGTCGCACCGGCAAGGGCCTCAGCAATCGGCTGGTGGAGAGGAACGGCCTCAGGAGGTGGCGCATGGTAACCGCCCAACGTCGGCTTGGCGCTGATTGAGGGCGTGATGTTGGCGCCGGACACGCGTTGCACCCGGGACTGGGCGCCGTGGACATCCAACGACTTCGGCTTCTGAGGTGAGGAATCACCCGCCGCGCCCTTCTGCTGCCAGCCCCGTTGCCGATCGAGGGCGGCGGCCAGGGCCCGGTTGCGCATGTCCTCGGCATCGCCGGACGGCATCTGCCTCGGGGTAGCGCCGGCTCGGATCCGCCCCTGCGGCCGATCCGCCAGCTGCTGCATTGCCAAGTCCGTGGCCATGCGGCGCTCGTCGTCGGCTGATGGGCGCCTCGCCGGCTGGTACTCGTCGTATTCGTCGTACTCGTCGGAGTCGTCGTAGGGCCCGCCAGTCTCGGCAGCATCGGCAGCCATCTCCCTTGCCGCCCGGTAGCTCGGGATGTTGCCTCGGGCCTGACCGGCACCTCCGATAGCCCGACGCAACTCGTCGGCTGCCTCTTGCTCGATATCGTCCGCGTTGGGCTCCGAGTCTCCCCTACCGAGTCCGGAGAACTTCATCGTCGCTCCCTCAACCTTTCGACAGGACCGCTATGAGCATAGGCCGGAGGTGCGGGGAAACAAGCAGGGACGCCGCCAGCCTGCGCAAGGATGTGGCCATGGCCGCCCCGGCGTTGCCCCTGACTGCGCTGCTCACGATGGGTGACGAGACTGACACCAACGGGCGCCTCCTCCTTGAGGACTCGGCTCCCGAGAGGGGCCAGCAACGGGCCCGGCGGCGGGGCATCGCCATGCGATCGGTCCCTTGCCCATACGAGGACACGCCGTCGCGGTTGGGAGGTGCGATGAACACCTCGGCGTACGAGGCGTTGCGGGGGGATGTCGCCGGCGTGCTCGATGGCTTTGCATGGCTTGCTGCGGAGGACCTGGCCCGAGAGGGCGCGGCGCCCCAGCCCATGACGCCGCAGCTCCTCTATGAGGTCAGCTATCTCGGGATCACGCTCCCGATGCTGCTGCTTCGCCGCGCCAATGCCCCCCTTCCCGCTCACGGGGGCTTACCGACGGTCGTGGCGTCCATCTTCAAAGCCAGCCGGGGCCTGTTCTCGGTATCGATCGCGTTGCTCAACGATGGGGCACGGGGACGCCGCATCGATGCAGCCTCGGTCGTGGCCTATGCCGATCGCCATGGAAACCTGGTACGCCCGGAGCCACCTCGGGTCTGCGCCGCCCCGACCCGGTTGATCGAGCGCACCATTGGAGTCATTCTGGGTGGCGAGGGTGGCGATGCCTCGGCCAGCGCGTTGAGTTCCCTGGTCGCCTTCGAACTGTTGTGGGACCTGGTGCGGGTGCAAGACGAACTGAATCAAGCGCTCAGCACCTATGCGTCAGTGCAGGCCCGCCTCTTGCGGAGCGCCGGGAACTCGGCCGAGGACCTTTTCAATCTCCGCGTCCCCGGCACAACGGGGACCTTCGGGCAGATGACCGAAGCCATGGTGGGGCACGCCAACGATGCCCAACGCCGCCTCAACCGCCAGCTGGGCCGCACTGGCGATGCGCGCCCGATCGGGTACCAGCAGCTGCTCGCACTCCTGTGACCGCGCCTGGGCAAGCCATTAGCGCACTTCTGTAAACGCGCTGGTGCCCGGATCCGAAGACCCGGGCACCGCAAACCTGAACGCGCTGGTGCCCGGATCCGAAGACCCGGGCACCGGCTTACTGGTTATGCGATTGGTGGAACTAGCCGCGACGCACGTGCTCGGCGGCAGGAACCTCACGCCGGCGAGCCTGCCGGGCGAAGGTGCCAACGCCAGCGCCGAACAGCGCCAGGCCAAGAACGCCCAGAGCAA
>JBOGGN010000131.1:0-2867 GCA_050744165.1 Acidimicrobiales bacterium | reverse complement strand
GCCGCCGTGAGTGAAACCGTCGCTGGGATCTTCCTCAGGTCCACCTGGCGCCTGCATCACGCCGTCGAGGGTCACGAACGTCTGAACGGTGAGCTTCATGTACGTGCAGACGCAGCGGCGCCCTCATTCTCATCGTGTCGCGAGCAAAGAATCCGGTGTCTTAGGGACGGTTGCGCTTGGCAGCCAGTGCCGTCCACCCGGCGAAAAGTCCCACCAGCAGGAGGGCGAACACCGCCGCCACCGCCAAGGCCGCGGTGCCGTCGAGCACGCCGCCATGACCGGTCACGCCCGAAAGAGGGCGCGCACCGCCCGGATTGGTCACCGGCTGCAACCCCGCCGCCACCCCGCGGCCGGGCGCCGTGCCCGGCGTGAGATAGCCGGCTTCCACCGCCGAGGGAACGCCGGTCCCCGTCGGGTTGATCGCCAGATCGTGGTTCAGGTTGGACGCCTGCGCATTGATGGACACGTAGGTCAGCCACGCCGAGCTAGGGACCCAGGAGCTGTTCTTGTCCGAGCGCAGGTCGGACAGCAGTTGGCCAGACGCCGGCTCGCTGGCCACCACCGATACGCCGGGGTCGATTCCGAGCAGGATCGGGGACTTGTCGGTCAGAAGGAACACATCGGCGGTGACAATCGCCTCGGGCGTCTTGGCCAGCGTCAAGATATGCAACGGAACCCATGGGCTGGCCGTTGGCATGGTGACCTCGATCGGCGTGCCGTCGCCCTCCTGTTGTCCGAGCGCCGCTTCCTTGGCGGCGTCGAAACGTGCCGCCAGGAAATAGGGACTCCTCGCCGCGTAGAACTGGAGCATCGCGGGCGCATCGTTGGACACGAAATACCCGTGCTCCTTTATCCACTGGATGACATCGGGCGCACCCCCTTTGAGCACGGTGATGTCAAGGGCGTCGACGGTCGTCTGCAGGATCACCTGGGCACCCGAGGCCGCGGCCGAGCGGGCCGCGCCAAGCGCAAATACGGTGGGTGGGATGGGGTGCACCTCGCGCTCCAGTCGCTGCAAGGTCCAGCTGCCGGCCCGGGTCACCGACGTGGGCGCCGCCGGCAGCGGAATGATGGAACCGAAATTGGTGCTGCCGCCGTTGTATTCGAACGAGGTGATATAGGTCTCGATCCCGTTGTGATAGGCGGCCAGTGTGGAGGTGTGGTCGAGGCGTACGGCACCGTCGGGTGCCACCAAGCCACCGCAGGCCGCGGCGGGCGTGGCCGTGACCACGACAAAGAGCGCAGCGATGAGCAAAGCGAAGAAAGGCAGCCGGCGACGCATTTTCCAACTCCTCTTATCGATGTGGGCGCCGTTATGACGACGCCAGGAGGGCACCCGGTTCCCGCCGCTGCCAAATCGGCGCCGTAGTGTTCGTCTTCATGCCTGCTCCCCTGCCCCCGGCCGGGCCGCCTGCGTCCACCATCGCCGAGGTCATCGGCCGCATGCAGGCGATCGACGCCGCCCTCCCGGCGACCGATGGCCTGGCCTGCTTCAACCGCATGTACCTGGAGGTGACCCAGCAGGTCGAGGCCATGGTCGGCCAGAACGAGTTCCAGGACCCGGCGTGGACCGCCCGCCTCGACGTGGTGTTCGCCAACATCTACTTCGACGCCGTCGATGCCCTGGTCACCACGCCCAACTCCCTGCCGGCGGCATGGAAGCCGCTGCTCGCCGCCCGGGACACGGCTGGGATCGAGCCCATCCAGTTCGCCCTGGCGGGCATGAACGCCCACATCAACCACGACCTGCCCCTCGCCGTGGCCGAGACCTGCACCGAGCTGGTCACGGCGCCCGCCGCCGGGAGCCACCACAGCGACTACCAGAAGGTCGACGTCCTCCTCGACGCTGCCGAGCAGTCGATCCGCCAGGGCTTTGAGAACCGCCCGGAACTTGCCGTGGACAACCACCTGCAGGCGGTGACCAACCTGATGTGCAGTTGGAGCATGAACTCCGCCCGGGACGCGGCGTGGGACATGTCCCTGGCCCTGTGGGCGGTCCGCAACGTCAGCGTGGCGAGAGCCCTCCTCCTCGGCTCGCTGGCACGCACCGTAGGGATGGCGAGCCGGCTGCTCCTGGTTGCGGTGTGAAAAATGCCTCGCCCGCCCCGGCTCAGACGAATGCGGAGGAAATTCCGAGTACGCCGCTGGTCGGGCGGGCGACGATGGCCCGGACGAGGCCGGGAAGGAGCCGCAACGGCCCCGCACCCTCCACGCCGACCGTGATGGCCAGCTTGGTGCCCCCCGGCGCCTCCTCGATCTGGTAGTCCTCGACCATCGAGTGCAGGCCGGGCACGTTGGACGACACGATGTTGAAGGCGACCCGGCGCGGTTCGTCCCACACGTTGAAGCGCTCCTGCACCCGGTTGAGCCCAACCCATACCGTTCGAAGGGCGCCGACACCACGGTCTTGGCCATCGATACGGACCCGGCGCATCCCTTTGAACCAGCTGGTCCATCCGGCGCTGTTTGCGAGGATGTCGAAGACCGCCTGCGGGGCGGCGGGCAGCGTCAGCTCGTGGTGGATCTGGATGGGTGCCTCCTGGGCCCACCCGGGCCATTGCTCGACCAGGGCGAAGTTCAACCGAGGTCCACCACCGCCAGGCGGACGCGCTTGTTGGCCCGGCCCTTGTTCTCCGTCTTCAGGACCTGGATCCGCCCGACCTCGGCGGTCGTCGCCACGTGGGTCCCGCCGTCGGCCTGGCGGTCCAGTCCCACGATGTCGATGACCCGCAGCGGGTCAATGTCGGCCGGGATCAGGTTGGCCTTGGTCCGGATCAGGGCCGGGTCGAGATCGGCCTCGGCTCGGGCCAGCCACTCGACCAGGATCTCGTGCGACCGGGCGATCTCGTCGTTGACCCGCTGCTCCA
>JBOGGN010000130.1:0-2370 GCA_050744165.1 Acidimicrobiales bacterium | reverse complement strand
CCATCGAGCCCGCCATCGAGCCCGCCATCGAGCCTGCCGCCCCGCCCGCGGTCCGAGCGGCCCAGCCGAACGGCCCGCCCCCCGCGGCGCCGCCAGCCGCCCCGGGCCCCCCACTGGCCGACGACTTCGCCAACCCCCAGATCGTCGAGCAGCTGGCGCTCGCCGCCCGCTCCACGTCCGCCAACCAGTTCGGCTTCGAGGCCAGCTTCGTTCCGGTCAGCCATGCCACCCCGCTCCACCCGGTGATGCAGGGCGTCTTCCAGGTGCTCGGCGGCATGGCGGTCGACGTCGACCGCTTCGTGCTCGACGGCGGCATCCTCCTCAACATGCCGGTGCGTCCGGCGCTCGACGCCATCGCCAGCTACCCCGCCGAGCGCCAGGTGCGCCGGATCCTCGTCTACGTCGAGCCCGATCCCGGCAGCTCCGACGTGACCAATGTCCACGACAACCCGGGCGCCCCGCCAGGGTTCTTCGGTGTCCTCATGGCGGCCGAGAGCAGTCTCCCCAAGGCCCAGACAATCGCCGCCGAGCTGGCCCAGATCCGGGACCACAACGCCAGGGCGAAGTCGGGCCGGGCGGAGCGGGCGGAACAGTTGGCTGCGTTCGACGACCTCGGTCCGGGCACGGTCATGGCGCTGGCCGAGGCCCTGCTGCCCGCCTACCGCAAGGTCCGCGCCCGCCAACTGGGCCAGCACCTGGGCGATCTCTGGCGCCAGATTCCGCGCCCGGGAACGTCGGCGACGAAGCCCGCAACGCCGCAGACAACCGGCCCTGGGACCCCACCGCCGGCACCGGCTACCTCGAAGGCTCCGCCGTGGACATCTGAGGAGATTGCGTCCAGCGTCATCGCCCGCGCCGGTGATGCCGTCGACGGGTTCAAGAACGCCTTCGTGGCCACGCCAGACCAGCCCGGTCTCGACCCCGATCCCGCCGCCTGGGGGCTGCCGGTGCTCGACGCCCTGGTCTCGGCCGCCCTCGATATCTCGCGGCGGGCGATGTGGCTCGCCCCGCTCGACAACCCGCATCTGCGAGCCCGGCTTCGGGTCCTGCGCCGCGGCATCCACCAGTGCCGCTACCAACTCCGGCGGTTGCACGACGCCGAGGAGCGGTTTTGGAAAGACCGCCTCCGCCAGCTGCCGGCCCCACCCGACGATCCTGCCCGGCGGCGAGAGGTGCTGGAAAAGTGGGCGGCCACACTCGACCACCCCTCGCGGAGCCCCATCGACCCCCGTGGCAACGGGCAGCTGGCAGCGACCCTGGTCCAGCTGCTCCATGACCATCAGGCCGATATCGTCCGGGCGGCCACCACAGACGCCGACCACCCCTGGCAAGTCGCCGACGCCGAGGCCCAAGGCGGCGAGCTGCGGCGGCTGGTGGGCAGCCTGAGCAGCCAGATCGGATCGCTGCGGCGACCGATGAGCGGTCCGTGGCCACCAGCATCCTTCCTGGCTTTCGAGGTCTGCCGCCACGCCCTGGGCCAGGGTGACACCGACCCGGGACTCGAGCTGGCTTTCATGCAGGTCAGCGCCTACACCCCCAACGCCTTCGGTCTCGACGCGGGGCCGGCCAAGCTCGCCGGCTACCAGCTGCAGTCGTTCGGCGGTTTCTACAAGCAGTCCTGGCGGGCCAACGACTGGACCTGGGGCCGTCTCGACGGCGCCTTCCGCATGGTGCAGGCCATGCTCGATCCCTCCCGGCTGACCCAGCTGGGGTACACCCCCGATGAGCTGTACGAACGACTCCGCCGGCTGGCGACCACCGCGGACACCCCCACCGACGGCACCTACCTCGAGGCCCAGTGGAACGCCGCCGCCGCCACCGTCAGGGGGGAGCTGTCGTCGCTCGGCACCGACAGTGCCCCGACGTCGCTGCTGGCGACTACGACCGCGGTCGCCCGGCGCGCGCAGCTGGGCATCCTGCACCAGGAGTTGGCGCAGGTGGCCGTGGCGGCCGAAGCCGACCGCGCTGCGGGTGCCCGGCGCAACGACCGCAGCGACAAGTTCGCCTCCAACTTCCGCCAGGCGCAGCAGGCCAACCAGCTCGACGGCGCCACGGTGGTCTCGTTGTGGCAGGGGGCGGGCATCAGCCAGGAGACGTTTAAGACCGAACTCGGCTCCGACCTGTTGGCCAGCACCGTAAGCACCGTGGCCGCGGTGGCGGTCAACACGCTGTCATCGGGCCAGTCCGGCCTCGGCCCGCTCCGGTCGGTGGCCAAGGTCCTCCGGGGCGTGACGCTGGTCTTGTACCTGATGATCCGCTCGTCGATCGGGGGCGGGTTCGGCGCCGCGATCACCAACTTCGCCCTCGCCATCGGCGGGGCACTGCTCGCGGTGTCGATCACCGTCGGCGGCGTGCCGCCGGTCCTCACCC
>JBOGGN010000129.1:0-11773 GCA_050744165.1 Acidimicrobiales bacterium | reverse complement strand
GTCCTGATCCGGCAGGCCGCCGGAGTGGACAAAGGGGCCGCCTCCACCGGCAAGGAGACCGCCGGGTCCATCACCGACGCGCAGCTGACCGAGATCGCCCAGATCAAGATGCCCGACCTCAACGCTTACGATCTGGAAGCGGCCAAGCTCCAGGTGGCGGGCACCGCCCGGTCCATGGGAATCAAGGTCGAGGGCTAAGCGGGACAAACATCGACGCCGGGGACGACCTCGCCCCGGGTCACCTACGACGAGGGAGGCAACCATGCCGAAGCACGGAAAGAAATACGTCGACGCCAAGAAGGGTCTCGACACCCATAAGGCCTACGGCCCGTCGGAAGCGATGGACCTGGTAAAGGGCCTCGCCAAAGCCAACTTCGACGAGACGGTGGAGATAGCGATCCGTCTGGGTGTCGACCCCCGGCGCGCTGACCAGGTCGTCCGGGGTACGGTGTCGCTCCCCTCGGGGACCGGCAAGCCGGTCCGGGTGGCGGTGTTCGCGGCCGGCGCGGCCGCCGAAGCGGCCCTGGCTGCGGGCGCCGACATCGTCGGCTCTGACGACCTGGTGGCCCGAGTCGACGGCGGATTCATGGACTTCGACGTCGCCATCGCCACCCCGGACCTGATGGGCCAAGTCGGCCGGTTGGGCCGCAAGCTCGGGCCTCGGGGCCTTATGCCGAACCCCAAGACCGGCACGGTCACCCCCGATGTGGGCCGAGCGGTCAGCGAGTTCAAGGGCGGCAAGGTCGAGTACCGAGCCGACACCCGCTCCCGTGGCGTGGTGCAGGTGCCGATCGGCAAGGTTTCCTTCGAGCGCGACCAGCTGCTGGCCAACTTCCGGGCTGTCGTCGACGAGCTCAACCGGGCCAAGCCGGCGGCTGCCAAAGGGCGCTACATGAAGTCCGTGGCCGTTTCCTCGACGATGGGGCCGGGCATCGATGTCGACGTCAACCGGCTGCGCATCACCGACGAGGATCTGGTGGCCAGCGCCGACTGAGGGCAGGGCCCGCAGCCCGGAGTCCGCGTGCACCGGGCTCGTCGGGCAATTCTTCCACCCCGAAAGGCGCTACCCCGGGGTCGTCACGTCCCCGGGGTAGCGAGTTTGAGGGCTCCGGGCGGACCCAGCGAGGTTGGCCCGTCCGGAGCTCTAAGCGGCTAACCCTCCAGGGTGCAGCCGCAGGAGTTGACCTCACGAACGATCGTGCCCTTGCCCGTGTCGATGTGCGTGGTGCACGGCATGCACGGGTCGAAGCTGCGGATGGCTCGCAAGATGTCGATGCCCTTGATGTCGTCCTCGGCGACGGTCTCCAGGATCGGCGTGTCGATGATCGCCTCTTCGTATGGGCCAAGCCCGCCGAAGGGATCCCGAGGAGCGGCGTTGATGGTCGACGGGGTCGTTATCTGGTAGTTGACCAACTTCCCCTTGTCGGATTGCATGTGATGCACCAGCCAACCCCGGCCGGCCTCCCAGAACCCGACGGAGATCCGCTCGTCCTTGGGCACCTTGTACGGCGTATGGACCGCGGTGTCGCCTCGCCGCCAGTACTCCAGCGCCTTCAGCATGCAGTTCATGCCGATGGCGGCGGTGAACGCCATGGCGTAGGCACGGCCCCGGTTGCGCTCCAGTGCGTTCAGGCTCCGGGGGACCTTCCAGAACAACTCGTCCTCGGGCAACTCGTGGCGAGGGAGCACGATCCGCAATCCGTCGCCCGTCGCCTCCAAGAAGTCGTTGTTGGCCGGACCCGCCCGACCCGTCAGGGCCGTGGTCCACATCCGGCCGTAGGTCCCCGTCTCTACCGTCCGGCGGTCCCAGCGCGGAGCGGTGTCCCAGGTGTACTTGTCCCGGAAGTTCTTGCCGGCCGGCTTGGGGATGGTGACCTTGTTCCACGGGTTGTACGGGGAGATCGGGTTGCCCAGTGGATCGGTCTGGAACCGCGGCGGCGTGTTGGTCCATTCCTCGTAGAAGGAGTGGGTCACGAACTCCTCGAAGCCCATGTTGATCTTCGTCAGGTCGGTGGTGACCATCTTGCCGTCGAGGATGACGCCGGGCCGGGCGTAGCGCCGGTTGCCCCAGGCATCGCAGTTGGCGTAGGTGGCGTCGTAAATGTCCGAGTCGTCCCAGATCCCGGTCTGCGCCAGGTTGACCGGCCGCTGGCCGACCTCCTCATAGCGAGGGTTGGACTCCAGGAAGAAGTCCATGAGGTCGTCCCATATCCGGGCGATGACCTTGCAGAAGTCGAAGATCTTGCCCAGCTGGGTGTAGAACTCGTTGAAGGTGGACGTCGACACGGTGGTCGACACGCCGCCAGGTACCAGCGTCGAGGGGTGCGGGTACTTGCCGTACATCAGCATGCACATCACTCGGCCCACCCGGGTCCACTCCAGAGCCTCCAGGTAGATCCGCCCGGTCAGCGGGTTCAGGGCATCCATGATGTCCTTGATCGTCCGGTACCCGTGCAGGTCCCCGTTGGGCGCCAGGGTCTTCTCGGCCTTCACCACCATTTCGGGGTTGGTGATCGACACGATCGAGGTGGAGTAGTCCGGACCCGCGAGCAGGCCGAGGTGCAGCGGGTGGTCGTAGAACATCTCGCCGACCTCGCCCAGATTGCGGATCTCGACGCCGAGCGGCGGCGGGCAGACGCCGAAGAGCTGCTCGATACCGAGCGACGACACGGTGGCATGGACCCCGCCGCACACCCCGCACGCCCGTGAGCTGATGTCGATGGCGTCCCGAGGGTCACGGCCCTGCAGGATGATCTCGTAGCCACGGAACAACATGGCCTGGGAGTGAGCCTCGACCGCCTTGCGGCTATCAAGGTCGAGCACCGTGTGGACCGCCAAGGCGCCGGCCACCCGGGTTACCGGGTCGATGTTCCAGTCGCGCAGCTTGGGTGGCGCGGCGACCATGGCACCGGGTCCCTGGCGTCGCCGGATGTACTCTTTGGGCTCGGCGGCAACGACGGCGTAGGGGTTTCCGAACCCTTCCTTCAACTGCGCCTTCCCGTTGCTGTCAAACTCGATCGGCAAGTTCTTGAAGCACATCCTGGGATCCTCCAGTTGTTCTAGGTTCTACTAGAAAAAATACTACCTGCTCCGAACGGGTGCAATAGGGCAAACTTGGCTACAGTCGCAGTGCAGATGAACAGAAGTGGGGACGTCCGGCAGCGCCAAGCTCGAGCATTGGGTGACCCCACCCGCCACGCCATCTTCCAAGTGGTGGCAGCATCTGACGCCCCGGTCTCAGTCGCCGAACTGACCCAGATGTCCTCCCTGAACCACAACGCGGTCCGCCAGCACCTGGGCAAGCTGCGCGACGCCGGGCTGGTCACCGAGGCATTGCTGTCGCACCCCGGCCCGGGACGCCCTTCTCTCGTCTATCAGGCGTCGCTGTCCGCCGAGGTGTGGCTCTCCGTCGGGCCCTACGAGCAGTTGACCCTCATGCTGCTCGAGATGCGGCGCACCGGGCGCACCCCTCGGGAGGTTGGTGTAGATGTCGGGGCCGCCGTCGCCCAGCGAGTACCGACGACCGACCAGTCACTGTCTGGGCTGGCCGACGTGCTCGCGGCGGAGATGGCGCGGCGGGGTTTCGAGCCGATACGGAGCGAGGGAGACGGTGGCACCGAGGTGGTGCTGCACCACTGCCCGTTTGCCGCGGCCGCAGCTGACGACCCGGATGTGGTGTGCGAGTTGCATCGCGGGATGGCCGAGGGGGTCGTCGCAGCCATCTCCGGAGGAGAGGTCCACGTCGAGCTCACGCCCCGCCCGCCGAGCCACGCCGGTTGCCGATTCCGGTTGTCTCCCGCGGCCGTACCGGACCAGGGTTCGCCGCCATCTCCGAGGGCTCGGATCCGTCGGTGACCCAAAGGGCTTGCGAACGCCCAAGGCCAAGGCCCTCTGGTAGGACCCGCCTCGTGAAAGGCCGGGCCGGCTCACCGGCTACACTGTCCAACCGCAATCCATACACGCCGTAGACATCCGGTGCGCCTCCGGGCGCGTAAGTCCTGACGAGGCGAACGGGTCCAGCCCTCCGGGTTTCTCTTGTTCGCGCGTCGCAGAGAACTCGTAGAGGAGGTGACCGATGGACAATCCGAGGGCCGAGAAGGTTGCGGTCGTGACCGAAGTGCGGGAGCACTTCCAGCGATCCAGTGCCGCCATCCTCACTGAGTACCGCGGTCTCACCGTCAAGGACCTGGCCGGCCTGCGCCGCACGCTTCGCGACGCCGGCTGCGAGTACAAGATCTACAAGAACACCCTGGTGCGCTTCGCCGCTGCCGACCTCGGCCTCGACGGACTCGAGAGCCTGCTGGTCGGGCCGACGGCGATCGCCTTCGTGGAGGGCGACGCCTCGAATGTGGCCAAGGCGCTTCGGGACTACTCCCGCACGAATCCCAAGCTGACGGTTAAGGGCGGCGTTCTCGGGACCAAGCTCATTTCGGTCGCCGACGCCGCGGCACTGGCCGATCTACCGCCGAGGGACGTTGTGCTCGCCCGGCTGGCGGGCGCGCTGGCTGCGCCCATGCAGACCTTCGCCGGGTTGCTGCAAGCGGTGCCTCGCAGCTTCGCTTACGGGTTGAAGGCCCTCATCGAGAAGCGGGGTGGACTCGCCGAGGCAGCGACCTCCGAGGGCGCCGCGGCGGCGCCAGGGGACACCGGCGCTGAAGCGCCTTCGCCTGCGGAGCCGGTAGCCGAAGCCCCCGCCGAGCCGGTGGAGGCATCCGCCGCGCCGGTAGCGGAGTCGCCCGCCCCGGAGGAGGCCGCAGCCGAGCCTGAAGTGCCGGCAGCTGAGGTTCCCGTGGCCCCAGCCGAAAGCGCGCAGGAGGCGGAGGCCGTCGAAGCCGTCGAGAAGGCGATCGACGAGGCAGCCGAGGCCGACGTCGAGGCTGCCGCCGATGCAGAGGAGTCCGATGCCAGCGGCGACCGGCCACCGGGTCGCGGTGACGAGGCCTTGTCCGAGCAGGGTGAGGAGAGCGCAGCGCTCGACCAGGTCACCGGCAACGGGGACGAGGGCGAGGAGGACCACGAGGCGACGGCTGCCGCCTACGAATCCGAGGACACCTCCGACGACGACGACCCGGCGGCGCCCCCGTACGACGACACCGAGGCTCCGAGCGACGAAGAAGCCAACATTCCCGCCGAGGTGGCGGCCATGTCCGAGATCGGTGATTCGGAAGTCAACGAACCAGACCTTCCCATAGTTGCCGTCGACCCAGAAGACGATGCTCCGCCGGTGGACGGCGCGGGCGACTGATTAGACAAGGAGAACAACGAAAATGGCAAACAAGGCAGAGATTCTCGATTCCATCGCCAACATGACCGTGCTCGAGCTGTCGGAGTTGCTGAAGGAGTTCGAGGAGCGCTTCGGCGTCACCGCCGCCGCCCCGGTGGCAGTGGCTCAGGGGGGTGGCCCTGCCGCCGAGGCGCCGCCCGAGGTCGAGGAGCAGGAAGAGTTCGACGTCATCATCACCGGTGCCGGCGAAAAGAAGATCCAGGTCATCAAGGAGGTTCGCTCCCTCACCAGCCTCGGCCTGAAGGAGGCCAAGGATCTGGTGGACAGCGCTCCCAAGGCGGTCCTGGAGAAGGTCTCCAAGGAGGAGGCCAACAAGGCCAAGGCGCAGCTCGAGGCGGCCGGAGCCAGCGTCGAGCTGAAGTAACCTTAATCCCACTACTCCCGATCTGCAGCTAAGGGCTGGTCTGCGATAGTCTCGCCCGTCTTTGACAACCGAGCTGGGGAAGGGGCCGCGGATGCGTCGGCTTCGAGTTGTTGTCGGTTTGGCAGCCGCCGGGGCGGTGGGAGCGACCGTGATGCTTGGAGCGGCGCCAGCGGCGCTCGGGAGCACGACCATCACTCCGAGCGTCGAATCGGTGCGCCAGGTGACCTATGGGGGCAGCACTCAGCACCTCTACCTGCTGCCCCAGGTGGCCGTCGATCCCAAGAACCCCAACACGGTGGTCCTGGTCGACGGCGACTACCGCGAAGGCGGCTGCAGCCTGTTCGCGTCCACCAACGGCGGCCTCACCTGGACCACCAACTCCACCTCGATCCTGCCGTCGGGGTACCAGTCGTGCATCGCCCGCCCCGACACCGAGCCCGAGCTGGCCCCGCGGTTCTCCCCTGACGGATCAACCCTCTACGTCGCCATGGCCGCCCAAACACCGGCCGGCGCCCAGCACGGCCCGATCTCGCTGGCCGTGGCCCGCTCGACCGATCTGGGGCTCAATACCACCTCCAAGATCGTGTTCCAGTCGGCCATGCTCACCGGAACGACCAAGGGCGGAGCCACCGCCAGCGAGCCCGAGGAGTTTCGCTCCGCCACGATGGCCGTTGACCCCTCCGACCCTTCCCGGATCTACGTCGGCGCCGAACGTGATCCCGACAGCGTGCCGGCCAGCATCAACGTGATGGACCAACCGGCGGTAGCGGTGTCCACCGACGGCGGCCTCAACTGGGGAAGCGAGACGGACCTGGGCACGGCCACCATGAGCCAATCGGGTGGGCCGTACAACGGGTACACCCCGGTGCTGCTGGCGGCCAACAACGGCACGGTGTACGCCGTGGCCGAGGGGCTTTCCACAGGCTCTAGCAGTAGCGGCAGCAGCTTGTACCCGATGTACCTCTACAGCTCGACCGATCACGGGGCTCACTGGACGGCGAGCACCATCACTACGGGCCAGGCGGGCGCCGACGAGCCGTCGGCCGCCATCGATCCCGCCACGGGGGCCATCTACGTCGCCTGGGATTCGGCGACCCCGCAGATGACAGAGAACATCTTCGTCACCCACTCCCTGGACGGCGGCAAGACGTGGAGCAAGCCCGCCTCGCCCGTGCCGTCCTCGGTGTCGATGGTCTCGGACCGCTACACCCCGGGCATCAGCGTCGCTCCCGACGGGCGGGTGGACGTCTCCTGGCTCGACTTCCGCAACGACCCGTTCCACCCGACGGGAGGGATGGTCCAGTACTCCGACACCTACTACGCCTACTCCACCGACCAAGGCGCGACGTGGTCGTCCAACGTGAGGGTCACCCCGACGTCGGTCGACCAGAACCTCACGGAGTCCTACTTCGCCTTCAACATCGAGTCCGCGGCCATCGCCTCGACCAACAACTCCGTGTACATCGCCTGGACCCAGCCCCAACCGGCGGAGCCTGGGTCCCAGTCCGAGGATGACTTCTTCACCCGGGTCGACCTGAGCGGAAACGTCACCCTGGCCTCGGCCAAGAAGTCGTCCAACCACGACGTCGCCTGGGGCATCGGCGGCCTGGCCATCGGCTTGGCCGTCGCCGGCCTGGTCCTGCTCGTCCTCGGACGGCGCGGGCGCGGCGCGCCCACCGCCCCACCAGCCACCACCTGACGACCGACGGTCATCCGCCTAACTTAACGACGCTAACTTACTCCCGATTGGTCCAGCCCGGCCCAGCCCGGCCCAGCCCGACCCAACCCGACCCAACCCGACCCGGCTCTGACCAGCGCCCGCCAACCAAACCCTTGACCAATCGGCGAGTCTCGCCTACCCTTCCATCAAAAGGACTGCCCCAAAAGGCGTTGCTTTTGGTCGCGCCTTGGCTTACACTAGCTAGTTGCCGTGCTCGTCCGCCATGCGCACCCCCAGGCTTTGCCCCTTGGTGACACGCGCCCGCACGGCGTCCGCCCAGCCTTGCGCGTCTCACTCTGAGGAGTAGGCCTTTGCCGTCACGTCCGCTCACCCGGGAGCGCTTCTCCTTCGCCAACCTCGACGAGGTTTTGCCGCTGCCGGATCTGATCTCTATCCAGCGCGATTCGTTCAAGTGGTTCCTCGAGAAGGGCTTGGCCGAGACGTTCCACGACATCAGCCCGATCGAGGACTTCTCGGGCTCGTTGAAGCTGATTCTCGACTTCGACCCTGACGATCAGGACCTGCGTCCGCCGCCGAAGTTCTCGGTGGAGGAGTGCAAAGAGAAGGACATGACCTACGCGGCCCCCATCTTCGTGCGGGCCCAGTTCCAGAACGCCAACACCGGCGAGATCAAGGAGCAGACCGTCTTCATGGGCGACTTCCCCATGATGACGGACAAGGGCACCTTCATTATCAACGGCACCGAACGGGTGGTGGTCTCCCAGCTTGTGCGCAGCCCCGGCGTGATCTTCCAGCCGGGCCGGGACGCCAAGACCATCGTCACCGGCACCATCCACCCCTACCGGGGTGAGTGGATCGAGTTCGACGTGGAAGCCAAGCCGGGCAAGGACATCACCGCCGGCAGCCGTGTGGCCCGCAAGCGCCGGCTCAGCCTGTTCGTCCTGCTGCGGGCCATGGGGTACACCGACGAGACCTTCTTCGACCGCTTCGTGCGCCACTTCGACTTCCTCGAGGGTCAGTGGGACAAGGAGCGCGACCTGGCCCCGACCCAGGAAGAGGCGCTGCTGGAGATCTACAAGCGAGCCCGGCCGGGCGAGCCGCCGAGCATCGAGTCGGCGCGCGCTTACTTCGAGAACGCCTTTTTCAACCCCAAGCGCTACGACCTGACCCGGGTCGGGCGATACAAGCTGGACCGCAAGCTCGGCCCCGAGATCGCCAAGGCGGCCGAGTTGTTCGACATCGACCTCGAGCGGCCCAAGGCCGGCCAGGGTGTGCTGTCCCGTAGCGAGATCGTGGCCGCGTGCTGCTACCTGCTCCACCTGGCCAAGGGTGAGCCCGGCTACCGCCTCGACGACCAGGACCACTTCGCCAACCGGCGCATCAGGAGCGTCGGCGAGCTGATCCAGAACCAAGTCCGCGTCGGCCTGTCCCGCATGGAGCGCGTCGTCCGGGAGCGGATGACGACCCAGGACGTGGAGGCCATCACTCCCCAGACCCTGATCAACATCCGGCCGGTGGTGGCCGCCATCAAGGAGTTCTTCGGGACCAGCCAGCTGTCGCAGTTCATGGACCAGACCAACCCGCTGTCGGGCCTGACCCATAAGCGGCGGCTCTCGGCCATGGGCCCCGGCGGCCTGTCCCGGGAGCGGGCGGGGTTCGAGGTTCGAGACGTCCACACGTCCCACTACGGCCGCATGTGTCCCATCGAGACGCCCGAAGGTCCCAACATCGGCCTGATCGGCCACCTTGCCAGCTACGGCCGGATCAACAACTACGGCTTCATCGAGACCCCCTATCGCAAGGTGGTCGAGGGCAAGGTGACCGAGGAGATCACCTACCTGGCCGCCGATGAAGAGGAGGAGTACGTCATCGCCCAGGCCAACGCCAAGCTGACCGGGGATGGGACCCTGATCGACGACCGGGTCCTGGTGCGGCGGGCCCCGCTCGGCCCGGGTGTGCGGGTGAGCGCGGCCGGCGGCACCAGCTACGGGACGACGAGCGAGGTGGACTTCGTGCCCCCGGCCGAGGTGGACCTGATGGACGTGTCCCCCAAGCAGATCGTCTCCATCTCCACCGCCCTGATTCCCTTTATCGAGCACGACGACGCCAACCGGGCCCTGATGGGCGCCAACATGCAGAAGCAGGCGGTCCCCCTGGTCAAGCCCGAGGCGCCGTTCATCGGCACCGGCGTCGAGGCCCGTGCCGCCCGAGACGCCGGCGACGTCTTGCTGGCCGAGGGCGACGGCACCGTCATCGAGGTGGGCGGCGAGCACGTGACCGTCGACTACACGCCGGGCCAGTTCGACCGGCTCAACAATCCCCTCGGTCGCCGGGTCTATCGGCTGTCCAAGTTCCGCCGCTCCAACCAGAACACCTGCCTCAACCAGCGCATCATCGTCGACGAGGGTGCCCAGGTCAGCAAGGGCGACGTCCTCGCCGACGGGCCGTCCACCGACCAGGGCGAGCTGGGCCTCGGCAAGAACCTGCTCGTGGCCTTCATGCCCTGGGAGGGCTACAACTATGAGGACGCCATCATCCTCTCCGAGCGGATGGTGCGCGACGACGTGCTCACCTCGATCCACATCGAGGAGCACGAGGTTGACGCCCGGGACACCAAGCTCGGCGCCGAGGAGATCACCCGGGACATCCCCAACCTTTCCGAGGAGATCCTGAAGGACCTCGACGAGCGGGGCATAATACGCATCGGCGCCGAGGTGGGGGCGGGCGATGTCCTGGTGGGCAAGGTCACCCCCAAGGGCGAGACCGAGCTCACCCCCGAGGAGCGGCTGCTGCGAGCCATCTTCGGTGAGAAGGCGCGCGAGGTCCGGGACACCTCGCTCCAGGTGCCCCACGGCGAGTAGGGCAAGGTCATCGACGTGCGAGTCTTCTCCCGGGATGACTCCCACGAGCTGCCCCCCGGCGTCAACCAGCTGGTGCGGGTGTACGTGGCCCAGAAGCGCAAGATCACCGAGGGTGACAAGCTGGCCGGCCGCCACGGCAACAAGGGCGTCATATCCAAGATCCTCCCGGTGGAGGACATGCCCCACCTGGCCGACGGCACGCCGGTCGACATGATCCTCAACCCCCTCGGTGTACCTTCCCGCATGAACGTGGGGCAGGTGCTCGAGAGCCACCTCGGCTGGGCCGCCCGCTGGGGATGGGACGTCGACGGCGAGGGGCCCGCCCCCAGCGCCGACCGGGCCCGGAAGACGAGCCCCGTCGCCCACCCGGCCAGCTACGTGGCCACGCCGAGCTTCGACGGCGCCCACTGGGACGAAGAGGACAACGCCGGCAGGCACCCGACGATCAAGAAGATCTTCGAAAACCTGCACCCCGAAGCCCCGGGCACCGAGTACGGAGACCACGGCCGCCTCATCGGCCCCGATGGCAAGGCGACCTTGTACAACGGGCGCACCGGCGAGCCCTACGACAACCCGGTGTCGGTCGGTTACATCTACATCTTGAAGCTGGCCCACCTGGTCGACGACAAGATCCATGCCCGCTCGACCGGCCCCTACTCGATGATCACCCAGCAGCCCCTGGGCGGCAAGGCGCAGTTCGGCGGCCAACGCTTCGGCGAGATGGAAGTGTGGGCGCTCGAGGCCTACGGGGCGGCCTACGCGCTCCAGGAGCTGCTCACGATCAAGTCCGACGACGTCCTCGGCCGGGTCAAGGTCTACGAGGCGATCGTCAAGGGGGACAACATCCCCGAGCCAGGCATACCCGAGAGCTTCAAAGTGCTCATAAAAGAAATGCAGAGCCTTTGCCTGAACGTCGAAGTCCTGTCGACCACAGGCGAGCAAATCGAGATGCGCGAGCTCGACGAGGACGTGTTCCGCACGGCCGAGGAGCTCGGCATCGACATCAGCCGGCCCGAACGGGGCTCCGACGAGGAGGACGCCCGCCGCGCCAGCGAGAGGAGCTTTTGACCAGAATGTTGGACGTCAACAATTTCGAACAGCTGAAGATCGGCCTCGCCACGGCCGACGACATCCGCACCTGGTCCAACGGCGAGGTGAAAAAGCCCGAGACCATCAACTACCGTACCTTGCGCCCGGAAAAAGACGGTCTTTTCTGCGAGAAGATATTCGGGCCCACCAAGGACTGGGAATGTTACTGCGGCAAGTACAAGCGGGTCCGCTTCAAGGGCATAATCTGCGAGCGTTGCGGCGTCGAAGTGACGCGCTCGAAGGTACGTCGCGAGCGCATGGGCCATATCGAGCTCGCCGCCCCCGTGGTGCACATCTGGTACCTCCGGGGCACCCGTTCATGGCTGGCCTACCTGCTCATGGGCACTGAAGCGCGCGAGGAGCTGAAAGCCAAGCAGCTCGAAAAGGTCATCTATTTCGCGGCGAACCTCGTCACCTGGGTGGACGAGGAGCGGCGCCACGCCGACTTGCCCAACCTCGAGGTCGAGCTCAACGAGGAACTGGCTGACATCGTG
>JBOGGN010000128.1:0-3207 GCA_050744165.1 Acidimicrobiales bacterium | reverse complement strand
GGCGGCGTCGGCGCAGGGGACGGCGTCGGCGTCGAAGTTGGCGGTGTAGGCGTGCAGGGTGGCCCGGACGGCCCCCAACTCGGTCACCGCATCGTACATATGTTCGATTGTACTCGCCTAATCACCGGCTGTCAACACATTCATGGAAAAATATGGAAGACCGCCAGCGATCACTGTCGGGCGTCACGTTGACATCGACAGAGCGGAACACGCTTGTTGAGGCCTGCCGCCGATGTGGCGTCGATCAGCAGCGGCGATACGGCTGCGTTTCCAATGACGAGCACTTGCCAAACTCGCGTAGAAGCAAGCGAAGGCACGCCGCTTGTCAAACTGGCCACGTCTGAGCGCGTTTTCCCGCAGAGCGAGCGCCCGCCGGGGCGCTCTATGCCGGGATGTGAGCCAGCGCTGAGGCCTCGATCGGATGCGGCATGCACCCGATGTCGTAGTCGGCGATGACCAAGTCCTCCTTGGGGATGCTGCAGGCGGCGCAGCTGGCGTCACGGGGGACCCGGAAGGTCCGGAAGGTCTCCTCCATGGCGTCATAGGCCAGCAACCGTCCCACCAGCGGCTCGCCGATCCCGAGGAGCAGCTTCAGGGTCTCCATGGCCTGGATGCAGCCGATGATTCCCGGCAGCACGCCGAGCACGCCGGCCTCGGCGCACGACGGCGCCAGCTCGGGCGGCGGCGGCTCGGGTACCTGGCAGCGATAGCACGGTCCTACGTGGGGCAGGTAGGTGCTGGCCTGGCCGTCGAAGCGGAAGATCGACCCGTGCACCACCGGGATGTCCAGCTTCACGGAGGCGTCGTTCACCAGGTACCGGGTCGGGAAGTTGTCCGTCCCGTCAACGATGACGTCCCAACCGTCGAAGATCTGCAGGATGTTGTCGGCTGCGAGCCGAACGTCGTAGGTCACCACGTTGACGTCGGGGTTGAGGGCGGTCAATGTCTTCTTGGCCGAGTCCACCTTGCGCTCGCCCACCCGATCCATGCTGTGCAGGATCTGACGCTGCAGATTTGAGGCGTCGACCACGTCCATGTCGATGATGCCGAGGGTGCCCACGCCGGCCGCGGCCAGGTACATGGCGGCCGGGCTGCCCAAGCCGCCAGCGCCGATCAAGAGCACCTTGGACTCGAGCAGCTTCAGCTGGCCCTTGGTGTCGACCTCGGGCAGCAGAAGGTGGCGCTGGTAGCGGTTGCGTTGGTCGGCGGTCAGCGTCGATGGCGTGCGCCACGACCTGCCCTCGTCCTTCCACTTGTTGAACCCGCCCGCCATCGAGACGACGTCGTGGTAGCCGAGGAGCTGCATCGTTTCGGCCGCGAACGCCGAGCGAGTCCCGCCCGCGCAGTAGATGACGACGGGGGCGTCGTGGTCGGGAATCTTTCCCTCCACCTGGCTCTCCAGGTGCCCGCGGGGGAGGTGGATGGCGCCGGTGATGGCGCCCTGCTCGTACTCATCAGGCTCGCGGACGTCGAGGATGACGGTGCCGGGCACCGCGATGGCGGCCTCCGCCCCGTCGGTCGTCACCTCCTGGATGTTGGACTTCGTCGCCTTAAGGAGTTCACGGAACGTAGGCATACATCATTAAACCCTACTCAGCGGGTCGGCATTCCGGCGAGCGGAGAGGCCTTAGGGTGGACCTCGATGACCGTGTCTGCCGTGGAGGCGCGTGAGGATCGTGGGGCGAGGACCTTTTCCATCCCCAACTACCGCGGCGTCTGAAGGAGAGGAAACCACCATGACGTTGCCCAAGCGCACCCTCGGACTTACCAACCCGCTGGCCGTCTCCGCCCTCGGGCTCGGCTGCATGGGCATGAGCGACTTCTACGGTGCCACCCATGACGACGATCCCGAGTCGATCGCCACCATCCGCCGGGCCATCGAGCTCGGCGTCACGTTCTTCGACACCGCCGACATGTACGGGATCGGGGACAACGAGGAGCTGGTGGGCCGGGCCATCGCCGGCGACCGTGACCAGGTGGTGCTGGCCACCAAGTTCGGTATCGAGCGCCGCCGCGACGACCCGTCTGTTCGGGCCGTACGGGGCCAGCCCGAGTACGTTCGCTCGGCCTGCGAAGCGTCGCTGCGGCGACTCGGTGTCGACCATATCGACCTGTATTACGTGCATCGCATCGACCCCACGGTGCCGATCGAGGACACGGTGGGCGCCATGGCGGAGCTGGTCGCCGCGGGCAAGGTCCGGCATCTGGGCCTGTCCGAGGCATCGCCGAACACCCTGCGGCGGGCGCAGGCGGTACATCCGATCACGGCCCTGCAGTGCGAGTGGTCGTTGTTCAGCCGGGACATCGAGGACCAGGTGGTGCCCACCTGCCGCGAGCTCGGCATCGGCCTGGTCCCCTACAGCCCGCTCGGCCGGGGCCTCTTGACGGGCACCATCGCCACGACCTCGGGCCTGTCGGACCGCGACTTTCGCCGCCAGACCCAGCCCCGGTTCCAGGGCGACAACTTGGAGCACAACCTGAAACTGGTCGAGATCGTCAAGGAAGTGGCCGAGCGCCACGGTTGCACCCCGGGGCAGGTGGCCCTGGCCTGGGTCCTCGCCAAGGGCGACGACGTAACCCCCATCCCGGGCACCAAGCGGCGGCGGTACCTGGAGGAGAATGTCGCCGCCGTTGACGTCACTCTGGACGCAGACGATTTGGCGCGCCTCGACGGCCTGGAGCCGGCGGGCGACCGTTACGCAGACATGTCCATGGTCACGGGAGACAGCGCCGCGGTCGCCCGCTAGCGGCTTCCCGTGGAATTCCAAGACGTCGTCAGCCAGCGCCGCATGGTCCGCTCGTTTTCGACCGATCAGGTGCCGCAGTCCCTCCTGGACCGCATCCTGGCCAACGCCCAGCGGGCCCCCTCGGCGGGCTTCAGCCAGGGCTGGGCGTTCGTGGTGCTCGTCGGTCCTGACGAGACGGCACCGTTCTGGGACGCCGTCGCGGATCCTCACTGGCTGGCGGCTCCGGACCGGCCAGGGCTGCTGCGGGCACCAGTGATCGTGGTGCCGTGCAGCGACGAAGCCGCCTACCGGGCACGGTATGCCGAAGCGGACAAGGCGGCCACAGCCAGGCTGTCGGGGCCGTGGTGGCTCGTCGACACCTCGTTCGCAACGATGCTCATCCTGCTGTCGGCCGTGGATGCCGGTCTCGGGGCGCTGTTCTTCGGCCTGCGCCAGCGCGAGGCCCAGGTACGGGCGGCGC
>JBOGGN010000127.1:0-4731 GCA_050744165.1 Acidimicrobiales bacterium | reverse complement strand
CCCGATTCGCAGCTCAACGTTTACGGCCCGACGGTCCTCATCCTCGGAACCCATTCCGATGTGTTTACCGATTTCGACGGCGGCGACGGCACCGTGGCCATCCACGGGTATCCGTCCTACCCGGCATCGACCGATGGGGTGGCGGAGTCGCACGGGTGCGTGCGAGCCAGCCCCGACACAATCGACGCCTTGAGCTCGGTGCCGCTCGGGTCACCAGTCGACATCGTCGCCTAGACCGCGCCAAGGCCCTCCAACAAACGTCGACGTTATTTGTGCAAGAGCCCTAACTGTCGAGTGGGACCTGAAGTCGATCAGGATCAGCGTCGTCAACATGACCCAACGTTTTCGAATGGCGTCAATTCAGCCGCGAGGCCCAAACAGGCCATAACTTAACTCGGTTAACGCAAGTGCAGGGCGCTATAACGCCCTGCACTTGTGTTAAGGTTGTTAAGTTAGCTCCGCGTTTGCAAGGCCAGCCTCAACCGGACCATCCACGACGCCCGATGGGGGGTAACTCCCGCGATACGTCGCGTAAAAGGCGCGCATGCTGATAGCGAGCCGATCGCCGACGACCCCGGCGACACCTCCCGCGCCTGCGCCGCCTGCGGGGGGCACTACGAGAAGGACAACCGCCCGGCCAGCCGGAGTTCCGATATCAAGCATGCGGCCATCAAGCCCAGTCCGACATCAACGCCGCCATCACCATCGTTCGCGGCGGCCGGGCCCCGCTCCACAACGCGAAGCCCACCAACGATCCTCATGAACGCGCGGGATCTCGTTTGGGCGAGCCCTTACGGGGACAACTTCTACTCCTAAAAGGGGGCCGGTTCACTCGGCTTGCGTCGGCGGTGACTCCGTAGGTAGGGGATAGCCCTCATTCTCGATTTGGGGGTTTCTGGGAGTGCCTCGGCCGTCGTTCACTTATCCCAGAGCCGAAAGGAGCAACCCCCGATGACGTCGAGCTACTACCAAACCCCGACGCCGCGACCCGACGACCTGGCACAGGACCGGTGGGCGGGCGCTCCCGGTGGCGCCCAAGCCGGATGGCCGGCGTCGGCTGGCTCAGGAGGACGGGTCCCGCCGGGCCCGGCGGCGCCATCCTCACTTGGCTCCTGGCTCGACCAGCAGGAGCAGCACCTCGTCCATCCGAAGCTGGTCGAGGAGTCGCTGCGCCGAGCCGGGTGGTGGCCACAACACGCTGCCATCGAGGGGGCCCGCTACCGGGCCCGCTTCAACGAGCACCCCCTCGGGTACGCCACGCTGCTGGTGTCGACGGGAGCCGCCGCCTTATCGCTCGGAACCGTCGGCCACGAGCTGGCGGCGGGACTCAATGGGCCGGTCAGCCGCAACTTTCTCGGCGTGTGGTTGACGCTGTTCCTGGTCTCGGGTGCCTTTCTGGTGCCCGGGCTGCTGTGGGCGTTGCGGGTCGATCGAAACGACCCCGTCGCCGTGTGGTCCAACTCCCGGCGGAGCCTTTCCCAAGCCTTGGTTTGGGGTTGCGGCATCGTCGGCCTGGCCCGGCTGTTCTGGTACGGGGCGCAGCTGGTCGGCCTCCTGGTCGGCGCGACCTGGGCCCACCAGTCGCTGGCGGCCGGCCTGGCCAACGTGGCGGTCACCGTCGGCATCGCCCTGCCGGTCGGATGGGGGGCCTTCTGGTTCGGCCACCGCTTCGACAGCGTCGATCCGACACTCTCCGAGGCGCAGCGGCGCCGGCTGGCCGGCTGAGCGCTCGCGGTGCCATTGAGGTTCCGTGCGTGCTGGTGGCAGCACCAGTGGGGGTCGCCGACGACGCCTGGCCGCGGGCGATCACCAACGGACAAGCGGCGGGGTCGGTGATACGGCATCTTGGAGGCGTGGAACGTGGTGTCCTGATCGGGCTGGCCGGGCTGCGGTGGGCCGCTTGGATCGGGCTGGTGGTGGTGGCCGCGGCCAACCTCCACCGCGACCGCCACCCAGGGGTCGTGCTGCTGGTGATGGGCGCGACCGGTGCCGTGACCGCCTACGACCAGTTCCTGCTCATAGGGCCGAAGTGGCAGGGGGCGCTGCGCCCGGCGGTGGTGGCCACCGAAGTCGTGGTGGCCACCTTCGTCGTGGCTGCCGATGGCTGGATCCACCAGGCCCAGGCAACGGGCCAATCGATCGCCGGGATCTGGCCGTTGTGCGCCATCCTGCTGGCGGCGGTGGCGGGCGGCATCGTCTGGGGTGTCGGAGTTGGCGTGGTGTTGAGCGCCGCCCGCTTCTTGGCGGTATTCGCGGCCGCCGGCCATGCCGGACCGGTGGGACGGGACCTGATGAGCGCCTTCACCACCGGGGCGTCGTGGATTGTTTTCGGAGCGGTGTGCGGCACCATTGTCTATCTGCTGCGCCAAGCCCAGCATCAGCTGGCCGACGCTGAGGCCCGGGACCACATCGCCCGCGACCTGCACGACGGGGTCCTCCAGACCCTCGCCCTGATCGAGCGCCGGTCCGACTCGCCGGATATCGCCCAGCTGGCCCGCGATCAGGAACGGGACCTTCGCGCCTACCTCTTCGGCGACAGGTCCGACACCGGCAATCTGCGGTTGGAGCTGGAACGAGCCGCCTCCCGCGCCGAGCGCGCCTGGCCTGCCACCGCGATCACCGTGACCATCACCGACGACGTGCCACCCGTTGCCCCCGCGCTGGCCGACGCCTTGGTAGGTGCCGCCACCGAGGCGTTGACCAATGCCGCCAAGCATGGGCGGGCCAACCGGGTCGTCGTCTTCGCCGACGTGGACGAAGCATCGGGCGGGCTGTTCCTCAGCATCAAGGACAATGGCGCCGGGTTTGACACGGCGGCAGTTACCGAGGGGGTCGGGATGGCCCACAGCATTCGGGGCCGGGTCGAGGATCTCGGCGGACGGGTCGACTTTGCGTCCGACGGCGCCGACGGAGCCGAGGTCCGCATCCTGGTGCCGGCGGGGTCCAAGCGGCGGGCTCCTCGTGGTTGATCCTGGGGCCCCACCGGCGGCCACGCCCGGCGATGCTGGGCACGCGGGACCGGGAGCCGGATCGGGGGCCGCCATTTTCCCGTCTCCAAGCGGGCAGCGCGTCGAGTACACGGTGGTGATTGCCGACGACCACCCCACGGTGCGTTCCGGCATCCGGGCCGACCTCAAGGCGCCCCTGTCCGTGGTGGGCGAGGCAGGCGACGCCGAGGAGGCGCTGCGGCTGATCGAGGCCAAACGGCCGGCCCTGGTGGTCTGCGACCTCAACATGCCTGGCGGCGGCGGGCTGCGAGTGGTCCGGGAAACAACCACGCGCTACGGGGATTCGGTCAAAGTCGTGGTGTTCACGGTCTCCGAGCATGAGCGAGACCTCCTCGACGCCGTCGCCAGCGGCGCCTACGGGTACCTGACCAAGTCGACTCCGGGGCCTGAGCTTCACCGCCAGCTCCTGCGGGCGGTGACGGGGGACCCACCGTTTGCCCCCGAGCTGGCGACACTGCTGCTGGCTGAGTTCCGCCGGGTGGCCCGCCAGGCCACGGGGACCAATCCCCTCTCCGATCGGGAGCGGGAGGTGCTCAGCCTGGTCGCCCGAGGCTACACCTACAAGCAGGTGGGCAAAGAGCTGTACATCGCCGACAAGACCGTCGAGAACCACGTGCGCAACATCCTCGGCAAGCTGCACTTGACGCGGCGGGCCGAGCTCATCCGCTGGGCCGCGGACCATGACATCCGCTAAGGGGTCGGGCTTGGTGTTGGCGGCAGAGGGCGGGACGTCTGACGGCGGAACGTCCGAGGGCGGGACGTCCGAAACGTACAAGACCGGCCCGGCTTCTCCGCCGTACCGTCGACCGTATGAACCTCAAAGCACAACTCGTGGAATTGGTGGTCGCGGACATGGCGGCTTCGGTGGCGTTCTATCGCCGCCTCGGCCTGCCGTTGAAGGAAGGCGTCGAGGCGGACGGCCATGTTGACGTCGAGCTCGGCGGTGGCCTTCGGCTGTGTCTCGACACGGTGGAGACGATCAAGTCGTTCGACCCCGGGTGGACACCCCCGAAGGGGGGGCACCGGGTCTCGCTGGCCTTTTCCTGCGACAGCCCGGCCGAGGTCGACGCCGCCTTCGCAGAGCTGACAGCCGCCGGGTACGAGGGGCATCTGGCCCCGTGGGACGCGTTTTGGGGCATGCGTTGGGCGGTGGTGCACGATCCCGACGGGGTGCCGGTCGACCTGTTCGCCCCGCTGCCGGCCGGGTAGGCCGCGCCTTTATTCGTCGCCGCCGGTGAACACCGATTGCTACCGTGAGCGGTGGGAGGTGGAGGTGGCGGAATGGGCGATGACGCTGTTGTCGAACGTCGGAGCAGTCGCTGGCAAGGAATGGGCGCTTTTCCCGGTCTCGGAATTGGGTTCCTGGTGCTGAGCCTGGCGTTTCTGGTGGTGGCCGCGCTCAGCCCCACCTCCCTGCAGTGGACGGGTACCGCGGTGCATGCCACCTACACCCGAGATGGCAGCATCCATTACACCTATCACGGCCAGTCCTATTTGCTCGCAGATCCGACGTCGTCGACCTTTCACGAGACGACGGTGTTCATCGACCCCAGCAAGCCTGCCAACGCGATCCTGGACAACCCGTTCGACCGGGTACTCGATGTGGTGAGTGTTGGGGGGCCATTGCTGCTCGCCGCGCTGGTCTTCGCCCTCGGCTTTCGACGACGCCGTCGCCGCCAAAAGGTCGCGGGGGCCGCCGCCCTGACGGGGTGTGCTATGGACG
>JBOGGN010000126.1:0-10816 GCA_050744165.1 Acidimicrobiales bacterium | reverse complement strand
CGCCAGTCCAATGATGGAGGTCGTCGAAGTCGTATTCGGGAGAGCCCCTGTTCGCGACACCTGTGGGGACAAAGGGAAGAAACTGCGCGGCTCAGACGTGCTTGCCTCGGCACCGGAACAGGGTAATGAGGATCTGCCGGGTTTTGGCGCTGCACCAGTCCGGCTGCCGCCACACACTTCGCGGTTGACGAAGGCGGGACGGATTCTCGGCCCGCCAGTTCGTGGCCTCGGACAGCGGCGTGGCGAGGGCGTCGTGCAGCATGGCGGACAGGGTGATTGGGGTGTCGGCGGCGAACCCCCAAAAGCCACGCCGAGCCCCCACCGACCCCCCCAGGCCTTCTCATCGGGCAAGACGACCGCTTGGGCGCAACCTCTGGCTTCAACGCCTCCTACGTGGCGAAGGATTGGGTGGCCCTGCGGTCTTGGCCTGGACGGCATTGGAGCCGGCGTCCTCACCCGGCGCAGCAGCCGATGGCCACCCTGAAACGGTCAAGATGCCCCCGCCTTCCGATCGACCGACGGAGACGTCGATCACGACAACGCCTCGGGTGATCAGCCTTGACCTTCGACGATAGGTGTCGGCTTAACGATCGGATCGGGTGACACGATGTGCACGGGCGTCCCAATCGGAACGATCAGTTTCGACCCGTTGATCATGGACATGACGGCGCGCTCAGGCAACTCGTCGCCGGCCATGGCGTCAAGTTCCTCGGCCGTCATTTTGCGGGGCTCCTCTGCCATTGGGAAATCTCCTCTTCTGGTGGATTTAGGGAACGGTAGTCGGCGTCGTCACATTGGACTGGCTGGTGCGCGTGACGGGCAAGGTGGACGAGCTCTGTGAGAAGGTCGTGATGGTCGTCGTCGAGAAGCTTTCGATCGTGGTCGAGGTGTCACCGTTGACGCCAGCATTGGGCGACGCCCCCGGCACCGTGGTGGACGGGACGGTGTTGGACGGGACCGTGGTGGATGGGACCGTGGTCGACGACGAGGAGTTCACCGTTGCCACGTCGTGGGCCGTCGCTTGGCGGTCCAATTGCGCCGGATGTTGGGGCAGATACCGGAGTGCCACGGCGGCCTCGCCGACGGTGCCCCGTTCCCCGGGTTGGATCGACCGATAATTGTGCCTCGGGATCCAGGCCAAGGCCAAAAGCGCCAAGAACACCAGGCCCAACACCCCCGACGCGCCGCGCCACACCGGTCTGCCGTTCGTGTGCTTCCAGGTCCACGCCACGCTTTGTTTCCCGAAGCGCCACACCATGAGCACCATGCCGATGATGGGAATCGCCAGGACGACCATTTGCAGGACATCGGACACGCCGTTGAGTGCATTGCCGCCGTCGAAGGCCTTAGTCGTGTCGTGCCACAGTTTGTCGGCCGACAGACCGGCCGTCGCCATGATCCGGGGCAGCTGGATGAGCACGGTGATCAACTCGAAGCCCAGCAACGGCACCACAATGATCACCCAGGCCGTGACCGCCCACCGTACCCAGGGCTTGAGGACAGTGACCCGCTGGTCGGGTCGGCGCCCGGGGATGGCGCTGCTGAGGATGGGCCCGATCCGGGCGAACAGGTCGGGAACCCCCGTCAGGTCGGAGACGATGTAGTAGCCGTCCAAGCGGATGACTGGTAGCAGCTGGTGGACGATCTCGAGGTGCTCGATGAGCACCAGCATCAGAATCGGCTCGTAATGGGTGGCGAGGTAAACACCGACGGTGGCCAGTACGATCAGCACGTTGAGATAGATGCCACCGAGGTCGGTCCGCAGTCGGGAGCGCCTGCTCAGGCGGTAGGAGTCGGTGACATCGGTGTAGAACGCCGGCCATGCCAGGTACAGACCGCAGCCCATCTTGCCCGGGTGGCCGCCACCGTAGCGGCATGCCGCGGCATGGCCGATCTCGTGCAAAGCCGCCGCCACGACCACCGCCGCAAACAACGGCAGGAAGATGGCGGGGTGGAGAAGCGACTGGCGTAGTGCCTGGGCGACACCATGGACGAAGAACAACCAGATGTCTGCCGCCACGAGGGCAACGATGGCGGCGAGCACGATCAGCGGGAAGAAGAGGGGCTTGAAGATGCTGCCGAGGACACCCGAGGTCTTTTCCGAGATGACTCCGACCCGGAAGCGGAAGGCGAGGAACGGATCCGCCTTCTCGGTTACCGGGCTGCTGCCGTCTGCGGCGGCCAGGACCCCTAGTGGGCGCAGCTTCTCGTCCACCAGGAACTGGACATCGTCTGGGTCCAACTGGCGGTGGATCTGCTCGCCCAGCTCCCGGGCCAACTGGGCGTCGTTGCGTGTTCCGTCCGCCAAGGTGGTCAGCCGGTACAGCAAGTCCGGGAGCTGGATGACCTGTCCGTCGGGCCGGCGCACCATGGACGGCGCCTCCTTGTAACCCGACCCCTCGTACTCCCCGATCAGTTGCACCCCTTCGGCGAGCTTCGGGTTCGCTTCGCCGCTCGCCGGGCGGGTCGCCACTGGCATCGGACGGGTGGCGTTCGGATCCGCCCCCGTCGTGGTAGAAGGTTGTTCGGGCGCCAGGGTCAAAGCGACTCCTCAGGACTGGACCGCCACGCGATAAGCGGTTTCGGCTCGCTTCCTTCCCTCTTGCCAACCGGCCCAATCCCCTTGCCGCCCAGCTGTGGCGTTTCCCAGTCCCATTCGAGGGAATGACTCGGGTTGCCTGTTCACTACTCTTCGAAAGGACGAAGCTATGAGTGATGAGTATCGAAAGCTGACGCGAGAGGAACTTGACGAGATGGCTGGAGAAGCCATTCCGGAGCGAGCTGCCATGTCCTTGATCAACGCCAACGTGGCAGCACCAATCAATGCCGCCGTGGCTCTCAACGCGCTGTCTGATGGGTCGATTGCGTCCGCCAACGCCAGCCAGACTGCGCCAATCATCCAAGGCAACTAGTCACCGTTCAAACGCAGACGAAGTTGGAGGCGGCGCCAGTGCTGGCGCCGCCTCCATAATGCTCTTTGGGTAGAACAGGTGCTACAGGTTGCCCTGGTTGATCGGGGTGCCCTGCAGAGCGTTGGCACCGGCATAGGAGCCGTCCGACAAAACGTTGGCGGCCACCGCGGCGTTGACCGGGATGGCCAGGTTGGCGTTGATCAGGGACATAGCGGCTCGCTCAGGAAGGGCCTCGCCCGCCAGGGCGTCGAGCTCCTCACGATTCACCTTACGATATTCGTCAGCCATTTTCTTTTGGTCTCTCCTGATTCTAGTTTGTCTGGACGATCGGGGCGGTCTGCTGGGCGTTCGCGTAGGCGATGGAGTTGTCAGACGCCACGTTCAAGGCGGCGGCCAGGTTCACCGGCGCCGCAATGTTGGCGTTGATCAGCGACATCGCTGCCCGCTCGGGCAGCTCCTCGCCCGCCAGGGAATCCAACTCCCCGCGCGAAAGCTTGCGGTACTCGTCACTCATTTATAGTCTCCTTGGTTCTCGCGGCACCGGCGCAGGGCGAACTCCCCCTTGCCGGTGTCTTGGGTATTCCCGAGGCTTTCTGCGATCAAACCGCCAGGAATGGGGTAGGACGACCCCATGGGACTGCGGGAGCGCATCGAAGCACAGGTTCGTCAGGCCCTCCGAGACGCCCAGGCGAAGGGCGGAGGGCGTATCAACTTCGCAACAAGGGTGAACCAGGTGGTGGTCCGCAACACCGGGGGTGGCCATACATCCGCCCACGCCGAGCAGACGGCCCCCATCGTCCAGGAGTCGTCTTCCGTGGACGATCCTATGGAGGGTGACGACGACGTTTCCCCCAAGGATGTGTTGGAATAAGGGGACGTACTGACGAGGGAGAGGAGACCCATATGGCAGACGACTTCCGCAAGTTGACGCGCTCGGAGCTCGACGAACTGGCAGGCGAGGCGCTTCCGGAACGAGCCGCGATGTCACTGATCAACGCCAACATCGCAGCCCCAGTGAACGCCGCGGTCGCTCTGAACGCCCTCTCGGACAGTTCGACGACCGTCGCCAGCGCCACTCAGCACACCCCGATCCTTCAGAGCAACTGAGCCGCAACGAGGATTACCGGTGCGCCGCTGCGTTGTCTTTATCGGTTGCCTCGTCGCTTCCTTGGGACTCCTTGGTGGGTCGGCGAACGCTGACGGAACCTATAACAACATTGTCCAAGTGGAGAACTCCAACAGTGCTGTGCCCGCGGTGCGTACCAGCGCCGAGTTGACCTTCGATACGGGCACCGCGGCGGTGACCAATGCGAATCTGGCATATTCGCAGTCATCCGACTGCACAGGGTGTCGAACGGTCGCCGTCGCCGTCCAGGCGGTTGTCATCGAAGGCGTGCCGACTGCGATTACTCCCCAGAACGCCGCCGTGGCGCTCAACAACAACTGTCAGTCATGCATGACCTTTGCGTACGCCCAACAGTACGTGTTCTCGCCTGAGCACCCGGTGACGTTGGGACGCGGGACGACTGCCGTGCTGGCGGGCCTTCAGGCTGCCATGCGCGCGGTGGCCGCTTCCGACGAGAGCTTCACAACCATGAACAGCAATTTGAACGACCTCAGCTGGGCCTACTGCGAAACGGTGCAGGTGGCGATCCAAACCTCGGGTCCCAACCCGGGCCCCCCGGTGTGTGGCGCACCTCCATTCGACAATCTCCAGGTGCAGACGAGGGATTAGCCGTCGACCCCCGCCGTCCATCAGGTGACGCCGGGGGTCCGCAGGACGTCGTCGAGGAAGGCACAGATCCGGGGGTACGCGTCGAGCCGGTTGGCCAGCTTGGTGAGTCCGTGCCCTTCGTCGCCATAGATGAGCAACTCGCAGCGGAGCCCGTGCCTGGTCACTTCGTCGTGGATCTGCTGCGCTTCGGCGACGGGCACCCGTGGGTCGTTGGCGCCATGGACAATGAAGAGTGGAGCCCGGATCTCTGCCGCCCGGGTCAAGGGTGACGCTTCCTTTAGGAAGTCGCCATCCTCGTGCAGGAACCCGTACTCCAGCTCACGGGCTCGGCGGCGCCACGACGCCGTGTTGGTCAAGAAGCTCGTGAGGCTGGATATCCCCACGATGTCTACCCCCGCGGCCCACAGCTGAGGCTGGAAGGCCAGTCCCGCGAGGACCAGGTAGCCCCCATAGGAGCCGCCCATGAGCGCGATGCGGGCGGCGTCGAGAAGTGGGTCCGACTCGACGTAGCGGTGGATCGCCGCCAAGTCCAGCAGGACATCCAGCCGCCGTCGTTGGTCGTCGAGGTGCTCGAACCGTTTCCCGTATCCGGTTGAGCCCCGGACATTGGGCGCGATGACGGCGTAGCCATGATGCACGAGATACTGAATCGTCGGGTCGAAGCGGGGTACGTACTGCGACTCGGGCCCCCCATGGAGCCACAGCACCACCGGAGCCGGGCTCGCAGCCGCGTGCCCCGGCCGGTAGACAAAGTAGGGGACTCGTTCGCCGTCGTCGGAGACAACGGCGTCGAGCGACGGGGTGACCAACATGTCGGCCGCCACCTGGCGTGGGGAGTGCGTCAACCGGCGTGTCGTGGCGGTGTCGATGTCGAAGCACCAGGCGTCGCCGGGCTCGACAGGGGAGGTGAAGGAGTATGCCAGGCGGGCGCCGTCCCGGGAGAACCCGAAGCTCGCCACTCCGCGACCCGGAAGGGGGACCTCCGACTGCAGGTCCAAACTCGCCGGATCCAGGAGCTGCGCGAGCGTCGCTCCATCCTCGGCCCATTGCACGAGCAAATGGGTCCCCGGCCAGTTCATGACGCACGCGGTGTCGCCGGGGCGTTCCAACACGTACTCCCAGGAGCGGCTTCCGAGGTCGTAGCGCGCGATACCGGCGAGGTCCCGATCGATGTCGGTCGCAAAGTAGAAGGCGGTGCCACCGGCGCACCAGGCGGGGGCGCCCACGTAGGCGGCGGTGTCGTGCGGTGCCACCTCGATGGCCTTCTCGTGCTCCAGGTCGACCAGGAGCATGCGGTTGTCGCCGCTTCGCTCGGTCAATACCGACACCGAAAGCCAGCGCCCATCTGGCGAGAAACCCCGCGCCTGGCACCAACCAGCGTTGCCGTGGACGAGACGGGATTGTCGGGTGCCCAAATCGAGGACGTAGATATCGACGTCCGATCCGTTCCGGAGGTCCGATGCGTAGGCCAGAAGGGTGGCGTCGCGCGACACGCCTCCGACCTCATGCAGGTGGTCGGGGTCCACGACGAGGGGCCGCCATCCGGTTCCGTCGTCGGAGACCAGGTACAGCTGGCTGCGCTCATTCCCGCCCGCTGCGGTGACCGCGACGATGTCCGTGCCCACCGGCAGATAGGAACCGGCCACCGAGTCTTCTTTGTCCGTGATCTGGCGGAGATCGCCCCCGAGAGTGGGGACCGTGAACAGTTGCGCTGTACCGGGCGCCGTTGACTGGATCAGTACCTTCGACCCGTCGGCCGAGAAGTTCGACGGCGCAGCCGTCGAGCAGCGCAGAAACGCGGTCAGATCCAGGCTGGTTCCGGGTTCCAGGCTCATGCGGTGAAGTGGTGTCGGTCGGCGGGGATCGGCCGGCCGTTCAATACCCGGGAAAGGCGCGCCGTAAGTCGTCGAGCGACAGCTCGCCGTCGACGGTGATCGACGCCGGCGTGTGGTCAGGACCGAGGCGACCACTGGTGAGGCGGAGAAGCGCTTCCGCCGGCAGCGTCAGCCGTGTCTGCGCCTCGGCGTCGGCCCCCTCACGCAGCGTTGTGCCATGCTCGCTCAGGTCGAGAACATAGTTCCGGGAAGGCTGGTTAGTGTCGATCGCCACTCGGCCGGTCCTGCCGTCCGGCTTGGCGAAGTGGCCCGCGAACGCCAGAAGAATGTCGAGGAGGAAGGGCACAACGTAGGGAACCACCTGGGCCTCCGGGTCAAAGGAGACGTCGACGTCCCAGCGGTGCAGCCCCACTTCGCTCAGGCGCATCCCGACGAAGAAGCGAAGATCTATGGGCGCCGGCAGGAACCCCATGTCGATCCGCTTGTTCGCCAAGGCCTCGTCGTCCAGCGACTCGAGCGCCTCGACCAGTCGCTCGCCGGCGGCGACGAAGTTGCGGGCCTGTTCATCTGGCGACATGGCGTTCCAGCGGCCCCACACACCTTGGGCGGCGTCGAAGTCCGCTTTGCCGCTCGTCAAGGTCTGCAGCCCTATTTCCGAGGCGCTGCCGAGGTGGCTGACCACCTGGGCGACGGTCCAGTCCTTGGACCCCGATGACCTTCGCAGATCCTCAGGGCCGAACTTGCCCACCAGTTCCACCAACTCGTCGTGGGAACGCCGAAGCGCTCCGATCGCCTCACGGGTGCTTCCGGCCACGACACCGATCCTAGCCGAGCCCATCCGACGACGTTTCATCCAGTTGGCCAATCCTCTTAGATCGGGCTTCAGAACCTTCGTCGTCGTAGTGGATGCTCATCTCTTACTACTACCCAGCCGACTGCCCTACCGGGTGGGTTTCCAGGACCGCGAGCTTTCGAGCATCACTTGCTGGTAATCCGCCGGACACCGATACAACCGGCCCCAACGGGTGACATCAAGCGAAAGGAACGTTCCATCGGCGCAATGGCCGCGATCAGAGTACCGGTGACGAGCGCACACCAAACTATGGCGAACACAAGCGCGTACCCACGAGCGAATCGTGAGCGATTGATGGCGTCCACCTGCACCCCAGCCATTTCAAATACCTCGCGCTGACCTTTACGCAGCGCAGGATCCTGAACGCGGGGCGTGTCGATACGCTTGAGGCAGTCCAAATTCTCAAGCTGGTGGTATCCCGGCGGAATCCCCGAGCTTGGTCAGTCGACCATGCCCATGAAGTCACCGATGGCACGGTGTCGGTGGATGTCCTTGGCGGCTTCTTCCAGGGCGCTCATCGCTTTGGCCAGGGCCTGCCCGGCGACGGTACTTTCTCCCGGACCGGCGTGATGGGTTGATGGAGGTGTGGGCGGCGGTGGCCATCCCTGACAGGGCCGCGGCTACAAGGCGCATGGTGCGGATCAATGAGTCGCCCAAGCCGATTTCGCCGTGGCGTGCGATGGGGTCGGCGAAGTCCAGGGCGCCGAGGACCCCGGCGAGACGGGTGGCCCGCCAGCTGATGAGAGAAAACTCATCGATTTCGTTCTGGCAGTTCACGCCACCGAAGGCCATGAGGGAGGGTTGAACAATGTCGGGTGGTTCCGCGCCGGCGTCGCAGTAGGCCGGCTCGGCGGCGAAGGCGGGTATGAGGGGGTGGGTGCCTTGGAGGCGGGCGAGCTCGGCCCGCAGCCAGCTGCGGCGACAGGACCGGCGTTGTTGCCGGCGTCGACGCGCATGCCGATGAGAGCGACTCGGGATCTCAGAGTCCTGCGTTCCTCACCCTCGACGGACCGTACCGCGGCCGGGAGCCGTCTCGCTTCCATCTGAGTTCAGGAATCCTTGTGCCGGGAGCGCTCAACGGTGCCCCGAGCCCGTGACCCGACTACGCACCGACGTGGATCCCTCTCCACCAGCCGCCGCCGTGGGGCTGTGTAGGGGCGACCTCGGCCCGATCGGCGTCGCCTTAAGTCACCGGTCGGCATCACAGACGCCACCGACGTCACAGTTCGATCCGCTCGAACAGCGTCGCCTGCGACCGCGACGGGGTTGGGCCGCTCATCGCCGTGCCCGGGGACCAGATGGCCCCAGCTTTGTCGGACTCCCAAAGGGACGGTGTTCGGCCCGAGCTGGTGGCCGCCGCGGTGGCGGCTACGGGCTTATGCCAGCGCAATGCAAGGGGTCCCCTGCCGCAGTTGGCCGACCAGGTGATGACTGAGCCGAGACAATATAGGCTTGACGCAATATCAGGTTGGACATATACTGGGGGGCGTGGAGGTAGTTGCGACCGAACGGTTCATCGCCTGGAGGCGTTCGCTCGACGCTCCACTCCGCGCCGCAGTCGACGCACTCGTCGGCTGGCTCACAGCGAACGGCGACGACATCTACCAGCACCGAGAGAACACCGACCGCAACCGATGGGAACCCCGAGCCAAGCGAATCGAGTCGTCGGGTCACTGTCCCGATCTGTGGGAGCTCCGCGACGACCGAACCGTTGGCGAGATCCATCTCCGGTTGCTGGTCGGATTCACGGGGCCGCACCGCGCCGCCGTTTTGCTTGGCGGCGACAAGACCGGCAACTGGTCGCAGTGGTACCTGATGGCGGTGCCGACCGCCGACCGAGCGCTTGAACATCTACTACGAGGACCGAAACCACGACCATGACCGAAGACGAAGAAACAGCCACGACCCCGTGGGAACAGGTGGTCGCCGAGGACCAAGCCGACCCCGCCTATAGGGCCGCCGTCGAGGCGGCAGCGCTTCGACAGCAGCGACAGAGTGATGCCTACCGGGTGACGCTCGCCGAGTTGCGGAAGGCTCAAGCCCTCACCCAGGTTCAGCTCGCCCGCAGTCTTGGCATCACCCAGGCCGAGGTGTCTCGCATCGAGCACCAAGCCGACGTTCTCCTGTCGACACTGGCTAGCTACATCACCGCAGCCGGCGGCACGCTCCACTTGTTGGTCGAGTTCGCGGATCGGGAACCCGTTGTGGTCGACCTCGACGCGCTGCGACTGAGTCAGGTCCGGGCCGGCGCGGGGAGTATGCCGTGACCATTGCCGGTCTCGACGTCCGAGACGGGACTGTTCGTGCCGTCTCGTCAAGGTTGACCTTCTTCTCAGGGTCGATGTCCACCAGAAGAAAGAAGACCACTTGCTTCAGGTGCGCGTTCGTTCGGGTCCGCGTGACGGCGTGTACCCAGCTGTCGGTTGAGTGTCACCGTCGCTGCGCCGGGCCGGGTTCGCCTTGCCGGAAAATGAGGCATTTCATGGTTTCCTCCTCGTTTTTCATTCGGCGGTGGGGGAGCGGCCCACTCGACGCAGGGCCGCCTTGGCACCAGTTGGGCTCTATGGTGATTCTTACTTACCCTCAATGCACCGATCCGGTAGGGGCGTCGGCTTGTGAGGCGTTGAAATGGTTGGCGTGGATGGTTTGGCCCGGGTGAGGTTTGGGGCGGGTAGCGGTCACGGTAGGCGGCACGCGTGGGATCAAGGGTTTGGTCGGGCTGTCGGAGTTTCGGCGGGGGTCTCAGGGGGGCGGCCGTCGTGTGCGGCTGAGGGTTTCAGGTCAACGCCGGTATGGCCCGGATCCGTTCGAGCGCGGTGAGGTATTTCTCCCGCCACGGCCAGTTCTCGGCCAGGTGGAGGGTGTTGTGGCGGGCGGAGCGGGTGAGGTGTCCGGGGATGGCCAGGTAGCGGCGGCGGAGCACGGCGGTGGTGATGATCGTGTCGGACAGTTGGCCTATCCGGTTGGTCCAGCGGGCCAGGTTGTGGGCGATGGCTCCCAGTCCCATCCACGCCGAGTTGGCCCCGAAGCTGCCCGAGGGCATGTGTGCCCAGCCCGACCCTTCCTTCAGGTCTCGGATCACGAGCTCGATTTCGGCGTGGCGGCGGTGGTCGGCTTCGAGGGACAAGGTGTCGCCGTGACGGTTGGTGATGAACGCGTGGTGGTCGTAGGTGGCGAGCAGGGCCAACTGGGAGCCGGGTGTCGGTTTCACCCGGCGCACGATCAATCGCACCGGCGGCTCCTTCTTCCCGAACGCCCGGTAGGTGGTCTCGGCCACGTCGGCGCCGCCGTCGATCCAGTACGGGATGGGCATCCAGTCGGTTTCGGGGATCTTCGAGATCACCTCGTGCAGGCCTTCGGACAGCTTCGCGGTGATCGAATAGGCCGCCCCGGCCTTGCGGCAGGCCTCGGTCACCTTGCGGTTGTAGAACCACGAGTCGGCGCGTAGCACCAACGGCCCGGTGGCCCCGGCGCGGCGGAC
>JBOGGN010000125.1:0-9227 GCA_050744165.1 Acidimicrobiales bacterium | reverse complement strand
CATGTAGTCGACGTCGCCGGTGCCGAGCATGGTCAGCGTGCCACCCATCTGGGGGGTGCCTGTGCTGTTCGTCGCGTACCGCTGGTTCGGTAACGTCGTCGACGAGCCCGTGCTCGCTGTTGTGGTGTTCGTCGTTCCCTTGCTGCTGCTGCCGCATCCCGTCGCGAGAAGCGCGACCGCCGCGACGATCAAGGCCGACGCTCGAATCCCCCTGTGCGCCACCATTCACCTCCTGGGGGTTTTGTACCCCCGTGTCTATGTATGACCCCTCAACGTATCCAGTTCCGCGCGAGCGGTCCCCGGCGCAATATACCAGGGTGGTCGCTTCTGGCGGTGGTCGCTACTGAAGCCGTATAGCCAGGACCACTGTAGTGAAGGAGAACACCACCGCCGCCAGGATGGTGATGCGGTCAAGGTTGCGCTCGACCACCGTGGAGCCGGCGGCTGCCGACCCCAGTCCCCCACCGAACATCTCCGACAGGCCACCGCCGCGCCCGCTGTGGAGCAGGATGAGCATGATCAGCGCCCCTGACACCACGACATGCACGAGCAGCAGGACGATGGTCACGGCGCCAGTGTACTAAGGCCGGCCGGCCCGCTCGGCGTCACGAGAGGCGTCTCACGAGAGGCGCCAGCGGACGATCTTGGAAAACTCCTCCGCTTCCAAGCTGGCGCCGCCCACGAGTGCGCCATCTATATCGGGCTCAGCCATGAGCTCGGCGATATTGGACGGCTTCACCGACCCGCCGTATTGGATGCGCACGCCCGCCGCAGCTTCGGCCCCGTGCAGGGAAGACACCTCGTTGCGGATGTTGCCGATCACTTCCTGGGCGTCGTCGGGCGTCGCCACCACCCCTGTGCCGATGGCCCAGATGGGCTCGTAGGCCAAGACCAGACCCGCGATCTGCGCCACGGTGAGCCCGTCAAGATCGGACGCCACTTGGCTCAGGCACTTAACGTGGGTATGCCCGGCCCGGCGCTCCTCGAGGGTCTCGCCGCAACAGATGATCGGCGTCATTCCCGCCGCCAGCACCGCCTTGGCCTTGCGGTTGACCCCCTCATCGGTCTCACCGAACAGCTGTCGCCGCTCGGAGTGGCCGATGATGACGTAGGCCACGTCGAGCTTGGCCAGCATGAGCGGGCTGATCTCGCCGGTAAAGGCCCCCTTCGGTTCCCAGTAGCAGTTCTGAGCCCCGAGGGAGATCGGGATGCGGTCGGCATCGAGCAGGGTCTGGATGGACCGGAGTGCGGTGAAGGGAGGGTGCACCGACACGTCGACGGCCCGGTAGTCCTCGTCGGTGAGCTGGTAGGACAGCTTCTGCACCATGGCGATGGCGTCGAGGTGGGTGTGGTGCATCTTCCAGTTGCCCGAGATGAGCGGCTTGCGGCCGCTCGCCTCAGCCACGAACACCCTCTCGGAGGGCGACCAGCCCTGGCAGGTCGCCGTTCTCGATGAACTCGAGCGACGCCCCGCCTCCGGTGGAGACATGGTCGATGCGCTCGGCGAGGCCGAAGCGATCCAGGGCGCTGACCGAGTCGCCGCCACCGACAACCGTGAACCCCGCGCAGTCGGCCACCGCTTCGGCCACCGCCCGGGTGCCGGCCGCGAAACGGGGGTCCTCGAAGACGCCCATGGGACCGTTCCACAGCACGGTGGCGGCGCCCGCGATGCGGTCGGCGAACGTGGCCGCCGAACCGGGCCCGATGTCGAGCCCCACCCATCCCTCGGGCAGGTCGAGCCCGAAACCGCGGACCTCGCCGGTGGGCTCCTTGCCCGCCCCGAAAGCACCGCCTGGGGACAGAGCCGTGATGTCAGACGGCAGCTCGATGGCCTCGCCCTTGTCCTTCAACAGCTGGGCGCAGTTGGCGACGTAGTCCTCCTGGAACAGCGACCCCCCGACCGAGTGGCCCTCGGCACCGAAGAATGTGAAGCACATGCCCCCGCCGACGAACAGCTTGTCGACGTGTTCCAGGAGGGTTTCGATTGTCCGCAGCTTGTCGCTGACCTTGGAGCCGCCGAGGATGGCGACAAAGGGTCGGGCTGCCCCGTGGAGAAGCCCGTCTAGGACCTCGACTTCACGGGCCAGCAACCGGCCGGCAGCGCAGGGGAGCCGGGTCGGCGGCCCGACCACCGAGGCGTGGGACCGGTGGGCGGCGCCGAAGGCGTCGAGCACGTACAGGTCCTGGCCGTCGCACAGCCGCTCAACGAATGTCGGGTCGTTGGCCTCCTCGCCCGGATCGAACCGGAGGTTCTCCATGAGCGCCACCCCCGGGGCGAGCTCGGCCAGCCGCTCCCGGACCGGCGCCACCGAGTACTCGGGGTCGGGCTTGCCGTGGGGCCGGCCGAGGTGGGTGCATGCGGTAACCCGGGCGCCGTGGTCCAGGAGCCACTCGATGGTCGGCAGAGCGGCCTGGATCCGCTGGTCGTCATCGATCTCGCCGTTAGAAATGGGGACGTTGAAGTCCACCCGGAGAAGGACCGCTTTGCCCTCAGGCGAGGGCAGGTCCTCCAGTTGCGGCAGCTCCATGGGGGCTGGATCAGGCAGTGGCGTTGGCCGCGCCCACGATGGCCGCCAACTCCACCAGCCGGTTGGAGTAGCCCCACTCGTTGTCGTACCAGCCGAAAACCTTGACGAGAGTGCCCATGGCCATCGTCATCAGCGAGTCGAACGTGCATGAGGCGGGCGAGCCGACGATGTCAGAGGACACGATGGGGTCTGCGGTGTATTCCATCCGCCCGGCCAGGGGGCCGCTCTCGCTGGCCGCCTTGAAGGCGGCGTTGATCTCCTCGACGCTGGCCTCGCGTGCCAGGATCCCGGTGAAGTCGGTGATCGAGCCGTCCTGCACTGGCACTCGCAGGGCGGTGCCATCGAGGCGGCCCTTCATTGCCGACAGCACCAGGCTGGTGGCCCGGGCGGCCCCGGTAGCCGAAGGAACGATGTTGACCGCCGCCGCCCGGGCCCGGCGCAGGTCCTTGTGGGCCAGGTCCTGGAGGTTCTGGTCGTTGGTGTAGGCGTGGACGGTGGTCATGAGGCCCTTCTCCACCCCAAAGGCGTCGTCCAGCACCTTGATCATGGGCACAAAGCAGTTGGTGGTGCAGGAGGCATTGGAGACGACCTTGTGGATGGCGGGGTCGAAATCCTGGTCGTTGACGCCGCAGACAAAGGTGGCGTCGACGTTGGTGGCCGGGGCGGAAATGATCACCCGGGGCGCCCCGCCTTCGATGTGGGCGGCGGCCTTCTGGCCGTCGGTGAAGATGCCGGTCGACTCGACGACGACATCGACGCCCATGTCGCCCCAGGGCAGGGCCTTGGGGTCGCGCTCGGAGAACACCTTGATGACGTTGTCGCCGACGGTGATGGAGTCGCCGTCGGAGCTGACCGGCAGGCCCAGGCGGCCGTGGGTGGAGTCGTAGCGCAGCAGGTGGGCGTTGGTCGCCGGCGGGATCAGGTCGTTGACGCCGACCACCTGGACCCCGGTGTCGGACATGAGCGAGGCTCGGAAAAAGTTCCTTCCGATCCGCCCAAACCCATTGATGCCCACCCGAATCGCCATGTTGGCTCTCTCCTTAGTCGTGTGCCTTAGTCGTGTGTCGGCCTATCTCAGCCGACCGAATATGAGTAGCGCCAGTTTGCGGCCTGTTAACCCAGCCCGCCCCACCCCGGCGAGGGACGCTAAGGGGGGAAGGCGAGGCCCTTTTCCCAAGTGGTTTTATTCCCTAACGATCGATGTCGCGGTGAAAGACCAGCGGCGCGAACCCGTAACGGGCGATGCGGTGGCCGAGTTCCTCGGCCAGCACGACAGACCGGTGGTGGCCGCCGGTGCAGCCAACGGCGACGGTGAGGTACGCCTTGCCTTCGGTCACATAGGCCGGCAGCACCAGGCCGAGCAGGTGGTCGACGCGGTTGAGGAACTCGCCCGCGCTCGGCTGCTCCAGCACGAAGCGGCGGACCGCCCCGTCGAGGCCGGTCAGCGGCCGCAGCTCGTCGACCCAGTGCGGGTTGGGCAGGAAGCGGCAGTCGAAGACGGTGTCCACGTCGAGCGGCACGCCGTGCTTGAACCCGAACGACACCACCTGGATCTGCATGGTCTCGGCGGTGGGCGAGAACGTCTCGATCAGGCGGCGCCGCAGCTGGTGGACATTGAGGTCGGTCGTGTCGATGATGACGTCGGCTGACTCCCGGATCGGCTGCAGCAGCTGGCGCTCCAGGGCGATGCTCTCCGCCACTCCTTCGGCGGCGCTGACCGGGTGGCGGCGCCGGGTGCCCTCGAAGCGGCGCACCAGCACCTCGTCCGACGCCTCGAGAAACAGGACTTTGACCCGGCCGCCGGTGCGGGCCCGCAACTCGGCGACGGCGCCCATCAGGTCGTTCAGCTCGCCGGCCTGGCGGCCAACAACGAGGGCCACCCGCTCGCGGCCCGCCTCGGCGGCGCCCGAACCGTCGGCACCGGTGCCGTCGGCGGCGACCAGTTCCGCCACCTTGGTGATGAGCACCGTCGGCATGTTGTCGATGACGAACCAGCCGAGATCCTCAAGCGTCGCCCCGGCCTGGCTGCGGCCGGCGCCTGACAAGCCCGTGATGACGAGGAACTCGGCCATCACCCTCCAGTCTCGCCGCTGCGGGCCCGCGGTTGGCGAACCGTGGGCACACCGGCCGCCAACTTCTCGGCCCGCAGGAACAACAGGCGGGGAATGGTCACCGCCTCGGCGTACTCCTGGGCTCGGGCCAGGAACCCCGGCGGGGGCGCCGGCTCCTCCATATGGGTGACCAGCATGCCCGCCGCCGCCATGGCGTTGACGTATCGGGACAGCGGGCGGTGGACGAAGGGGATCCACACCCCGTTGTCGACCTGCTCCAAGGTGGTGTCCTCGGTCAGGTAGGGCCCGATGCGCCAGTACTGCTCGTCGAGGATCCGGTCGTCGATCCAACCGCTGTTCGGGGTCTGCAGCAACGGGTGGTTGAGGAAGAACAGGAACCGCCCGCCCGGCGCCAGCACCCGCCCCACCTCACCGATGGCCTCGTCGACGTCGGTGATGTGCTCGAACACCAGGCACGCCACCACCGCGTCGAACGAACCGCTGGGAAAAGGGAGCGCCCCGGCCCGGGCCCGGGCGTACTGGGCGCCCCCGTTGCGCCCGGCGGCGACCCGCAGCTGGGCCGAGGTCGGGTCGACGCCGGCGACTCGCTCCACACCGGGCAGCGCCGCCGCCAGGCGTGACACCTGCCCTTCGCCGCAGCCCACGTCGAGCACCGACTGCGCCCCGGCCAGGTGCGCCGCCGCCATGGGCAGGATCTGCTCCTCGTACTCGGCGTCGGCACCCTCGGTGAACCCTTCGACCCACCAGGACGTGACGAACTCGCTGTCCCAGCCAGCCCACAGGCTCCCCTTCTCTCCAGCCTCGCTGGCATCAGCCACCCGCCACCCCCACTTCGGCGACTTCGCCCGGCTGGTCCTGGTGAAGCTGGTCGAAGACGGCCTGGCCCACCTTGTCCGGCAGCCAAGGCAAGTCGAGCAGGGTCGGCAACGCCGCCGCTTTGATGCCCCGCACACCACCGAGCTCCCGGAGCAGCCGCTTGCGCCGGGCCGGCCCGAGGCCAGGGACGTCGTCGAACGCCGAGGTCGACATCCGGCGGCCCCGGAGCTGGCGGTGGTAGGTGATGGCAAAGCGGTGGGCCTCGTCGCGGATGCGCTGCAGCAAGTAAAGCGATTCCGATGTGCGGCTGATGCGAATGGGGTCCGCCTGGCCGGGCACGAACACCTCCTCAAATTGCTTGGCGAGTGCCGCCACCGGGATCTCCTCGGCCAGGTCGAGGGCCTCGACCACCCGAATGGCCACCGAAAGCTGGCCTTTGCCGCCGTCGACTAGCAACAACTGCGGCGGGTAGGCGAATCGCCTCTTGCGCTCGTCGACCGGCTTCACCCGCTCGATGAGATAGGCGGTGAGCCGCCGGGTGAGCACCTCCTCCATGGCCGCGAAGTCGTCGTTGCCGGGCACGGACTTCACCTTGAACCGGCGGTACTCGCTCGGCCGGGGCAGGCCGTCCTCCATCACCACCATGGAGCCCACGTAGTCGGTGCCCTGGATGTGGCTCATGTCGTAACACTCGATGCGCAGCGGCGCCTCCGGCAAGCCGAGGGCCTCCTGCAGGGCAGTCAAGGCCCGGGCCCGGGCGTTGTGGTCGCTGGCCCGCTTCAAGCGGTGCCGGGCGAACTCCTCGCCCGCGTTTTTGGTCACGGTCTCCAACAGCGCCCGCTTGTCCCCCCGTTTGGGGACCCGGATCTCGACCCGGGAGCCGGCATGGGCGGCCGGGTTGACGCTGCGCTCCACCCGATAGGCACCGGTCACCGCCCACCACTCCACCTCGGCGTCCACCGCCTCGTCACGGCCCCGCTCGGCGCCGGCGGAACGCATGACCGCCAGCCACTCCTCCAGTGTCTCTGGATCCTCAGGCTCCTCGGGGACGACGATCAGCGGCGGCACACCCATCGGGGCCTCGTGGTAGTGCTGCTCGAGGATGTCGGCGACCAGCTGGGCCCTGGTCAGATCCTCGACCTTGTCCACCACGAAGCCCTTGCGGCCCACGACCCGGCCCCGGCGCACGTAGAAGACCTGGACGGCGGCTTCCAGCTCATCCTCGGCGATGCCGAAGGTGTCCAGATCCTCGACCCGCTCGGTCACCATCTGCTGCTTCTCGATGACCTTGCGCACCGATGCCAGGCGGTCACGCACGCGCGCCGCCCGTTCGTACTCCAAGACATCGGCCGCCTCGTGCATCTGGTCTTCGAGGCGCCGGACCACGGCGTCGGTGTCGCCGTTGAGGAACTCGATCAGATCGTCGACCACCCGGTCGTAGTCGAGGCGGTCGATGGCCTTGATGCACGGCCCGCTGCACTTCTCGATGTGGTAGAGCAAGCAGGGACGACCCTGCCTCTGGTGGACATGGAACTTGCCCTCGCTGCAGGTCCGGATGGGGAAGGTGCGCAGCAACGAGTCCAGCGTCTCGCGGATGGCATAGGCGTGGGCATAGGGCCCGAAGTACCGGGTGGTCTGGTCCTTGGTGCCCCGCCGCACCACCGCACGGGGCCACTCCTCGCCCTCGGTGATCGCCAGGAACGGGTAGCTCTTGTCGTCCCGGAGGCGCACATTGAAGCGGGGCCGGTGCTGCTTGATGAGGCTGTACTCGAGCATCACCGCCTCGACGTCGTTGCGCACCTGGATCCACTCAACCGACGCCGCCGACGCCACCATCTGCGCCGTGCGGGGCTGTAGGTGGACCGGGTTCTGGAAGTAGCTGCCCACCCTCGATCGCAACGACTTGGCCTTGCCCACGTAGATGACCCGGCCGGCGGCGTCCTTAAACTGGTAGGAGCCGGGGGCGTCGGGGATCGTCCCTGCGGGGGGCCGTTGGATCACCCCTCCATGCTGCCCGATTGGGTGTGACATTCAGAGGTAAGGCGTCGTACACTTCACATTTGCCGGCCCGGTATCCGGCGACATAACCCCTCGAGGCCGACATCCCCGCGGATGGGCGACCGGGCTGTCCCCGCTGGCCACATCGAGGTGCTTCTTCGCTCTGTTAGCTGAAACGACAGGGAGGTTCGCATCCATGATCCGGCTCCAGCCCGCCCTCCCCGACGGGTACACCAGCGCACACCCCGACGAGCTGGCAGCGCGCATCGCCGCTGCCAAGACGGAGTTGGGCTCCCGGCTGTTCATCCTCGGCCATCACTACCAGCGCGACGAGGTGATGCGCTGGGCCGATGCCCGCGGCGACAGCTTCGGCCTGTCGCGCCTGGCGGCCGCCAACCGCGACGCCGACTACGTGGTGTTCTGCGGCGTCCATTTCATGGCCGAGTCCGCCGATGTGCTCACCGCCGAACACCAGCAGGTGATCCTCCCCGACCTAAACGCCGGCTGCTCGATGGCCGACATGGCCGACATCGACTCGGTAGGGGAGGCGTGGGACGCCATCGCGGCCGTGACCGACATCGACCAAGTCGTCCCCGTCACCTACATGAACTCGGCCGCCGCCCTGAAGGCGTTCGTGGGCCGCAACGGAGGCGCTGTGTGCACCTCGTCGAACGCCCGGGCGGTGCTGCGCTGGGCTCTGGCACGGGGTTCGAAGGTGTTGTTCTTCCCGGACCAGCACCTGGGCCGCAACACTGGGTTCCAGCTCGGCCACACGGAGGCCGACATGGCGGTGTGGGACCCTCGCCTCGACCTCGGCGGTCTCGAGGAGCGCCAGCTGAAGGAAGCCACGTTCCTCCTCTGGAAAGGGCACTGCTCGGTCCACCAGCGGTTCCGACCGGCCCACGTCACCGCCTTCAGGGACGCCCATCCCGATGGCATGGTCATCGTGCACCCCGAATGTGCCCACGACGTGGTCGAGGTGGCCGACAAGGTGGGCTCCACCGACTACATCATCGCCGCCGTCGAGGCCGCCGCCCCCGGCACTGTCCTCGGGATCGGCACCGAGATTCACCTGGTGCAGCGGCTGGCGACATCCCACCCCGATCGCCGCGTCGTCTCGCTCGACCCGCTTATCTGCCCTTGCTCGACCATGTTCCGCATCGACGCCGCCCACCTTTGCTGGGTCCTCGAGAACCTGGTAGCGGGCCGGGTGGTCAACCGCATCACCGTCGAACCCGAGACCGCCGAATGGGCCCGGGTGGCATTGCAACGAATGCTGGACATCGTCTGAGCACGGCCTGAACACCGGTGAGCGCCAGGTCGGGCGCGAGGCGCCAAGAGCTGATCGCCATGAGTTAACGGTGTTACTTACCAAATCACCGCGGCCGGTCGCGGTCATTTGGCATCGAGGGTCGGCGTCGCCTCAGCGTCGACGTCAAATGGCCGACCGGCGTGCTCCGCGGGCACCCGGCAGCCTAGAAGTCGGTTACAAATGGCCGGCTACAGGCCCAGCAGCGACGCGAGAAACTGCCCCGTGTAGCTCTCGGGCGTCTTGGCCACCCGCTCCGGCGGCCCTTCGACTACCACCGTGCCGCCCCCGTCGCCCCCCTCGGGGCCGAGGTCGACGATCCAGTCGGCCGACTTGACGACATCGAGGTTGTGCTCGATGACCACCACCGTGTTGCCCTGGTCGGCCAGCCGCGAGAGGACGGTCAGCAACTTGCGAACATCCTCGAAATGCAGGCCCGTCGTCGGCTCGTCGAGGATGTACACCGTCTTGCCAGTCGAGCGCTTGGCCAGCTCACTGGCCAGC
>JBOGGN010000124.1:0-2809 GCA_050744165.1 Acidimicrobiales bacterium | reverse complement strand
GCTGCGACCTGGTCGAATCCGAAGACCACCTGGATGCGGTGCTCGCAGACCTGCACCGGCGCATCAGCCAGCCGGTGGCCGAGTCGGTGTCGGTCCGCTTTGATGGCCTCGCCGCCGATGCCGCCACCCAGGTGCCGCCGGGCGGGACCGACCTGTTTCCTGGGGTTCCGCTGACCATCAGCGGCCGCTACCGCGGCCAGCCGGACGGCCGGGTGGAGGCCAGCGACGCCGCTGGCGCGTGGAACGTGGCGGCCGACGTCACCGTCGCCACCAACCCGGCCGCGGCCGCCGTGTGGGCCCGGTCGTACCTGCGCCACCTCGAAGACCGCTACCTGAGCAAGGACTCCGCCCCAGCCGCGGAGCGCGAGGCCCTGGCCGCGCAGATCGTCGAGGTGTCCCTGCGCTATCGAGTTCTCTGCCGGTTTACGGGCTGGGTCGCCATCGATGAGTCCGGCCGGCGGGTCGAGGGCAGGAGACGCCGGGTGGTGCAACCTGTCGAGACGCCCTCGGGGTGGGCTGTCACGGCCGCCGCGGCGATCGCCCGAGGCGCGGCCTGCTTCGGCGCCACGCTTGTGGGCGGGGACGCGGTGGCGGGCGGGGGGGCAGCCGGAGGGTTCGACGCCACCATGCCGCCCTCGCCACCGCACCAGCCGGCGGCCCCTCTGGGCGCGCCGCAGGTTCCAAGGCTCACCAGCGCCAGTCGTCCGTTGGCGCCACCGGCCCCGCTCCCGACGCCTCGCCCGGTCCGCCGGCTGCGCCACGAGGAGGCCCCGGGTCTGCAACCGGTTTCCGCCCCGGTGTTGATGGCGGCCTACCGAGCCCGGCTCGAGGAGCTCCTGGCGGAGGTGGGCCGGTCCGAGGCCGAACGCCGGGCCCTGGCGCTCGACGCCCGACGGCTGGCCAGCGACCTGGAGTCGGTCCGGGACCTGCTCCCCGAACCTTGGAGGGAGGTCCCCGAGCTGCTGGCCCGGTTCGCCTCGGCTCTGGCAGACGGCGCCGTCGAGGTGGTCACGGCACTGGTGGCGGCGATCACCAATGCTGTGGCCGCGGGCGGCGAGGAGGTCGAACCGTCGCCCCGCGGGAGCGAGCGGCGGGGCCGTGTGTTCTGGCGATAGGGCAGCTCGCGGCGTTGGGGCGGCACCGCCAGGACGGCCGACCGCGAAAACCGGCCGGTCACTAGCCGGCCAAGAAGCTGAGGCGGACCCGCCGGCTCGGGTTGTCGCCATTGAGGTCGACGAGGACGATCGACTGCCAGGTCCCCAACTGCGGCCGGCCCCCCACCACAGGCACGACCAACGAGGGGCTGATCAGCACCGGCAGTAGGTGGTCAGCACCATGCCCGGGGGAGCCATGTCGATGACGGTACCGGTCGTCACGGGGCAACAGCCGGGTCAGCGCCTCGACGAGATCGGGTTGCGAACCCGAGCCCACCTCCATCAGGGCGACCCCGGCGGTGGCGTGCGGCGCGAACACCGATACCAGGCCGTCGCCCCGGCCCCGGCAGAAGTCGCCGACGGCGCCGGTCAGGTCGGCGACCTGCCGGCGGCCGGTGTCCACAGAGATCTCTACGGTGTCCAGCGGGCGAGAACCGCTCTCAGCCGGTGAGCAGCTCCCGCGCCCCCCGGTCGGTCGAGGGATGGCGGAGCTTGGACATGGCTCGGGCTTCGATCTGGCGGATGCGTTCCCGGGTCAGGCTGAAGTGCTCGCCCACCTCGTCGAGCGTGCGCGGCTCGCCCCGGTCCAGGCCGAAACGCAGCCGCAGGATCTCCCGCTCCCGCTCGTCCAGGGCGACGAGCATTTTGGCTACCTCGCCGGACAGAAGTGAAGCCGCGGCCGCGTCGAAGGGCGAAACCGCCGAGCGGTCCTCGACCACGTCGCCCAACTCGGCGTCGCCGTCCTCCCGGAGGGGCTCCGACAGCGACAACGGCTCGGCCGCGTGGCGAAGGATCTCGGTGACCTTCTCTTCCTCCAGCTCCAGGTCAGCTGCAAGTTCGCCGACCGTGGGGCGGCGTCCCAGCTGCCCCTCCAGGCGACCCCGGGCCTTAGTGACCCGGGTAAGCAAGTCGCCGGCATGGACCGGGAGGCGAACGGTGCGGCCGGTGTTGGCGATCCCTCGGGTGATGGCCTGGCGGATCCACCAGGTGGCGTAGGTGGAGAACTTGAACCCCTTGCGCCAGTCGAACTTCTCGACCGCGTGCATGAGGCCGAGGTTTCCCTCTTGGATGAGGTCGAGGAGGGGAAGACCCGACGCCTGGTACTTCTTGGCGATGGAGACCACCAACCGGAGGTTGGACTGGACGAAGGTCTGCTGGGCCTGCTCGCCCTGCAGGGTGGTCCGCCGGAGCTCGCGCCGCTTGGCCGGGGTGAGACCCTTGGGGGCCGACGCCAGCGTGGCGTCCGATTCCCGGCCCGCCTCGATGGCCTGGGCCAAACGGACTTCGTCGTCCTTGGTCAACAACGGGTACTGACCGATATCGGTCAGATACAGTCGTACCAGGTCTTCGTCGTCTCTTTCGAGGCGCTCCTTTGCCAACTTCGGTGTCCTTCGTTCTCCCCAGCGGGGTGGGGGCCGCCGATCCAATCGGAGCGCATCCGCCCCATCCACACCTCTCGGTGCTTCGCTCGATTGGCTCTGACGCTCGTGGGTGCAACTATCGCTGCCCTCGAAGTTTACCGGACGCGTCAACCCCCCCGAGCAGAGGCCCTGCATACGGGGCTATCGCGCCCGGCCCCGGCCCCTGGTCATACCCGGCGCCGAGCCCGTCCCGAGCCCTTCCCGGCCGAGGTCGGAACCGGCCCGGATCTCACC
>JBOGGN010000123.1:0-5441 GCA_050744165.1 Acidimicrobiales bacterium | reverse complement strand
CCTCGGAGCTGAGCAGCGCGGGTGTGGCGGTGGTCATGGCACTCATGGTCGGACCTAGCGCTGATGTGAAGCTGTGGCGATCCTGGGAGTTTCCTCCGAACCGGGAAGGGCACCTTTCGGGTTCGCCGCACCCCGGAGGCGGTTCGGCCGGAGTCGTCAGGCCACGGGGCCGACGCCGACATCGTCTCGGTAGCTGCAGATATAAGCCGACGAGCTGTGTTCGTGGTGTTGAACTTCGAACTAGGCGCCGGGGAGGTTCGGTCGGACGGGCCCGTCCAGGTCCCCGACTCCGTGGCTCCGACTCCGCTGTGATCGGTGAGCGGGCACACCGCGATGTACTCGAACACGTCTTGGCTGCCGCTGACTTCGCCACCGCTGTGCCGCACCTCGACGGAGGGGCTCGCTGAGCTTCCGCCAGGATCCGCAAAGAGTTCGAACTTGGGCGAACCCTTGTGAAACGACCAGATGACCATGCCGGTGTCAACGGAAAGGCGTGATGTGAACTGCGGCTCTTTCTTCAGCTCAGCTCGGCTCGGGCATCGAGGACTCCTTCAGGATTGTTCAGATAGACGGGTCCATTGTGACATGTCGGGTGGGGTGGGTCGGATAGTACGCGGCGGGACGCGGGTTATCCGACCCACCCCAACAATGGGTGCTCGACGGTTTCGTCGCTCATGGGCTCGAACTGCCATCGGGCATTTTGGCTTCGACGTGTTCGGTGCCGACACGGCGGGCCAAGTGGCGCTACGGGAGGCGGGTCACTCGTCGAAGCCCGACGAGTGACAGTGCCATAGCGTCCAGACCGCAGGCACCCAATACACAGACAAGAACAGCATCGACTATGATTCCGATGACGACAGAGACGCCGATAGTTCCGGCGAGGAAGGCAAGCACTAAGAGTTTTCGCTGACCCGGCTTTAGCACAGCGGCTTTAGCACAGCGGTTTTGGTGCACACTTGCACATCTTGCGGCCTTGGTGGCTGGTGATCCAGCTCAACTCGCCCATGACGGCGTGGTACCCGTAGGCGGCTGACTCCACTCGTCATGCACCAGCTCAGTCCCGGAACTCCGATCATGCGCAGGTTGCTCTGGCGGGAGACCCTCAGCCGGGATTTCGGGTCGGCTGCATCCGCTTGGTGGCGTCGACGAAGCGCCGCTGGCGGAAAATTTCACGAACCGGCTCAACCTCGCGGCCAAATCGGCCGATTAGTCGCGGTGGTCGATTGGTGGCGGAGGTTCGAACAGATGATGTGTGGCAAGACCGGCTGATGGGCGGCTCACTTGGGGGCGGGCGGCGAAAGAACCCGGTTGTGCTTCCCGTGATCGTCGTCGTCGTCGTGGCCGCCCTGGTGACCGGCGTCATCGTTGTCCTGATCTCGTCGGGCGGAGGCAGCAAGGGCACCGTCGTCGGTACGACGACCAGTCACCGGAGCAGCGTCTCGCCGCTCGTAGACGACCCGCCCGGGACTCCTGTCTCAGACACCTCAACCAGCGCCCCGTCCTCGACCACGGTCCCTAGCAGCCCGGCAACCACGCCAACCCTTCCCACCCACCCGCCAACCACGTCCTCGACGCACCGCACCACGACGACAGCCGCCAGCGGACCGTCGGGCTCGCCGGTGGTGGCGTCCGACCCGGCCACCCAGGGCCTGTACCTGGTCGACGCCGACAGCGGTGCGATCCATCCCGTCCTGCTCGACTACACCTTCGGCAGCGTTTCGTTTTCTCCCGACGGCCAGCAGCTCGTCTTCGACGGCCGGGCCAGCGACGCCCTCCCCAATGGTGCGATCCCAACGCATCTGTGGATCATCAACCATGACGGGTCGGGCATGCATGAGGTTGCGGCGGGCACCGAATACCCCGAAGGACCGAGCTGGTCCCCGGATGGCAAGAGCATCGCCTACTACGGACAGCCGGTGAACGCCAACGGCGACATCTCGTTGTACCTGCTCGACGTCAGCAGCGGCAGCACCCGCTTTCTCGCCTATGTCGACCAGGGCCGCGGGAGGCTGGAATGGTCGCCTGATGGCCGCCAGATTGCGGTCGCGGCCTTCAACCACCGGACGATTGAGCTCATCAACCCAGCAACCGGGACGCTCACCGAGGCGCCAGTGCCGGCCGAGCCGGTGGCCACGAACTTCGGAAACAACTTCCCCTACGAGGTGAGCTGGACCAAGGACTCGAGCCACCTCGTGGTCAGCTACCAGACCGGCCCGGTCTTACTGGCCGACGCCGCCGGCCATATCGTCGCCACGCTCAACACGCAAGGCCGCTACGCCCAGGCGTCGCCCGTTGACGCCGTGTTCTCGGAGTGGATCAACTTTGACACCTACCTGGAGCCGCTCTCGGGCGGCTCCGCCCGGCTGCTGGCCAGCAACGTCGATCCGATCGACTGGTCCCACGACGGGCAATTCCTGGCGGGTGAGACCGGCGACAACACTGTCTTGGCCATCGACCCCTCGACCGGCCAGACCCGGACACTGGTCCAAGACACTCACTGGCAAGCCGGTCCCGCCGGCTGGTCACCGGTGGGCCACACCATGGCCGTGGTGGTGGAGCAGACGGGGTCCCGGCGGACCTGACTTCACAGTGGCACCACCCCGGCGCCACGAACTCGGTGGTGGCGTTGCCAAGATTACGGTGTCGTTCGTGGTCATCGTCCAAAACGTGCCCCTTGTGGGCTGGTGAATGAGGGCCCTCGAGGCGCCGCGGTGCCGACGGGCCGCGGCTGTCGCTGTCGACGCCCTCCCTTTCACGTTGATCGCCATGGTCTGGTTCCGCCGCCGCCGGTCCGTAACGGCGCTAGATCCTCAGCCAACCGCTCCGGGGCTGTCTGTTCGGCGGCTGGTAGCGGCCCGAGCCGCGCAGCTTGCCTACTTCACGCTTCCCGTGATGACGATCGGCGCGACCCCCGGTCAACTCGCGGCGGGGATCCGAGTCGTAGATTCCGCTTCGGGGGCGAGGCTGACGGTTTCGCAGGCGGTCGGCCGGTGGACGGTCGACGCCGTGCCCGGCTTCGCGCCGTCCTTGGCCATTCGCTGTTGGCGGCAGCGCCAAACCGAACACCTCCGCGCTTTGCATGCCAAGCTCGATGCAGACAGGGACAGAGGCACACAGGACGACGCCGCTGACGACGACGGGAATAGTGCGGTACCCAGGTACATAATCAAGCCCTGGCCACTGCTGGCCGGCGTCGGAGTGCTCGCCTACCACCTCGTGCTGGGTAGCCCCGTCCGCGTCCGCGACCGGATCTCTCATACGACCGTTGTGAAGGCGGCCGAACTCCAATCATTCCGGTTGTCTGCAGGCGCACGTCCATGGTTTACCGCTTGATCGAGACCGTCAGGCTCGCGCACAAAATATTCTGCGCGTTCATGCGGATTGTGGGTGGGCTTCGCGTTGTTGGCGCCGGGCCTGACCGACCCGGAGGATGTTGATGGCGGCGTTGACGTCGGCCTGTGCTTGGTGGCCGCTGGTTTGACATCGGAACCCGCCTGGGCGGGCCCGGTTAGCGTTGTGCCCGCAGGCGGCGCAGATGCGGGAGGTGTGGCGGGGGTCGACGGCGATCAGCTCGCGGCCAGGTTCTTGCGCCTTGTACGCGAGAAATTGCAGGGGGTTGCCCCCTTCCCGCTTCGTGGATGGACCGGTTGAGGCCGCCCTTGGCGCAAGGCGGAGTTAACTTAACATCCCTAACGCAAGTGCGGGGCGCTATCACGCCCTGCACTTGCGTTAGGGGCGTTAAGTTACGGCCTTTTGGGCTCGAAGCTGCCGTGGCCGTCGGGGCGGGCGGCGGGCCTGGAGGCCATGCTGGTGATCTCAGGTCCTCGCGGACGATCAGGTCGTAGCCCTCGACCAGTTCAGGCGGTGGGCGAGGTCGGCCGGCAGCGGGCCACCTTGCGGTATTTGGCGGCTAACACAGCAGGGAAACCACCAGATCTTGCCATCTCCAACAACCGCTCACGTTATTTGTGCACGAGGCCGTTACCACCGACTGGGCCGGTTCCACTCCCAAGTCGAGGATGACCGAGATCGAGTTCGGCGAAAGCGATTACTGAGCTGGCATCTTCGGCCCCGAAGGCGGAGCGTGGTCGGAGACTTGAGCGAATGAGACCGCGATCGAGAAGAGCGATTCGTGGGGGGCTCTTTGGCTGACGGCGCACTTGCCATGAGGTATGGGTCACGAAGATTGCCCGTCGCAACTGACCCAAGCGTGGCGGAGTATAAGGGCCGTTTCGCACATCAAGGAGTCGCCCAAGCAGGCGCGTCAAGACCCGGCCGGCCGCAGCTTCACCGCTGCGACCGACCGGGATAATCGCCAGGCCAAGGTCTATGCGGCCGGCGGGCCGCCCTGGCCGCCTTGGCCGCCACCGGGTCCGAACCCGCCGCCGGGGCCGTTGCCGGCGCCGGGACCGAAGCCGGCGTTCCCGGAGCTGATGGACGTGGCAGCCACCGTGCCGTTGGTGGCGGTGCCCGAGATCCGGACGCTGTCACCGACAGTGAGAGCGGAGACCGAGCTGGGCTGGATCAGGGTGACGTTCGTCGAGGATGAGGTGTTCACCGTGGCCGTGGTTCCGCTGCTCTCGGTGACGGTGATGGATCCGTTGGCGACCGAGGCCACGGTGCCGGAGACAGCGTTGCCGCCGCCGGGGGGTCCCCCCTGGCCCTGGCCGGGACCGGCCGTTGCCGCCGAGGACGTGCCGCTGTCGACGATCCGGTCGGCAGCGCTGGAACTGCTCGCGTTGAAGCCAGCCAGCGCCACGACGTGGTCGCCCACCTTGATGTCGGAGACGGAGCCGTTGGTCGACTTGGTGACCGTCGTCGACGACGACGTGGTCACGGTCTCGGTGGATCCGCTCTGTGTGGTGATCGTGAATGTCGAGCCGTTGATCGACTTGATGGTGCCGAAGTCGCCGCCGCCAAGGCCGCCCGGGCCGCCAAAGCCTCGGCCACCGCCGGGAGAGCCGTTGGCGGCGGCGTTAGCGGAAGTCGTTGTCGACTTGGAGTGGCCGGCGACGGCCTGGATGCCGAAGAAGCCGCCGACCCCAAACACCACCGCCGCAGCGGCACCGGCGATCCAGGTCTTCCATCCCTGCTTGGACCCCCCTGCGGACGGGTTGGCTGGTTCGGGCGTGAAGTACGGGGCGGGGGCCGGCCCAGGAGGCCCAAAGGCGCTGTTGGCGCTGGCCGTGCTCGAGTCGGGCGGGGGCCCGAAAGCGTTGTTGGCGCTGGCCGCCCTGCTCGGGTCGGGCGGCGGTCCGAAGGCGTTGTTGGCGCTGGCCGTGCTCGGGTCGTTGGGGACCGGGTAGACGGCGACGGGAAAGTTGGGTTCCATGATTCGGGCTCCTTGGGAGTGTTGGGAAATGGTCAAGAGATCTGGTAGAGGGTTCCGGCGTTGGTGCCGCCGTAGCTGACTTGGCTGCCGTGGGACTCGACCCACTGGG
>JBOGGN010000122.1:0-40905 GCA_050744165.1 Acidimicrobiales bacterium | reverse complement strand
GCCAAGGGCTCTGCGGCCGGGGCCGGTGCCAGCGGGGCCCGAACCTGCGGGGCCGGTGCCAGCGGGGCCGGTGCCACCGGGGAAACGGCGGCCGGTACCGGTGCCGGGCTCGTCACCGCGGGCACGGCTGGCGCCGGCGTGGTGGGTGCCGAGGGACCGGTGGGCGCGAGTGCCTCGCTGTCGCCACCGTCGGCGCCTCGACTGGCGCGCCCGGCGCGTCCTTTGACCTCGACGGGTTCGTCGGGTTGTTTGTCGCGGCGAAGCCCCTCGCGGTCGGCCTTGCGGCGGACGCGATCGCCTTGGGCGTCCTCAATGCTCGACGAGTGGCTGGTGACACCGATGCCTAAATCCAGGCAGAGGTCCAAAGCCTCCTTGTTGGTGAGGCCGAGTTCGCGGGCCAACTCGTAAACGCGGATCTTCTTGGGCAAGTCCTAGGTCAATCCCTTCTTGCGGCGCGGCCGGCGGCCACACCCATCTCTATCCTCTCACGTTCTCGTACTGTCCTTCTGAGCGTCTCGACCGCCTGGTCGCCCACCCGGGCCCGAAAGGCCCGGCTGAACGCCAGTCGGCGCGCCGCTTGCTCCAAACAACCCAACTCGGGCACCCCACCCCCGGCATCGCACAGCCAGGCACCTCGCCCGGGGTGGCCCCGGCCGAGGACCAGCGATCCCGCTCTGTCCCGGGCCACCCGTACCAGCGTTGCCGCCGGGGCCGCCGACCGACAGCCGACACAGGTCCGCACGGGCCCCACCCGCCTCGCCGGTGCCTCCCGGCGGGCTGGCAGGCCCGGGTCCGGGCCTACGGTACCGCCTCCTCCCCGCTGCCGGCGGCAGACGATCCGCCGTCCTCACTCTCGGCCCAAGCCTTGGCCGACAGCGCCTCGCCGCCCTCCGCGGGTTGCCAGATCATCTCGCCGGTATCGCTTTGAACCCACTCGCCTTCGGCCCACTCCTGGTTGGCGTAGGCCTCCTCCTCGGCCAGCTGGGTCTCGCTCTTGATATCGATACGCCACCCCGTCAACCGGGCGGCCAGGCGGGCGTTCTGGCCCTCCTTGCCGATGGCCAGCGACAGCTGGAAGTCGTGCACGACCACCGTCGCCGTGCCCGTCTCCTCGTCCAAGTGGACTTCCTTGACCTTGGCCGGCTGCAGTGCTCGCATGACGAACTCCCGCGGTTCGTCGGAGTAGGGAACGATGTCGACCTTCTCGCCCCGCAGTTCGTTGGTGACCATGCGCACCAGGGCCCCCCGGGCACCGACGCAGGCCCCAACGGGATCCACGTTGGAGTCGTTGGACCACACCGCGATCTTGGTTCGATGGCCCGGCTCCCGGGCCGCCGCCTTGATCTCGACCACCCCGCTGTTGATCTCGGGGACCTCCAACTCGAACAGCCGCTTGATCAGGCCCGGGTGGGTCCGGCTGACAACGATCTGGGGACCTTTGGTGGTCTTGCGGACTTCGACGATGTACGCCTTCAGCCGGGCGCCATGCTCATAACGCTCGTAGGGGACCTGTTCGGCCTGCGGCAACAGTGCCTCCACCTTGCCCAGGTCGAGCAGGGTGTAGCGGTTGTCGCTTTGCTGGATGATGCCGGTGACGATGTCGCCCTCGCGGCCGGCGTACTCCTCGTATTTGAGGTCCCGCTCGGCTTCCCGGATGCGCTGCAGGATGACCTGCTTGGCGGTCTGGGCGGCGATGCGCCCGAAGTCCTTCGGGGTGTCGTCCCACTCGCGGACAACGTTGCCGTCCTCGTCCAGTTCCTGACCGTAGACCCGGATGTCGCCCGAGTCGGGGTCGACGGTGACCACCGCCTCCTCGGCCGCCCCCGGCATGCGCTTGTAGGCCGCCACCAGGGCGTTGGCCAGTGCGTCGAGCAGGACATCGACCGAGATGCCCTTGTCGCGGGCGATCTGCTGGAGGGCCTCCAAGAAGGCGAAGTTGTCCTTCATCGGGCGCCTCCCTTGGCAACCGGCCGCGGTCGCGGCCCCCAGACGAACACGCTGTGGGCCTTTTGGATCTGGTCGTAGGCCAAGCTCTGGGTGCGCCCGGAGATGTCGAGGGTGATGCCCCCATCGCCCACCTCTTGGAGCACGCCCTCGAAACGGCGCGAGCCGTCAATCGGCTCCGCCGCCTTGACACTCAGCGTGGCCCCTAGGTACTGCCGGTAGTGAGCTGGCGTGCGCAGCACTCGCTCCACGCCCGGGCTCGACACTTGCAGGTCGCAGTCGTCGAGCACCGACGCCATCCGGCGGTGAAGGTCAGCCAAGGCGTCGAGGTCCACGCCGCCGGGGCGGTCGACGAGCACCCGCACATTGCCCGGGCTGACCTCGACATCCCAGAGTTCGAGGCCGGCGGCGGTGACAAGCGGCTGGACCAGCTCACCGATCGATTGTGCCGGAACCACCATTCACCACCTCCCATCTCGTCAAGGAACCAAACCCAGGGAAATCAAACTCGGTGCAAACAAAAGCGTGGGCACCTTTGCCGTCGCAGAATCCTGCCGTCGGAAAGGCCCACGCCAGACACACCACGCGTCGCCTCGGGGAGAGACGACCGCTCAAGTATAGCCCCGGACACCTATCTTCCGGCGTTCCCCGGCTGGCGTCGGCCTCGGTCAGGACGGCGTCAGTAGGCCCGAGCGCACAACGCCACCAGGCCGTCCTCCTCGGCGTGGGCCGGCAGGCTCCCGTCAAGGCGCTGCAGGCAGCGCACCGTGACCCCGGCCGCGCCCAGCCGTGCCTCCCCCGCCTCGCCGACCGCTGCCCAGGGAAGCGTCACAAATCCGCCCTGGGCCGCCTCGACGGCCTCGTCGACACTTGCCACGGCGACGGTGCGGGCCGCCCGGTGCTCCGCCGCCTCCTGGCGCAGCGCCGCCTGGATGCCGGCCAGGTCCTGCCAGGCGGCGGCCACCACCTAGCCGAGGGGAACGGGGCGCTTCACCCCGGTGTCCCGCCGCACCACCGTGACCTGGCCCTGGGCGACGTCACGGGGCCCAACCTCCAGGCGCAGGGGAACGCCTTTCAGCTCCCATTCCACCGTCCGCCGACCGAAGGACTGCTCCATCCGGTCATCGAGATGCACCCGGTGCCCGGCCGCCCGCAGGTTGGCCGTGAGCCCCTCGGCCACTTGGCGGGCCTCCTCGCGGATGAGGAGTACGACCACCTGGGTCGGCGCCAGGCGCGGAGGCAGGCGCAGGCCGTGGTCGTCTCCGTGGGCCATGATCAAGGCTCCGACCAGGCGGGTGGAGACTCCCCATGAGGTCTGCCAGACGTGATCCAAGGCGCCAGTCTCGGTGGAGAAGGTGGTGCCGAACACCTTGGCGAAATTCTGCCCCAGCTCGTGGCTGGTGCCCATCTGCAGCGCCTTGCCGTCGCCCATCATTCCCTCGCAGGTCCACGAGGCGATGGCGCCGGCAAAGCGTTCCCGGGCCGTCTTCACCCCGAGGTGGACCGGCACCGCCAGCACGTCGACCATCACGTCCTCGTAGACGTCGGTGAGGATCCGCAGGGCGTAGGCCCGGGCCTCGTCCTGGCTGGCGTGGGCCGTGTGCCCCTCTTGCCATAGGAACTCGCTGGTCCGCAGGAACAACCGGGGCCGCAGCTCCCAGCGGACCACGTTGGCCCATTGGTTGATCAGAAGCGGCAGGTCGCGGTAGCTGTGGACCCACTTCGCGAAATACGTGTTGATGATGGTCTCACTGGTCGGCCGAACGACGACGGGCTCCTCCAGCTCCTTGCCGCCGCCGATGGTGACCACGGCCAGCTCGGGGCTGAAGCCCTCCACATGCTCGGCTTCCCGTTTGAAGTACGACTCGGGGATGAACAGCGGGAAGTAGGCGTTGTCGGCCCCCGCCACCTTGATGCGGGCGTCGAGTTCGGCCTGGATGCGCTCCCAGATGGCGTAGCCGTAGGGCCGGATGACCATGGTGCCCCGCACCGGTCCGTTGTCGGCCAGCTCGGCACGGGCGATGACATCCTGGTACCAGCGGGGAAAATCCTCGCTGCGTGGTGTAAGGACTCGCTCGGGGGGCATGGCGGGTCAGGCTACCGGGGGCGGTCCGGCGCTCAGAAGTGCAGCGAGCAGAACGGGGCCCGGGGGCTGGCGAAGACCCGATCGGCCGCGGCCAACGCACCCGCCTGGAGCTCATGGACCCGCCCGGCCCGGGCCAGGACGCTCGGTGCCACACCACCGAGGTAGATCGCTCCGAGGTCGGCGAGGGTCAAGCGGAGCTGCGCCTTTTCCCCAGCCCTGGCCGGACGGCAGGCGGCTCCCGTTGGGGCGGTCTCCAGCACGAAGCGCCCGGCCGCCGAGGCATCGGGCGAGGTCACCTCGATCGTCAGGCGCTCGTCGCTGCCGTAGCCCCGGGCCGCGAGTGCCTTGGGCACGTCGAGGATTCGCAGCCAGAGGTGGTCGGCCACCTCGGTGACCCGGGCCCGGCGGCTGTCGGCCAGCAGCCAGGTCACGGCGTCGTCGACTGGCACCAGGGGGGCGGTGACCTCCTCGACCAGGTCAATGTTGAGCACCAGGCGCCACAGGGCGGCCCGGGTGGCGTCGGCCGCGGCCACCAGGTCGGTGACCACAGCCTTCCAGCGGGGTACGCCGCCGAGCGGCCAGCTGTCGTGGACCCGGTAGCTCACCCACCCGTCGGCCTCGCCGGTATCGGACTCGTGGACCGCGTACATACGGGCACCGCCGCCGCCCCGCTCCCGCTCGAGGTCCTTCAGGTGCCAGGTCCACCAGGTCGCGCTGCGGTTCATCTCCGCGGGCGTCACGCCGCGGACCCCGTCGTGAAGCGAGGGCAGCACCTTGGCAGCCTCGTCGGGCTCGATGATGCGCACCCGGCCGGAGGCGGCCAGCGCCTCGGCCTCGGGCGTGAAGGCGGCGTGGCGGCGTTCGATGGCCAGCGCCTGGGACAGCTGGGCTCGCCCGTAGCCGAAGCGCCCGTAGATGGTGGCCTCCGACGCCAGCAGCGCGGCGACACCAAAGCCCCGCTCCCGAAGGTCCTGAAGCTGGCGGTCCATGAGGCGGCGCAGCAACCCCTGGCGGCGGTGGGTGGGAATGACGCCGACCGCGGTCACCCCAGCGCAGGCCACCCGGGGCATCGTCTGGCCAGCGGGCGCGGGCAGGGTCATCTCCAGGCGGTAGGCGCTGGTGGTGGCCACCATCCGCCCATGGTCGAGCACCGCCAAGGCGAAGTCGGCGTCGAAGCGGTCCACCGCCCGGGCCAGGCTTTCCTCGCTGGGCACGCCGCCGAAGGCCACGTAGGTGGCACGGGTGAAGGCCGCGGCCTCCTCCTCGGCAACGGGGCGCAACTCCAGGTCCATGCCCGCCAGTGTGCTGCCTTCGGGGCGGCCTGGCTTTGGATTTTCGCGGGACCGGCGCGACAGGGTGGCCGTCACAGCCATCTGGTTGGATGCATTTCCATGAACTCCATCATTTGGCATGCTATTACAGCTACCGCCGGAACCCAGCAAGGGCTCGTCACGACGGCACAAGTGCTCCAGGCTGGCGGTACCGAGGATTGGATTCGCTGGGCGGTGCGGGCGGGACGGCTGGTCCGCATCCATCGGGGCGTCTACGCCGTCGCCGGTAGCACCTCCGACGACCAGGCGCTGCTGGCCGCCTGCCTCGCCCTGGGACCGACGGCCGCGGCGTCGCATCTGGCCGGCGTGGCGGTCTGGGGCACAGCGCACGTGTTGCCCTGCCTCGAGGTGACGACGTTTGATCACCAACAACGCCGTCTCGCCGGTGTCACCACCCACTCGTCCCGGCTCGACCGCACCGATGCCGTCACGACCTGTCGCAACCTCCCGGTAGTGGTCCCGGCCCTGGCGGTCGTCCAAGTCGCCAGGGCCTCACACCCCGACTTGGTGGCTCGGGTGGCCAACGATCTGGTCAAGCGGCACGTGACCACCTTCGACGACGTCCTGGCGTGGATCGATCGGGCCCACGACGGGCCCCGTCCGAACTTGCGCACGCTCTGCGAGCGGGCGTTGGCGGTCGGAGGCCACTTCGACAGCCCCGCCTGCCGAGTCATCTGCGAGCGCCTGACCCGGGCGGGTCTGACCGGTTTCACCCTCGACTATCAGGTGACCGACGACGACGGCGTCATGCTCGTCGACATCGCCTGGCCGCCCCCGAAGGTCGGCATCGAATACAACGGCGCCCGCGATCACGACAACCCGCTGGCCCGAGCCAAAGACGCCCGCCGGCGCAACCGCCTGGCGGCAGCCGGCTGGACGATGCTCCAGGCCGATCGCACGATGTCCCCGGACGACGTCGTCCGCTGGGCTCGCGGCGCCCTGGCCGCGGCCGCGTGATACAGCACCGATGCGGGAGTCCGGCGCCGTTCGGCCCACGGGGTCGGCCCAGGGGGTCGGCCCGGGCGTTCGGCTCCGGCCTGAGCCTCAGTCCTCCTTCGGCTGGTCGAGGCGCTTGTCGATCAGCTCGACGCGCGCCTCGCTGTTGTTGGCGTCGCTGCCCTGCAGGTCGAGCAGGGCCCGCCGGTCGGCCTCGGCCTCGGCGCCTGCGTCGGCCGCCGCCAGACGGGCGTCGAACCCCTCCTTGACAAGCTGCTCGGCCTCGGCGACGAGCGCCTCGACCATCTCGTCCTCGGGGACGACCCGCACGATCTGGCCTCGGATGAACAGGTGGCCGCGGTGACGGCCGGCGGCGATGCCAAGGTCGGCGGATTTGGCCTCGCCCGGGCCGTTCACCACGCAGCCCATCACCGCCACCTGGATGGGCAGGGCCTTCGCTTCGAAGGCCGCCATCGCCTCCTGCGCCACCTTGTACACGTCGATCTCGGCCCGCCCGCAGCTCGGGCAGGCGATCAAGTCGACGTTCTTGCGCTTTCGCAGCCCGAGAGCCTCGAGCAGCTGCCGGCCCGCCTTGGCCTCCTCGACCGGGTCGGCGGTGAGCGAGAAGCGGATGGTGTCACCAATGCCCTCGGCCAAGAGGGTGGCGATGCCCGCGGTCGCCTTGATCAGGCCCGCCGGCGGCGGCCCGGCCTCGGTCACCCCCAGGTGCAGTGGGTGGTCGGTCACGTCAGCCAGTTGCCGGTATGCCTCGATCATGAGCGCCACGTTGGACGCCTTCACCGGGATCTTCACGTCTTCGAAGCCCACCTCGGCGAACAGCGCCAGCTCGTGCTGGGCCGACTCGACCAAGGCCTCGGGGGTGGCGGCGCCGTACTTCTCGTACAGGCGGCGGTCCAGGGAGCCGGCGTTGACGCCGATGCGCACCGGAATGTGACGGTCCCGGCATTCCCGGGCCACCATCTTGATCTCCTCGGGCTTGCGCAGGTTGCCGGGGTTGAGGCGCAAGCACTGGACACCGGCCTCAAGGGCGGCCAGCGCCATCTCCACATGGAAGTGGATGTCGGCCACGATGGGTACCGGGGAGCGGGGCACGATGCGGGCCAGGCCCTCGGCCGCGGCCCGCTCGTTGCACGTGCAGCGCACGATGTCGGCCCCGGCCGCCGCCAGGGCATAGATCTGCGCCAGGGTCCCGTCGACATCGGCGGTCTTGGTGATCGTCATCGACTGGACCGTGATCGGGGACCCACCCCCGACCGGGACCGGGCCAACCATGATCTGACGGGTGGGGCGGCGGGGCCAGCGAAGGGTGCCCGGCGGGGGCAGGGCAGAATCGTTGGTCGTCGCGGTCATGGCCTACCTCAGGAGTGGGATCAGCGACAGGTGGAGGACGTCACGTAGGTCGAGGAACAGCGCCGAGACGCCGATGAAGGCGATCACCGCCAGCGTGGCGTACACGAACGGCAACATCTTGGCAGCATCTGCGTAATAGCGCCGCCCGCGACGGCTGCGCAGCTTCTCGTAGACGGCGATGGCGACATGGCCACCGTCGAGGGGCAAGAGGGGGACCATGTTGAAGATCCCCACGAAGATGTTGATCAGCACCAGCAGGTTGAGCACGTCTTCCAGGCCGCTGCTGGCCGCCTGCTGGGCGAGCACCGTGATTCCCACTGGGGACTCGAAACGCAGGGCGCCTGGCGCGTCGGCTGCCTTCTTGTTGACCAGGATATGGGCGTAGCTGGAGATCCCATGCAGGCTGAACAGCGAGCCCAGGGCGTCGAAGGTGAAGGCGCCGATGTGCACGAAGGACCCGCCCGCCTGGCTCCAGGACTCGAAGAACCCGAACCGGATCGGGATCGATTCGGGCGAGATCCCGATGAACCCCTCGGGCGTGGAGGTCGGCGGCGGCGCCCCTGCGGACGACTGGACCTTGACCTTGGAGAGGTCGGCGGTCACCGGGTACAGGTGCACGTCGTGGCCTTGGCGTTCGACGACGAAGTCGAGCCGCTGGCCGGGCCGGCTGCGGATGTAGTTCGTCATGGCGTTGTCGTCGGGGAAGGTGCGCCCGTCGATGCTGACGATGCGGTCCCCGAGCTTGAAGCCGGCCACCTGGGCCGGGCTCGGGCTGCCGACCAGGCCGTCGATCTGGGCCACCTTGAGGTCAGTGCTCGGGGCGTTGACGTAGAAGCCCTGGTCACCGATGGCGAAGAAGATGGCGAAGAGCAGCAACAAGGCAATCAGGAAGTGCATGGCGGAGCCGGCCACCGCGATCGACAACCGGCGCCCGAACGGCTGCTGGCGGTAGGTCCGGGGCTCGTCAGCGGGTTCGACGTCCTCCAGGCTGTTCATCCCGATGATCTTCACGTAGCCCCCGAGGGGGAGGACCTTGACGCCGTACTCGGTTTCTCCTTTGCGAATCGACCACAGCCGGGTGCCGAAGCCGACGAAGAACTCGGTCACCTTGACCTTGGCGGCCTTGGCCATGATGAAGTGCCCGAACTCGTGAAGCACGATCATCAGGATGATGGCGGCCAGCACCGCAACCGTCTTGCCCACCCCGGCCAGGGTGGAGACCACCACGACCAGGGCGATTACGAACACCAGGCGCAGGACGGAGGCGGCTTGGTTGCCAGCCGGACCCAAGTCCGCACCGGCCCCGGGAGCGGCGTCGCCCGGGTTGGGTCCCGCGGACCCGGCGTCGGACGGCTCCGGGGAGCCCGATCCCGGCCCGGGGGGCTTCAACGAGGAGGGGACGAAGCGGGACTTGCCGGGCTTGGTCGGGGCAAAGGCGCCCGGAGGTGGGGCGCCGTTGGCAGCGGGGATGCGGTCGGTAGCGGGTCCGTCGCCCGGGTCGCCGCCAGCGCCCGGTTCGGTCCTGATCCAGCTCATGCCAGCGTCGCCTGGCAGCGCCGCTCGAGCGCTTCGGTGGCCCGCAGGCGGGCGTTACGGTCGATAGCGAGGACGTCGTCGACCGATGTCGGTGTCCAGACGTCGTGGCAGCCCAATACCTCGTCGATCACCGAGGGAATATCGACCCACCGGATCTGGCCCTTGAGGAAGGCGGCCACCGCCACCTCGTTGGCGCCGTTCAAGGTCGCCGGCGCACTGCCACCGGCGCGCCCGGCGTGGTAGGCGAGCCCAAGGCACGGAAAGGCTTGCCGGTCGGGCACCTCGAAGTCGAGGCGGCTGAGCGCCTTCCAGTCGATGGCACCGAAGGCGACGGCGTGGCGGTCGGGATAGGCCAAGGCGTACCCGATCGGCAGTCGCATGTCGGGCAGGGACATCTGGGCCAAAATGGCACCGTCGATCGTTTCGACCATGGAGTGGACGATCGACTGCGGGTGGACCACCACGTCGATGCGGTCGTAGCCGATGTGGAACAACTCGTGAGCCTCGATGACTTCGAGGCCTTTGTTCATCAACGTCGAGGAGTCGACGGTAATCTTGGGCCCCATCCGCCATGTCGGGTGGGCCAGGGCGTCCTCAATAGTAACGTTCTCCAACTCGTCGGCGGATCGGCCCCGAAACGGGCCGCCACTGGCGGTCAAGAGCAACTTCCGCACCGGCCGGGGTGCTATGGCCGCGAACTCGGCGGGTCCGAGCGCCCGCAGGCACTGGTGGATGGCGCAGTGCTCGGAGTCGACCGGCACGATTTCGGCTCCCGGCGTCGAGCGCACCTGCTGGACGACCGGCCCGCCTGCGATCAGCGATTCCTTGTTGGCCAGCGCCAGGCGGTGCCCCGATTCCAGGGCTGCCAGCGTCACCGCCAAGCCCGCGAAGCCCACCACTGCGTTGACGACCACCTCGGCCCCGCGGGCGATCTCGGCCATGGCCCCAGGGCCGGCCAGCACTTCGGTATCTGGGGGCACCCGCGCCTCAAGTTCGCTCGCCCGGGCTGGGTCACCGATTGCCACCCGCTGCGGCCGGAGCCGCCACGCCTGTTCGCCGAGAAGGTCTACCGAGGTGGCAGCGCCCAAGGCGACGACCTGGTAGTCGTCGGGTTGCGAGCAGATGACGTCGATCGCCTGGGTACCGATGGACCCCGTGGAACCGACCAAGCTGACGGTCTTCACCGATATCCCTTCACCGATCGTCCTTCACTGGGCGTCGCCGAAGAAGAGCCGCCGTCGCACTAAGGAACCGTGAGCAGACTACGTGGACGACGATGAGTCGGAGACCGTGGTAGCAGCAAACTGATCATGTTGTCGCCCTCCACCTCGTCTCCTTTCGGGCCCTAGCCCAGTTTGAGGTACAGCAGGAGGTAATAGGTCGCGGGCAGGACGAACAGCACGGCGTCGAAGCGGTCGAGGACGCCGCCATGGCCGGGCAGGAGCGAACTCGAGTCCTTGAGCTCGAGGTCGCGCTTGACCATCGACTCGCATAGGTCTCCGAGCGGGGCGACGATGGCGATGACCAGGCCGAGCAGCAGGGCATGGCTACCCGACCACACCTTGCTCATGAACGAGAGCCGAGACAAGGCGAACGCCAAGACGATGGCCGACAAGGCGCCGCCCAGCACCCCCTCCCATGTCTTGCCGGGGCTGATGCCAGCCGCCAGCGGACGTGACCCGATGGAGTTGCCGATGAAGTAGGCCCCGATGTCGGCGGCCACGGTGACCAGGATCGGCAGGAGGAACAGCTGTTTGCCGTTGTGCTCGCTCAGCAAGAGCGAGGCGTAGGAGCCGAAGATGCCGACCCAGACGAAGGTCATGACGGTCAGGCCGACGTTCACTACCGGACGGGCGTCGACGACACCGAACATGTACCAAAGGAGGGACATCACCATCACCAGTACGAGGATGAGGGGGGCGCCCACGGTCCCTCGCAAGCCGCCGTAGCTGGTCAGCATCACCGCCACCGTGGCGCAGACGCCGAGCAGTGTGGCGGGCCGGAACCCCCGGTGTTGGATGGCGTTGTACATCTCGAGGGCTGCGGCGGTGACCACGATGGTGGACAGCACCATGAGGGCGACCGAGCCGATGGCGTAGGCGACGATCAGGACGATGAGCAGGCCGCCGCCGACCACGGCCGCCGACTTGAGGTCTCGCCCGCCGCCACCGGTACTGCCCGGCCGGCCCTCGCCGCGATGGACGCTGGTGCGCCGCGTGGGCGCGCCTCGGGGACGCTCAGTTTGGGAGCCTGCCGGGGCGCGGCTTTGGGGCATCGACGGCGGGGGCGGAGGTACCGGTGCGGGCCCGGCGGGGGCGGCGCGCTGGTCGCTCAAGGCTTCGAACTGCTCGTCGAAGGAGAACATGTCGGAGCGTTCCGAGCGGGTGGTGTCGAGCGCGCCCAGCCGGGGTTCGTCGCCACCGAGCTGGCTGACGTCGTCGAGGTCGTCCCAGTCCGAGGCCTCGTCGCGCCATCGAAGACCCCGGGTGCCCAGCGCCTGCCAGGCGGCCATTTCCTCCCCCTGGGACGGCTCGCGATCGGGCAGCACGAACGGTATTTCGCCCGTGGGCGGATCCGTCCAGTGCTGGAGCGACGGCATCGAACCAGAACGGACGTTGATCCCTTCCTCGGGAGGGGCCAGATCCGGGTACGGAGCCTGAGGGCGCTCGTCGGCGGGCGGACCTGGGTCACGGGAGGAGTTGACCGGGCCCGGCGGTGCCATCCCCGCCGGCATCCCCTCGCGGGGCCGCCCGGGACCGGGCACCCCCCCACCGGGCGTGGCGGCCCCACCGAAGCCACCGATGTCACCCGAAGGCGGGACCGATCCCGAGGACCAACCTCCTGGAGCGGCGGCAGAGGACCAGCCAGCCGGCGGGGCTGTGGGCGAAGGGGTGGGCGGCCTTTGCGGTCCTCCCCCACGGGGCGGATCAGGCGGCCATTGCGGACCTCCCCCAACGGGCGGTGCAGGCGGCCATTGCGGTCCTCCGCCAGCAGGCGGCCTTTGGGATCCTCCTCCAGCAGGCGGAGCAGGTGCCCTTTGCGGCCCTCCGCCAGCAGGCGGAGCAGGCGGCCTTTGGGGGCCTCCCCCAACGGGGCCGGGCACGGTAGGGCCGGCAGATCCCGCCATCCACGAGCCGGGCGAAGCACCCACGGCGGCCCCCGACCCAACGCCGGAGGTGGGACCGGCGCCGGCAGGCCGGGCGGAGGCAGGCCGAGCGACCGGCGGTGGATGTGGCCCACTTGCCGGCTGTGTCCAGTCGTTGGGACCACTCACGGCGCCGGCTCCGCCTACGGGGAAAGGCGAAGCGGCGGCGACACCGACCGGCATCGGCTTGGGCGGCACTGGTGGCTGTCCAGAGTCTCCAGAGCGCGCGTCTGCGCCTGGAAGCCCTGCGTTGACACCAGCTGAGGCCGGGTCGGCCCCCAGGGTCGCGGTGGGCTCGGGGGCCAGAAGCCGGACTACGCGAGGTGGCGCCGGCGGTCGGGCGACGACCGGCTCCTTATTGCGCCCCCACCTCCCGGTCACCTTGCGCTCGGGTGGACGAACGGCCGGCCTGGGCACGGCGGACGCCGGATCGACCGACTCGGGTAGTGGGAAGCGATGAGGCGACCGGGGGCCCTCTGGGGGCGGCGGGACGTCTCCGAAACGGGGTTCGTCCTCGGGCCGGCGTCCCGATGCCTGGCCTGCATCCAGCGCCGCCTGTGCTTCCTCGGCCCGAATGATCCGCACACCCTCGGCCTGCTGGCGCGGGAGCCGATCGTCTCGCTCATGGCGCTCGTCCACTTGGCCTCCTCTCGGTCGGAACCCGGTCCCTCGGGGGCCGATCAGCGCCGCAGGATGCGACCGACGCCCGACAAATAGGCAAAATACCAGGACAACGCCATCGACCGAGGCATCGACGGGCGGCGGCCGTCAGACGGAGAGCAGCTCCTTCTCCTTGTGTTCGAGGAGGCGGTCGATGTCGACCACGAACTCGTGGGTCATTTTCTCCAGCTCCTTCTCGGCCCGATCGAGCTCGTCGGAGGAAATCTCCCCGTCCTTCTCCAGCGATTCGAGGTCCTTGCGGGCCGAACGCCGCAGGTTGCGCACCGCCACCCGGCCATCTTCTGCCTTGTGATGGACGACCTTGACCAACTCCTTGCGCCGTTGCTCGGTGAGCAGCGGGAACACCAATCGGATCACGACACCGTCATTGCTTGGGTTGATGCCCAAGTCCGACTGCTGCAACGCCTTCTCGATGGCTTTCAGGCTCGACTTGTCATACGGCGTGATCACCATGAGGCGGGCTTCGGGCACCTGGATACCCGCGACCTGTTGCAGCGGTACCTCAGTTCCGTAGTACTCGATCTTCAACTTCTCGACTAGAGCAGGCGCGGCCCTCCCGGTGCGCACCGAGCTGAAGTCGCCCTGGGTGTGACCAACCGCTTTGGCCATCTTGTCTCGGCAGTCTTCGAGGACGGCTTCGACGAAGGATTCGTCCATCAGCGGATCAGCGTACCGATCCGGTCCCCTTGCACGGCGCGTCGGAGGTTGCCCGGCTCCTTTATCCCGAACACGAGTATCGGCAACGCGTTTTCCTTGCACAACGTGATGGCGGTCAGGTCCATCACCCGCAGACCCCGGGCCATGACCTCGTCATAGGTCATCTCGTCGAGCTTGGTGGCCGTGGGGTCGACGTTGGGGTCGGCGGTGTAGACCCCATCGACGTCGCCGTGGGTTCCCTTCAGGAGCACGTCGGCCTCGATCTCCACACCGCGCAAGGCGGCCGGCGTGTCGGTGGTGAAGAACGGGTTGCCCATGCCGGCGGCGAACACCACCACTCGGCCCTTCTCTAGGTGGCGCATGGCGCGCCGGCGGATATAGGGCTCGGCGATCTGGGACATCTGGATCGCCGTTTGGACCCGCGTGGGTTGGCCCTCGCGCTCCAAGGCGTCTTGGAGGGCGAGGGCGTTGATGACCGTCGCCAGCATCCCCATGTAGTCCGCAGTGGCGCGGTCCATGCCGACGCCGGAGCCGGTCGCGCCGCGCCAGATGTTGCCCCCGCCGACCACCACCGCCACCTCGGTGCCCAGTTCGGTGCGGACCTCGGTGATTTCCTTGGCAATGCGGGCCACGACGGCCCCGTCGATGGTCTCGTCGACCTGGGCGCTGGCGAAGGCTTCGCCCGACAACTTGAGCACAACCCGCTTCCACGGGGGCGACGGCTGGCCCATCGAGGCGACGACGTTCCTCGCTCGGGCCCTACTCGCCGACGAGGACCTGGGCGAAGCGGACGATCGTCGCCGATCCCAGGACCTGTGTCAGGGTCTGCTTGTCGTCCTTGGCGTAGGGCTGCTCCAGAAGGACGCCTCCGGGGACCCGCTTGTACCAGCCCTGGAGTTTGCCCTCCACGATCTTGGCGACCGCCGCCTCGGGCCTGCCCTCGTTGCGGGTCTGGGTGTCCAGCGTTTCCCGCTCGATCTGCACCTCCTCGGCCGGGACCTCGTCGCGCCGCAGGTAGGTCGGCTTGCCGAAGGCAATGTGCACCGCGATGTCGTGGGCCAACTCCTCGCTGCCCCCGGCGAGCTCCACCAGCACGCCGTTGACGCCGCGGCCGGACTGGATGTGGAGGTAGTGCTCCAGGACGTTCCCCGGGGCCGCCTCGAAGCGGACCACCTTGCCGAGTTGGATGTTCTCCCGCAGGCTGACCTGGAGGTCGTCGATGGCGTCCTTGCGGACGTCAACGGCTCCCTCACCCTCCTGTGCCACAGCCGCCGCCAGGTCGTTGGCCAGCTGGATAAAGGTAGGTGACTTGGCGACAAAGTCGGTCTCCGACTTGAGCTGCACCAGCGCCGCGACTCCCGTCTCGGCGACAACGGCTGCCGCGACGACGCCTTCGGCTGCCTCGCGGCTTGACCGCTGCTCGGCCTTGATCAAACCCTTCTCCCGAAGCAGCTGCGCCGCCGCCTGCTGATCGCCGTTGGTCGCCATCAGCGCCTTCTTGGCGTCGAGGATGCCGGCACCGGTCGCATCCCGTAGCGCCTTGACATCCTTCGCAGAGATCTCTGCCATCTGTGGTGTTCCTACTCCTCTGTGGTCGTGGTTGTGTCTGCGCCCGTGGGGGCGGGCCCGGCTGGGGCGGGCGCTGCCGGGGCGGGCGCCGCTGCTGAGGGCGGCGGCGGGATCGGGAGCCCACTGCGGCTTTGCCCGCCGCCAGCGGCGTCGCTCTGCCGCCGCTGCGCGGCCATACGAGCCTCGCGCTCTTGGGCTTGCAATGCGGCTTGGCGCCGCGCCTCGCGCTGCTGCTCCGACCGGCGGGTTTCCTCCTGCGGATCGGGGGCGCTCGGGCCGCCGGCGGCGGCGCTGGTCCGGGCCGCCCGCCGGGCCGCGATGAAACGTCCCTCGTCAACTGCGTCGGCGATGACCCGGCACAGCAAGGTGCCGGCACGGATTGCATCGTCGTTTCCCGGGATCACGTACTGGATCAGATCCGGATCACAGTTGGTGTCAACGACGGCAACGATCGGAATTCCGAGCTTGTTGGCTTCGGTGACCGCGATGTGTTCCTTTTTGGTGTCGATGATGAACACGGCCTCGGGCAGGCGGGTCATGTTGCGGATGCCACCCAAGTTGCGGGCCAGCTTCTCGAGCTCTCGCGAAAGGATGAGCGCTTCCTTCTTAGGCATGGCGTCGAAGTCGCCGGCCGCCTTCATGCGCTCGTATTCCTGCATCTTCTTCACCCGGCCGGAGATGGTGGTGAAGTTGGTGAGCATCCCGCCAAGCCAGCGCTCGTTGATGTACGGCATGCCGCTCTGCTCGGCATAGCGGGAAATGGGATCCTGGGTCTGCTTCTTGGTACCGACGTACAACACAGTGCCGCCGCCCGCCACCAGGTCGCGGACGAATGAATAGGCCACGTCGATCTGCTCAAGCGTCTGGTTGAGATCGATGATGTAGATGCCGTTGCGCTCTCCGAAGATGAAGCGCTTCATCTTCGGATTCCAGCGACGAGTCTGGTGGCCGAAGTGGACCCCGGCTTCCAGTAGTTGCTTCATAGTGACGACGGCCACGGCTGCTCCTTCCCATCGGTTGGTCCAACCCGCGTGCTGCGCCCAACCAACAGGCGACCGTGGGTGCACGCGAGCGCGTCTCGGCCGGCCAACTGCCGGACCGCCCGCCAGGCTACCGCAGCTCGGGGGTCCCGGACCGCCGCTCGGGGGCCCTTAGCGCCGTCGCCCGGGTCGGCTCCGAGTGGATCTGGGCAGATCTCGGCGGATTAGGCGCTGTCGCGAAGCGGGGCGCTCAACCGGGAGCGCAACTGCAGGACTGCCTTGGTGTGGATCTGGCAGACACGGCTCTCGGTGACCCCGAGCACCTCGCCGATCTGCGCCAGCGTCAGGCTCTCGTAGTAGTACAAGGTGAGGACGATCTTCTCCCGGTCACCGAGGCGGTTGATGGCGCCGGCCAGCAGCTGCTTCATCTCCTCCACCTCGAAGGCGGCGACGGGGCCGTCGCCCCGATCGGGGATGGTGTCGACCAGCGTCGTCGTCTCCCCCCGGTCCCCGCTGCCACTGGAGAGCACCTCGTCGAGCGCCACGAGGCCGACGAAGGAGATCTGGTTGAAGATCTGCTGCAGGTCGTCGTCGCTGATGCCGAGCTCTTGGGCGACTTCGGCGTCGGTCGGGGTCCGCAGCAACTCGGCTTCAAGCTTGGCGTAGGCCCGTTCCACTGACCGAGCCTTGGCCCTGACCGACCTGGGAACCCAGTCGATCGACCGCAGCTCGTCGATGATCGAGCCTTTGATCCGGGTGATGGCGTAGGTCTCGAACTTGATGTTGCGTGACGTGTCGAACTTCTCGATGGCGTCGATCAGCCCGAAGATGCCGTAGCTGACCAGGTCCGCCTGCTCGATGCTGTGCGGGAGTCCGGCCGACACCCGGCCGGCGACGTATTTCACCAGTGGCGAGTAGTGAACGATCAATCGATCACGAGCGTCACGGCTGCCGGTTCGCTTGAACTCGGCCCAACACTCCTCGATCGTCGACCGTTCTTGTTCCTGACTCAACACTTCGATTCGCTCATGCCCGCGGATGACTGGCCCCGTACACCTCGCGTAGGTGCTCCTTGCTCACATGAGTGTAGACCTGAGTCGTCCGCAAGCTGGCATGTCCGAGGAGCTCCTGCACGACGCGAAGGTCGGCGCCCCCATCGAGGAGGTGGGTCGCGTAGCTGTGCCGCAGAGCATGGGGGTGGGTAGGTGAGGCGGCTCGGCGGTCGAGGAGCCGCCGGACGTCGCGGGGACCGAGCTGCCGGCCCCGGCGGTTGAGCAACAAGGCGTCGGCCGGACTTTCGGCCGTCGCCATGGCGGCGCGGCCGCCTTGGAGCCAGGCCGCCACGGCGTCGCCAGCGGGGCGGCTGATGGGAACCCGCCGCTGTTTGGATCCCTTGCCCCACACGGTGACCATGCGCTGGCGAATATCGACGTCGCCGATCCGCAGCCCGCACAGCTCCCCGACCCGCAATCCCGAGCCGTACAGCAACTCGAGGACCGCGGTATCGCGCTGCTGTACTTCCCGTGGCTGCTCCGTGGCCCGCAGCGGGGGATGGTCGAGCAGGGCGTCCAGGTCGCTCGGTCCGAGCACCCTTGGCAAGCGGCTCGGGCCCGACGGGGCCGAGATGCGCTCCGCGGGGTCGGTGGTCAGCACCCCTTGGCGGCGCAACCAGTCGAAATAGCGCCGGAGGGCGGAAGCCTTGCGGGCGATGCTGGTCTTGGCGAGTCCCCTCGTGGTCAGGTAGGCCAGATACCGCCGCAGAACCAAGCGGCTGACCCGCTCCGGACCCTGTATCTGCCCCCGCTCGGCCCACTCGATGAAATCGCGGACGTCGCCGCGGTACGCGAGGACGCTGTTGCGAGCGACGTCACTGAGCGATCGCTCGAAGTCGTCCAGCCGCCATGACATGCGCCGAAGCTAGTCACCAGCTGGCGGCCGAGAGCGTCATTTCGGCAATCGCTCCCACCAGGTCCCTTGACCTCTGACCAAGGCGGAGGCCTCGAGCCGGATCAGAACGCTGCTCAAGGCGCTGAGCGGCAGGCCTGTGCGCGTCGCGATCAGGCTGGTGGGCGTCGGAGTCGTGTCCACTGCATCGAGGACCCGGCGCAGCGCGGGTTCGAGCCGGGCGGTACTGGACGAACGGTTGGCGGCGCCCGCCGGAGGTTGACCACCGGCGGAGGCCAGCAGCTGGCGTTGGCCGTGCGCACCGGCGCCTGCGCTTGGCGTCGGTTGTGCCGCCACCTCGTAACGACCTGCCGCCTGAGGCGGAGGCAGCGACCGCGCGGATCGACTCCGTCCGCCGGCGGCTGAGTCCCCCGCCGTGCTGTCCTTGGTGCCGAGGCCCGTCACCCCGGTGCCAGCCAGCGGTGGCGGCCAGGGCCGGAGGTCGCCGAGCGCGGCCAAAACGTCGCCTGCATGGCGCGCTGGCGCCAGGCCGTCGTACAGGAGCTGGTTGGTGCCCTCCGACGCTCGGGAGTTGACCGGCCCGGGAACCGCCAAGATCTCTATCCCTCGTTCGGCGGCCGCGGCCACGGTGAGCATCGAACCGCCCCCGGCGTGGGACTCGACCACAACCAAGGCTCTGGCCACGGCGGCGATGAGCCGGTTGCGGCTTGGAAAACGCCACGCCTGCGCCTGGCGGCCCGGGGGCGTCTCCGACACGATGGCACCCTTCTGGATCACCCTGCCCCAAAGCGCCGCATGCCGGGGCGGGTAGGGCACGTCCACGCCGCTGGCCGCGATCCCGAGTGGCCCGGCACCACCTGTGGCCTGCAACGCACCTTCGTGCGCGGCCCCGTCTATCCCGAGGGCGAGACCGGACACGACGCACACCCCCGCGGCGGCGAGGTCATGACCGAGCTTCCGGGCTACGTCGAGACCATAGCCAGTGCAGTGGCGGGTCCCGACCACGGCGACGCGAGGCTGGCGCAGGACCTCCAGCGCACCCTGACAGAACAGCACTCCGGGCGCCTGCGGATCCTCGGCCAGCACCGATGGCATACCCGTTCCGCCGAGATAGTGGACTGAGATCTTGGCCTGCCGGATGGCTTGCCAACGGCGCTGGACGTCAACCCGGGCGGCGGCGAGTGCCCACTCCGACGGATCCGCGCTGGGTGACTCGGCAGCGTCTCGCGGTGCTCGGGTCCGGCGCCGGATGCGGCCTTGCGCCACCTGTTGCCAGATCGCGGGCGGCGAGTCTTGACGGAGCAGGCCAGCCAGCCGGGTCGGGCCCATACCGGGGAGATCGGCCAGCGCCGCAGCAAAGGCCTCGGGCGGGAGATGGCCGCAGGCGCTCACTCGACGACGCCCACCGCGGCCGGGAACGGCTCAGCTCGCAGCACCAAGGCACCGCAGATGTCGTCTTCGGTGACCGGCCCGGTGCGCTCGTCGAGGTCGGCCAGGGTACGCGCCACTCGTCGGACTCGATCGAGGCCGCGGGCGCTCAGCCGCCCTTGGCGCAGCCGGGACTCGAGCAGGCTGCGGGCGCCTGGCGTCAGCGGCGCCGCGTCGTCGAGCGCCCATCCTGGAATCTCGGAGTTGCAGCGGACGCCACGGCTGGCAGCGACCTGGCGGGCCGCGGCCACCCGGGTGGCCACCGTCGCCGTGGTCTCTTCGCGTGTCGCCGACTCCGGGTCGCTCGGCAGGAGCTGGGCGACGTCAGGCCTGTCGACGGTGACCCGCAAGTCGAATCGGTCGAGGAGTGGCCCCGAGACCCGGCCGGCATATCGATGCCGGGCCTGCTCCAGACATCGACAAGCCCCCGGAGTGGTGCCCTCGCCGCAGGGGCAGGGGTTCAAGGCAGCCACCATGAGGAAGCGGGCCGGGAAGGTGACGCTCCCATGAGCCCGGGAGACCCGAATCTCGCCCTCCTCCATGGGCTGTCGCAAGGTGTCCAGCACCGAGGACGGGAACTCCCCCAGCTCGTCTAGGAACAGCACCCCGAAATGAGCGCAGGAGATCTCCCCCGGGCGCATCGTCGAGGCGCCGCCGCCGACGAGGGACACTGCTGATGCGCCGTGGTGCGGAGCCCGAAATGGCGGCCGCCGCAGCAGCCCCGTCGCCGGCAGAGGCAGGCCGGCCGCGGAATGAATGCGGCTGGTGGCAAATGCCTCAGCGGAGGTCAACGGCGGCAAGAGCCCGGGCAGACGCCGGGCCAGCATCGACTTCCCGGCGCCCGGTGGCCCGACCATGAGAAGGTGGTGACCGCCCGCGGCCGACACTTCGACCGCGGCCCGCGCCAGAGGCTGGCCCCGCACGTCACGCAGGTCGGGCGTGCAGTCCGCGGGTGCGTCTTCGGCCAGGGCCGGGGCGCTCCAACGGCGCCGCCCGAGCAGGCAGTCGACGAGCTCTCGAAGCGTCTTGGCGGTCCGGACCTGATGTCGAGCCAGGGCGCAGGCCTCGCCGTAACACGCCGGAGGCACCACGACGGTACGTGCGTCGACCGCGTCGACCATCGAGAGCACGCCGGGAACTGCCCGGATCGACCCGTCGAGGCCGAGTTCGCCGATGAACGCCGTCTCGTAGAGCTCGTTCGGTGTGAGCGCCTCCGCGGCCACCAGCAGACCGATAGCGATGGGCAGATCGAGGCCGGCTCCGGACTTGCGCAACCCGGAGGGAGCCAGGTTCACCGTCACGCGGCGGTTCTGCCACGGCAGGTCGCTGGACATCAGCGCCGCCCGTACCCGATCGCGCGCTTCACGGCAGGACGCGTCCGGGAGCCCGACGACGGCGAAACACGGGATCCCGCCGGTGGTGTGCACCTCCACCGTGATGGAGAGGCCGTCGACGCCGAGCAGGGTGGCGGAAGGAATCGTCGCGAGCACAGGGGTCACCTCGGTCAGTGGGTTGCGTAGGAGGGCCGCACTAGGAGGCGCCGGCCGGCTCGAGGTGTTCTTTGGGCACCCTACCGGTGCCCTGTGACATCCAATGACTTCCGGCGACTCTCCCGTCCCAACGAGGGCCTGAAGGAGCTCAGCCCGCCGAACCCCCAACCCGCAGTGTCAGCGACCCTGAAATCGCGGTTCGCGCTTCTCCAGAAATGCGACCATCGCCTCGGCGGTATCGGCGGTCGAGAAGTTGATCACCTGGCATCTCCCCTCCTGGTCGACCGCCTCAGAAAATGGCATCTCGAGGGATCGGTTCAGGAGCGCCTTTGTCATCGACAATGCGATCGGCGGTCCCGCCGCCAACCGGTGGGCCCAGCCATCGACGAATTCGTCGATTTCCAGCGCCGGAATGACCCGGTTCACAAGCCCGAGATCGAACGCCTCTTTGGCCGCCAGCATGTCCCCGAAAAAGGCCAGTTCCTTCGCCCGGTGCATTCCCACCAGCCTGGGAAGCAGCCACGACCCTCCAAAGTCGAGCGAAAGCCCTCGCCGGGAAAAGATCTCACAGAAGCGTGCCTCGTCGGACGCAACAATCAGGTCGCAGCAGAGCGCCATGTTGCACCCGGCGCCCGCCGCCACTCCCGGCACCTTGGCAATCGTCGGCTTCGGCATCCTGTGCAACGCCAGTGCCACATCGCCCACCTGAGCCATGAGCGACAACGGTTGGGTTGTGGAGTCGACCTCGGCCAAATCGGCGCCTGAACAAAAGGCGCCGCCTGCCCCGGTAAGCACCATGACCCGGTCCTCTCCGCGCCTGCTTACCTCATCGATGCACTCAGCCAGTTCGCGCCACATGGTGGGGTTCACGGCGTTCTTCTTGGCGGGCCGGTTCATGGTGACGGTGACGACACCATCGCAACGTTCGACCAGCAGGGTCTCCACGGGCTCACCCTATGCCGGGCGGCCAACGCCGGGCGGTACCCTCCCGTGGTGGGCTTCAACCCGTACCGTCCTCAGCGTCGACGCCAATCCGACTACCTCATCGTGGCGTTCTCGTTCGCGGTTGTCGCCGGGCTGCTGTTGTGGGCACTGATCCCGCGCTGATCGATCCCGCCTTCGGCGACGTCGAGGTCCGGCGCATCCAGCCGTTCCAGGCGCGCAAGGCGTACCTGTGCCCGGGCTGCCAGCAGGAGATCGCGCCTCGGACCGGTCATGTGGTGGTTGTCCCACGGGAGGCACCCGACCTTCGACGTCACTGGCACAGTCCCTGCTGGGAGCACCGGGCTCGACGGCGGCCCGGGCGCGGCTGACGTCGGTCAGCCTGGCTTCTCCACCCACGGCCTTCGATGCCTTACTTGTAACACCGAGAACCCAGCTCGGAAGGTACTGGGCAGCGGAGGCTATGGTCTGGCGTACTCGTGGCCGCGGAGGCGGAGGCAGAGGCGGAGATGATCGCTCAGCCGGCGAGCGCCCGCTCCAGCGCCTGGTCGAGGTCCCACCACAGGTCGTCGGGGTCCTCGAGGCCGACCGACAGGCGCAGCAATGCCGGCGGGAGGTGGGATTCGCCGAGCCACCGGCCCCGCCGTTCGATGAGGGTTTCGACTCCGCCGAGGCTGGTCCCATGGGTCATCACGGTGACGGACTGGCACACCTTCTCAGCGGCCTCCGAGCCGCCGTTGACCTCGAAGGACAGCATGGCGCCGAAGCCGCGCATCTGGCGGGCCGCCCATTTGTGCCCCGGATGGTCGGTGCGTCCGGGAGACCGGACGCCCGTGACGCCCCGGCGGGCGACCAGCCGTTCGGCCAGGTCACCCGCCGTGGCCTGAGCCCGTTCGAGGCGGACGGGCAGCGTGCGAAGGCCGCGTAACGCCAGGTACGTCTCGAACGGTCCCGGGATCGCCCCATGGAGGGATCGCCTCATCCGCAGCTGTTCGAGCATCGTGGCCGACGAGGTGATGACCGCGCCCATGACGACATCGGAGTGGCCGGAGATCAGCTTGGTGGCGCTGTGGGCGACGACGTCGGCACCAAGCTCGAGCGGCGACTGGAGCAGGGGCGTGGCGAAGGTGTTGTCGACCGCCACCGTCATCCCCAGGCTGTGGGCGCCCTCGATGAGCGCCGGCAGATCGGCGATCGCCAGGAGAGGGTTCGTCGGCGACTCCAACCACAGCCAGGCGTCGGAAGCCTTGCCACCGACCGAAGCACCGGGCGACACCTCCTCGCAGATGGCGAGGGTGGCCTCGGTGTCGCTGACCTCGACGTTGCGAACCACGAGGCGGCCACGGTGGGCGGCGTCGGTGAGGAATCGCCGGGTGCCGTTGTACGCGTCGCCCGCGACCACGACCGAACCCCCAACGGGCACCGTTTCCAAGATCGAGGAGATGGCGCCCATCCCCGAGGCGAAGGCCAGCGCGGTACCACCTTCAAGCGCTCCGAGCACCTCCTCGAAGGCTTCCCAAGTGGCGTTGTTGTCCCTGCCGTACACCGACGTCCCCCCGGCGCGGAACGTGGAGGACAGCGCCACGGGGCCATTTACCGGCGTTCCCGGCCCCTCCGGTCGACCAAGACGAACCGCCTGAGTGGCGGGCGCCCACCGACGTTCGATCGACAACCCACCGGCACCGCCGCTCGTCGAGTCGCTCACCGGGGCTCGGTCAAAAGGCGCCTTCGATGATCTCCAGGTCACCGCCGAGAATGGCGGCCACGTCGAAACGGATCTCCCGGGGTCGCAACGGTGCCGCCTCCTCGATCCACCGGGCGGCCAGGCGACGAATCCGGGCCCGCTTCTGGGCGGTGACCGCCTCGGCCGGCACGCCGAACGCGTCGGTGGTACGGGTCTTGACCTCGCAGAAGACGAAAGTCCGGCCGTGGCGCAGGATCAGGTCCAACTCGCCGTCGCGGCAGCGCCAGTTCCGGGCCACGACCTCGTAGCCGCGGGCCTCATACCAGACGGCCGCGGCCAACTCGCCGGCCTGACCGAGGGCCCGTCGGCCGGTATCGGGAGTGGTGATGACTACAGCTCCTTCTCTGGGAGCTCCTCGACGTTGACGTCTTTGAAGGTGACCACCCGCACCGAGGAGACGAACCGTGCAGGACGGTACATGTCCCAGACCCACGCGTCCCCCAGGCTGATCTCGAAGTAGGTGCGACCGGCCTCGCCCTTGGCCTCCATCACCACGTCGTTGGCCAGGTAGAAGCGACGCTCGGTCTCCACCACGTAGCGGAACATCGGGAGCACGGCGCGGTACTCCTGGTAGAGCTGGAGCTCGATCTCGGTCTCGTAGCGCTCAAGGTCTTCGGCGCTCACCGAAACACCGTCCCGACCTCGCTGCCTGCCGGGCTCGGCCCGCTCTCTTGGCCGCCCACCTTCGCGGTGCGATACCGCACGCCGGTCGTCATGGACCCATGCTACGGCGTCGGCGGCCGACTTCAATGACCACTCCAAGGATGACCACGGCGAGGATGACCACTTCGTCCCGGACACCGCCGAGAGACCGGACCCCGCCGAGAGACCGGACCGCCTAAAGGAACGACAGATGGTCGAGAGGCCAGATCCTCCAGATCGCCCGCCCGACGATGCTGGACACCGGGATCGGCCCGAACACCCGGCTGTCGCTGGAGTTGGTCCGGTTGTCACCCATGACCCACAGGTGGCCTGCCGCAACGGTGACCGGCCCAAAGTCATCGGTTACCGCGGTCGGGGGCAGGTACGGCTCGGTGAGTTGGAGGCCGTCGACATAGACATGTCCGTCCCGGCCTTGGACCGTGTCGCCAGGCAGGCCGATCACCCGCTTGATGAGCTCGGTCTTCGATTCGGAGACTCCGAGGGCCCGCCCGATGGCCTGGAACGTCCGACCGATCGGGTTGGACGAGCCGGCGTGGGCTCCTTGCTCCTGTGGCGGAGCCGAAAACACGACGATGTCTCCCCGCCGCGGCGCGTGGAGGTGATAGGCCAGCTTGGAAACGACCACCCGGTCGTTCACATGCAGCTGTGGCACCATCGACGCCGACGGGATATAAAACACCTGCGCCAGGTAGGTGTTGATGAGGATGGCAATGACAACGGCCACCACAACCAGGATGGGCAGTTCGTAAAAGCGCCGCGACCCGTCCTTGGTGGTTGCGCCGCCAACAGCGGTGGTCGCGGCGTCAGCCATGGACCGTCAGCGGACGGCCCGCTTCTCCTTGATCTTGGCCGCCTTCCCGGTGCGGTCCCGGAGGTAGTACAGCTTGGCCCGTCGAACGTCGCCTCGGGTCACCACGTCGATGGTGGCGATGACCGGGGAGTGCACCGGGAAGGTGCGCTCCACGCCGACGCCGAAGCTCATCTTGCGGACCGTGAAGGTCTCCCGGATACCCGAGCCACTGCGGCGGATGACGGCGCCCTGGAAGATCTGCACCCGCTCCCGATTGCCCTCGACCACTCGGACGTGGACCTTCAACGTGTCACCGGGGACGAAATCCGGGATGTCGTCTCGCAAACTGGCGCGGTCGATGATGTCGGTCGGGTTCATGGGGCGCGACTCCTCGCGGCGAGAACGGGCGGGGAACGCTCAGGATAGAGGATTTCCGGGGTTTTTCACCACCGGCGGCGACTCAGGCCCGCCGAGCAGGTCGAACTCGGCCAGCAGCAGCCGTTCGGCAGGCGACACGCCGCCCCGGGAGGCAAGGAGGTCGGGCCGGCGATCCCGTGTCCGGGCAAGGGCCTGGGCCCGGCGCCAGCGGGCGATGCGGCCGTGGTCGCCCGAACGCAGCACCGCGGGCACCACCCAGCCCCGGAAGTCGGCCGGCCGGGTGTACTGCGGGTACTCCAGCAGGTCCCCCGAGAAGCTTTCCTCGTCGGCCGACGAAGCGTTTCCCATCACCCCGGGCACGAGTCGGGCGACGGCCTCGACGACGGCCAGCGCGGCCACCTCCCCGCCCGCCAGCACGAAGTCGCCGACGCTTAACTCGCCGTCGGCCAGGTGGTCGGCGACGCGCTGGTCGACACCCTCGTAGCGCCCGCACAACAGGGAGAACCCAGCCGAGGTGGCAAAGGAGCGGGCCATTGCTTGGTCGAAGCGGATGCCGGCGGGGCTCAGCAGCCAGAGTGGGCGCGGCGGCTCTGCCGCCTCGACGGCGGCGAAGATCGGTTCCGGCGCCAGCACCATGCCCGGGCCACCTCCGAAGGTGGCGTCGTCGACTGAGCGGTGCGGGTCGCTCGCCAGCGAGCGCAAGTCGTGGACCCGCAGGTCGAGGCCACCCGCGGCGCGGGCCTTGCCGATCAGGCTGGCGTCCAGCCAGGGCGACACCAGGTCCGGGAAGATGGTGAACAGGTCGATCCTCACCGGGACGTCACCGAACCCGGTCCTCCCGCACGCCGGTCCTCCCCGAGCTCAGTCCCCGCCGAGCCCGGACGACGCCGAGTCCTCACAAGTCGAGCAGGCCCGGCGGGATGTCGACGGTGACCCGCCCATCGCCATGGTCAACGACAAAGCGCAGCGGGATGAGCCCCCCGCCGGCCAACACCAGGAGGTCGCTGGCGGGATTGGCCTCGACAGCCTCGACGGTGCCCAGTAGCTCACCACCCACGGAAACGACAAGCGCTCCGATCAGATCGTGGGCCCACATCGCCCCGGGGTCGTCGAGCGGCGGGGCCTTCAGCACCAGGCCCCGCAACGGCTCCGCGGCCTCTCGCGAGCCGATCCCCTCGAAGCCGACGAGCCACCGTCCGGTCCCCGTCGCCTCGAACGGTCTGGCGTGGTCGACCACCAGCGCCCGACCGGTGGCGTCAAGCACCGAACCCGCCGCCATGCGCTCAGGCCGGTTGCTCACCAGCGCCACGACTACCTCGCCCCGCAGGCCGTGCGGTTTGACGACCCGCCCGACCTCGAGCAGCGGCGGGCTGGCCACCACGAACCCTTAATCGACGATGTCGACGATGACCTCGACGCCCTCGCGCGCGCCGGCGGCCCGCACCACGGCCCGGATCGCCTGGGCGACTCGTCCCCGCCGTCCGATCACCTTGCCCATGTCGTCAGGGGACACCCGGAGCGACAGGCGGACGTCGCCGCGCCGGCCCTCCTCGACGTCGATGACGACGGCATCGGGGTCGTCGACGATGTTTTTCGCCACGTATTCCAGCACCTCGCGAGCCGTGGCGCCCTTGACCTGATCCCCCGTCACCTGACCATCGGTGCCGACTGCATCGGTAGTCACCCGACTACGTCCCCGAGGGCTGGGTGGCCGCAGCTTGACGCAGCAGCTTGGCCACCCGCTCGGTCGGCTGGGCGCCGTCGGCTATCCAGCGAGCCGCCTTCTCGGCGTCGAGTGCGATTACCGACGGTTCGGCCCGGGGCTGGTAGGTCCCCAGGATCTCGATGAAGCGGCCATCTCGCGGCGAGCGGCTGTCGGCCGCCACGATCCGGTACGTCGGCTGCTTCTTTTTTCCCATGCGCATGAGGCGCAGTTTGACGGCCATGATTCAGTGGCCCTTCCTCTTCTTTTTCTTGTTGAGGCGCCGACCGAGGCCCGGCACGGCGCTGAACTGTTTCATCATTTTTTCGATCTCTTTGAACTGCTTGAGCAGCAGGTTGACCTCTGAAACGCTGGAGCCGCTCCCGTTGGCAATCCGCAGCCGCCTCGACCCGTTGATGACCGCCGGTTCCCGACGCTCGGTCAAGGTCATGGAGTTGATGATCGCCTCGACCCGTGCCAATTCCTTATCGCTGATGTTGGCGTTCTTCAACTCCTTGGGGATGCCTGGGAGCATCCCCACCAGGCCCGACAGGGGCCCCATCTTCTTGACCTCCTGCATCTGCTCCAGGAAGTCTTCCAGCGTAAAGGAACCCTCTTGCAGCCGGGCCGCGGCCTTGGCCGCGACGTCCTGGTCGTAGCTCTGCTCGGCCTTCTCGATGAGGGTCATGACGTCGCCCATGCCGAGGATGCGCCCGGCCATGCGGTCCGGGTAGAAGGGCTCGAAGTCGTCGAGGCGCTCACCGGTCGAGGCGAAAGCGATGGGCTTGCCCACCACCTCCTTGACCGAAAGGGCGGCGCCGCCCCGGGCGTCGCCGTCCAGCTTGGTCAGGATCACCCCGTCGAGGTTCAGGATCTGGTGGAAGGCGCCGGCCACATTGACCGCGTCCTGGCCGGTCATGGCATCGATCACGAGGAACGTGTAGTGGGGCTCGACCGACACCGAGATCCGGCGGACCTCTTCCATCAACTCTTCGTCGATGGCGAGCCGTCCGGCCGTGTCGACGATCAGCACATCCTTGCCGACCCGGCGAGCCTCCTCCAGGCCCGATTTGGCCACCGTGACGGGGTCCGACGCCTCGCTAAACACGGGAACACCGACCTGGCCGCCGAGAACCCGGAGTTGCTCAACCGCGGCCGGACGTTGGAGGTCGGCGCCGACCAACAACGGATTGCGCCCCTGCTGCTTGAACCAGCGGGCCAGCTTGCCCGCCGTGGTGGTCTTGCCCGAACCTTGCAGGCCGGCCAGCAGGATCACTGTCGGCGGCCGGGAGGCGTAGCTGATCTTCAGCGGCCCGCCGCCGAGGATGGTGATCAGTTCCTCGTTGACGATCTTGACGACTTGATGGCCGGGCGTGAGGCTCTTCGACAGCTCGGCGCCGACGGTGCGCTCCTTGACGCGGGCGACAAAGGTCCGGACCACCTTGATGTTGACGTCGGCTTGGAGAAGGGCGAGGCGGATCTCTCGAAGCGCCTCATCGACGTCGGCTTCGGTCAGCCGGCCGCGATTGCGCAGCTTCGAAACGACAGCGTCAAGGCGGTCTGACAGCGACGAAAACATGCAGCCTGCGAGGGTACCCGATGGCGACGCGCTTCTCGGGGGGTGGCCCCCGGGGAACCTCAGCCGAAGATGGCGTCCACGAACTCCTCGGCGTCGAACTCCACCAGGTCCTCCGGCCCCTCCCCCAGCCCGACCAGCTTGATCGGCAGGCCGAGCTCGGTTTGGATCGCCAAGGCGATGCCGCCTTTGGCAGTGCCGTCCAACTTGGTCAGCACAACACCAGTGACACTGACGGCGGCGGCGAACTCCTTGGCCTGGACGAGGCCGTTCTGACCCGTGGTGGCGTCAATGACGAGCAGGACCTCCGATAGGACGCCGGGGGGGCGCTCGGCCACCCGGCGCACCTTCTTCAGCTCCTCCATCAGGTTGACCTTGGTGTGCAGCCGCCCGGCAGTGTCCGCCAACACCAAGTCGGTGCCCCGGGCGGCGCCGCGCTGCTTGGCATCGAAGACGACGGCCCCCGGATCGCCGCCCTCGGCGCCGCGCACCAGGTCGGCGCCGACCCGCTTGGCCCACAGTTCGAGCTGGTCGGCCGCCGCCGCCCGGAATGTGTCGCCGGCCGCCATGATCACCGAGCGGCCCTGGTTGGCGGCTTGCAGGCCCAGCTTGCCGATGGTCGTGGTCTTGCCCACCCCGTTGACGCCTACGAACAGCCAGATGTTGAGCGACCCTGCCTCGAACCCGAGAGCCCGGGCGCCGCCGAGGCGCCCTACCAGGTCCGCCTTGAGCGCTGCCAGGAGCGAGTCCGGATCGGTGAGGCCGTCGGCCTTCAGCCGTCCCCGAAGGTCGTCGAGCACGGCCGCGGTCGTCTCGACACCGACATCGGCCAGGATCAGGGCCTCCTCGAGGTCGTCCCAGGTCTCATCGGTGATCTTGCCTCGGGAGCGGACCGAGCCGAGGTAGCCCGAAAACAGCGTGCGGGCCTTGCCCAGCCGCTCCCGGAAGCTGGGCTTTTGTGGCGCCGGGGGTTCGACCTCCGGAACCGCTGCCGGCACCGCCTCCTCCTCGGCGGCTTCGCCTTCGACGGCCGCCGCCTCGGCCAGGGCGGCCTCGATCTCGGCGATCTGCTCCTCGCCCAGCTCCGGCTCGACAGTCGTCGTGTCGAGAGAGTCCGATTCCTCGTCGCCCGCCGAAGGGGGCGGCTCCAGCTCGGGCCCGCGTGAGCCCCGGCGCTGGAGGACAACGCCGGTGAGCGACAAGGCCAGCGCCAGTACCAGCACCACCACGATTACGATCACCATCGCGAGGGGGAGCCTATCTGGAGCCCATCGAGGCCCCAGGAAGGGCCCCGGCCGAGCCGGATCAGGCGGTCGCCACCTCAGCCGCCACGGGCCTGCCACCAGCCGGTGTGCCACCACCCGGTGTGCCCCCACCCGGCATCGACGACGTCACTCGTTCGCTCACCACTCGGGAGGAGCCGCCAGGTTGCATCGTCACCCCGTAGAGCCAATCTGCGGCTTCCATGGTCCGCTTTTGGTGGCTCACCACGAGGAGTTGCGCCTCCTGGCGAAACTCCTTCAGCAGGTCGAGGAACCGCAGCAGGTTGACGTCGTCGAGGGCCGCCTCGACCTCGTCCATCAGGTAGAAGGGTGAGGGCCGGCTGCGGAAGACGGCAAACAACAGCGCCAGGGCAGTCAGGCTGCGCTCACCGCCCGAGAGGAGCGACAGGCGGCGGACGTTCTTGCCCGAGGGGCGGGCCTCGACCTCGACTCCGGTGTCGAGCAGGTGATCGGGATCGGTGAGGCGCAGGCGCCCCTGGCCGCCTGGAAACAAGGTCGCAAACAACTTCTCGAAGTTGTCAGCCACGTCGGCGTAGGCCGCGCCGAAGACCTCGACGATCTCGGCATCCACCGCCCGGATCACCTTGCCCAGCTCCCGGCGGGCCGAACGCACGTCCTCGAGCTGGCCCTCCAGGAATCGCTGGCGCTCCTGCAACGCCTCGAACTCCTCCATCGCCAGTGGGTTGATGGGGCCCATGCGGCGGATCTCGTGCTCCAGATCCCGGGCCCGCCCGGGAGGGCCGGACCCGGCCGGCAGCTCCGGGCAGGCGGCGTTGCGGGTCTCCTCGACTTCGCAGTCCAACTGGCGGCGGACGTTTTCCACCAGCGCGTCGCGGCGGACGTTGGCCTCGGCCTCGTCCAGCTGCACCCGCATCTGGCGCTCCCGCAGTTCGGCCAGGTGGCGCTCCGACGCCGACCGCTCCCGCCGCAGCCCGTCGAGGCGCGAGGTGATGGCCTGGACTTCGAGCGACTCTTGGCTGCGGGCTGCCCGCAGCCGGCCCACCAGGCCGTCCAGCAGCGACACCCGGTCGGCCACCAGCCGCCCCAGCCGCTCGATGACCCGGCCGCGCCGGTCGAGCTCCTCGCGCCGGGCGGCGACCTGGTCGCGCTGTTCGGCGTGGTTGCGCAACCGGGCCTCGATCTCCTCGAGGCGCCCGGTCAACAGGGAGCGGCGCTGCTCCAGTCCCGCCGCCCGCACTTCGATGTCGCGCCGCAGTGCCGCCAGCGCCGCGGCCCGCTGCGCCAGCCGGTTGCGCGCTGCGGACTCCATCGCCGCTCGTTCGGCGTTGGCCGCGGCCAGCTGCTCCAGCCGGGGCAGCAACTCCTCCAGCTGCTCCACCCGCTGCGCCTCTCGGTCGCGCCGAGCCTGGAGCTCGGAGCGGTGGCCGGTGGATGAAGCCAGCTCGGCCGCCGCCTCCGTCCGCTCTCGCTCGGCCCGGCTCAGGGCATCGGTCCTGCCTCGACGTCGGGCTGCCAGCGAGTCGCGCAGCCGCTCGGCCTCCCGTTGGCGCTGGCGCAGAGCCTGAGCCGCCGCCCGAGCGGCGACCACTCGGGAGCGGACCTCGCCTACCTCGACCTCCGCCTCGGCCGCCCGGCGGGACGCCTCCTCCAGGGCGGCGCCGGTGGCGCCCCCGGTGCCGGCACCTCCCGTGCTCCACCCCGTCGCCGTGAAACGGTCACCAGCGCGGGTGACCACCACCAGTCCCGGCGACGCCATGGCCAGGTCGAGTGCCGCCGTCCAGTCCCCGTCAACGGCTACCGCGGTTGCCAGGAGCTGGTCCAACAGCCGCTCCACCGACGCTTGCGCCGACCGCACATGGGCCCGCACCGCCTCGCCTGTCCCGTCCCCACCGCCGGTGAGCAGGAGGTCTGACCCCCGCCCAGCCGCCTCTCCCCCGCCTGCCTCCAGGAGCGGCAGGACCGCCCCGGGAACATTCAGCGCCCGCAAGTGGGCCAAGCAGCTGCGAGCCGCTTCCAGCCCGTCGACGACAACTGCGGCTACCGCCTCGCCAACCGCGGTCTCGAACGCTGTCTCCCAGCCCTCGTCGACCTCCACCAACTCCATGAGGGTGCCCACCACGCCGTCGAAGTCCGCCAGGCGTTCCACGCCCGCCCGGGCCCGGGATTCGGCCAGGCCCAGGTTGAGCGCCTCGACCCGTGCCGTCCAGCGGTGGTGCTCGCCCTCGGCCGCCCGCCGGGAGGCTTCGGCCGATTCGAGCGCCTCCTCCGCGGCGTCCCGCTCGCGGGCCGAGCTTGCCAACTCGGACGCCAGGGCCAACGCCGACGCCTCGTCGGCTGCTTCCTCGTCGGCCATCCGGGCCAGCTCCCCCGCCAGCCGCTCTTCCCGTGATGACAGCTGACCCAACCGGGCCTCCAAGCGCCGCAACTCCCCCTCGGTGCCCGCCAGGCCGCCCCGGAGGGCCACCAACTCGGCCCGGACCTCGCCTGCGGCGGAGGCTTCGGCCACCGCGCTCGGGCCCGGCTGGGGCCGGTCGAGGCCCCGCTGTTCGGCCTCCAGTTCCCCCTCGGAGACCACCAGGTCGTCGACCTGGGGCATGAGCGCGGTGGCGTCGGCTTCGGTGGCGGCAAGGTCGGCGGTGACCTGCGCCGCCTCCGCCTCCAGGTTGGCCACCACGTCCTGGTCGAGTGACGCCAGCCGGTCCCGCTCGACCGCCCGCCGGCGCTCGGTAATGAGCGCCCCGAGGCCCCGGGCGGTGGCCCCGAGCCGCTCCGCGCGCGACAGAGCCTCGCCCAGGTCCAGCCCGTCGGCCCGCTGGCGCAGCGCCGACAGGGCTTGCTCCACCTCGCTCACCTGCTCGTCCAGGGAACGCAGCTCGGAGCGGCACAGGTCCTCGGCCCGGACCAGGTCGACACGGGTCGTGGCCGCGGCCGCCAGCCGGGCCTCGACCACCGCCAGCTCCCGGCCGGCCAGGTGGCGGCGGATGAGGCGCAGCTCCTCGACAAGGACATCGTGGCGCCGGGCGGCCTCGGCCTGGCGCTCCAGCGGGCGCAACTGGCGGCGCACCTCGCGCAGCAGGTCCTGGAGCCGCAGAAGGCTGCCCTCGGTGGCCTCAAGTCGCCGCTCGGCCCGTTCCTTGCGCTTTCGGTACTTGAGGACCCCGGCCGCCTCCTCGATGATCAGGCGGCGGTCCTCCGGTCGTGCGTTGAGGACAGCGTCAAGCTGGCCTTGGGAGACGATGACGTGCTGCTGGCGCCCGACGCCGGTGTCAGACAGCAGCTCCTGGACGTCGAGCAGCCGGCAGGGGGCGCCGTTGATGGCGTACTCGCTGTCCCCAGAGCGAAACAGGGTCCGGGTCAGGGTCACCTCGGAGAACCCGATGGGCAGCAGACCGGCCTGGTTGTCGATGGTGAGCGACACCTCGGCCCGGCCCAGCGCCGCCCGCTTGGGCGTGCCCGCGAAGATGACGTCCTCCATCTTGGTGGAGCGCAGCGTCCGCGGCCCCTGGGCGCCGAGCACCCACGCCACGGCGTCGACCAGGTTGGACTTGCCGCTCCCGTTGGGGCCCACCACCACCGTCACGCCGGGCTCGAACTCCAGCGTTGTGGGCTCCGCGAACGACTTGAACCCCTTCAGCGTCAGCGCCTTCAAGAACACGGTGAGGCCAAGCTAGCGCCGTCTTCTGTCCCGCCCTGCGATGCCCGAGGAGGTGGGAAAAATGCCTCGGTGGTGCCCCGCCAGCGCCGCTCCGGGGGTGGCGAAGGTTGCCCCGGCGTACTCCGATCACCGCTGGCAGCGGGGGTGGCGAAGGGTGACGCCGCCAACGCCGATCATCGCTGGCAGCGGGGGCAGAAGAAGGTGGAGCGGCCGCCCGTCTTGACCCGGACGATGGTGCTCCGGGGGCAGCGGAAGCAAGCGGCCCCTTGGCGGCCGTAGACCCGGTGGGCCAGCTGGTAACTGCCGACGGCACCGAAGACGTCCCGGTACTGCTCGTCGGTCAGCGACGACCCCCGCTGTTCGATGGCCGAGCCCAGCACGTTGGTCACGGCCCGAAACAGGCGCCGGACCTCGGCCGGGGTCAGGGTCCCCGACGTCCGGTCGTAGCGCAGCCGGGCGGCGTGGAGGATCTCGTCGGAGTAGATGTTGCCGATGCCCGCCACGAATCCCTGGTCCATGAGCAACGGCTTCAGCCGGGCATTGCGTCGGCAGAGCATGGCCGCCAGCTGGTCGCCGCTCCGAAGACCGTCGACGGCGTCGACGCCGAGGTGGGACAGCGACGCGTCGGACCCCACGAAGACCTCGCCGAAGGTCCTCGGGTCGACGAAGCGCAGGTCCCGGCCATCGTCGAGGCCGAGCACCACATGGGTGTGGAGCGGGTGGCGGTCGGCGGTGGAGGACAGGAGCAGCTGACCGCTCATTCCCAGGTGAACGACGACCGACGCCGTCGAGGGACGGGAGAGGTCGACGAGGAGGAATTTTCCCCACCTCCGGACGGCATCGACGGTCATCCCCTCCACCGCCGCCCGGAACGGCGCCGGGTCGGGGTGGCGGCGGATGGAGCGAGCACCCGTCGCCGCCACGGCCACGATCCGCCGGCCCGGCAGCTCCCGGGCCAGGTCGCGGCGGATCGTCTCGACTTCGGGCAGCTCAGGCACTGCTGCTCAGGTCGTAGGGCCCGCGGCGGCAGCCAGCTCCACCGTAAGGGACTCCCACGCAACCCGGGCCGCGGCCTGCTCGGCCTGCTTCTTGGAGCGCCCCCGGCCGTGGCCGCGCACGTCGCCTTGGACCCACACTTTGGCGTCGAAGACCTTCGCATGGTCGGGGCCTTCGTCGACGACCTGGTAGCGCGGCAGCTGGTCGAGCTGGCGGGCGCACAACTCTTGGAGCCGAGTCTTGTAGTCCTGGCCACCGGGGCCGGCCGCGGCCTCGGTCATGCGGTCGAGCAACAGCCGCATGACTAGCTCGGACGCGGCGTCCAAGCCCAGGTCAAGGTACACCGCCCCGATCAGGGCCTCCATGGCGTCGGCCAGGATGGACGGCTTCTCCCGCCCGCCCGAAGCGCCCTCGCCCTTGCCCAGGAGCAGGGCGTCGCCCACCGCCAGCTCGGCGGCCAGCTCCGCCAGGACCGAGGCGTTGACCACAGACGCCCGCACCTTGGCGAGCTCCCCTTCGGGCAGGGTGCGGTAGGTGCGGAACAGGTGATCGGTCACCACCAGGCCGAGCACGGAGTCCCCGAGGAACTCCAGGCGTTCGTTGGAGCGCGCCCCGGGCGTCTCCGCGCACCAGGAGCGGTGCGACAGGGCCCGAAGCAGCAGCGCGCTGTCGGCCACGTTCCACTTCAGCCGGAGCGCCAGCGCCTGGCGCGCGGTGGCGCCGTCGGGGTCGACGTTCAGGAGCGACTCCTCTCCTGCCGGCTCAGCCTTCGTCGAGCTTGGCCACGACGTAGTCGACGGCGTCGCGGACCGTCTTCAGGTCCTCGAGGTCCTCGTCGTCGATCCGAAAGCCCACGGTCCGCTCACCCAGCTCCTCCTCCAGGGCCTCCACCAGCTCGATCAAGGCGAGCGAGTCGGCGCCCAGGTCGTCGCCGAACGACGCCCCTTCGGTGATCTTGCCCGGTTCCATCTCGAGGATGTCGGCCAGTCGGTCCCGGATCAGTTCGAAGACCTCGCGACGGTCCGGGGACGCCGCTTCGACGTGGGTTTCGGCTGGCACGGGGAAAAATGTACCGCTCATGACCGCCCTACCGCAGGCTTAGCGCCCTCCGGCCACCGCCGCCTTCACCTCGGCCACCAGCCCGCCCACCACCGAGTCACGGGCGACCTTCAAGGCGTTGACGATGGCCCGGGCGCCGGAGGACCCGTGGCTGATGATGCAGACCCCGTCGACACCGAGGAGCATGGCGCCGCCGTAGGTGTCGGCATCGAACTGGTCGGCCATCGGGGCCAGGGCGGGAAGCAGCACCTGGGCCGCGGCCCGGGTCTCCTCGGTCGACATCATGACCTCGAGGATGCGGGCGATGACGAGCTTGAGGCCGCCTTCGAGAGCCTTCAGGGCCACGTTGCCGGTGAAGCCGTCGGTGACGACCACGTCAACGGCGTTGGACATGATGTCGCGGCCCTCGACGTTGCCGAGGAACTTCACCGCGGGCCCGGCGGCGCCCGCCGCCAGGAGGGCGTGGGTCTCCTTGACCAGCGGGTTGCCCTTGGTGTTCTCCTCGCCGATCGACAACAGGCCCACCCGGGGGTCGGCGACGCCGAAGCGCAGCCGGGCGAATGCCGAACCCATCTGGGCGAACTGCACCAGCCAGGCCGGCTGGCACTCGACGTTGGCACCGCCGTCGATGAGGACGGTGTAGCCGCCGTCGGGCCTCGGGATCGGCGTCGCGATGGCGGGCCGGGCCACACCCGGCAGCCGCCCCATGCGGAACAGGGCGCTGGCAATGGTGGCCCCGGTGTTGCCGGCACTGACCATTGCCGAGGCCCGCCCGTCACGGACCAGCTCCGCCGCCCTGACGAGGGAGGAGTCCTTCTTCTGGCGCACCCCCCGAACGGGGTTGTCGTGCATGGAGATGACCTCTCGGGCCACCTCGACGGGCAGGTCGGCCGTGTCCCCGAGCTGGCTGGGGTCGCCGACCAGCACCACCGGGATCCCCAGCGCCGCCGCCTGGCGGGCGCCCTCGATGATCTCGTTGGGGGCTCGGTCGCCGCCCATGGCGTCGAGTGCCACCGGCAGCATGGGCTGCGCGGAGTAGGCCGGAACGTCGTTGGCGATCGGGCTGGCGCTCACCCAGGGTTACGAGACGTCGATGGCCTGGCGCCCCCCGTACCAGCCGCAGTTGGGGCACACCACGTGGGGCAGCTTGGTCTGGCGGCACTGCGGGCAGACGCTGCGGGGCGGGACCGACAGCCGCCAGGCGCCGGCACGGTGGCTGCGGCTCTTGGCCTTTGAAGTCTTCTTCTTGGGGACGGCCATGGCGGCGACTGCTTCCTGACTCTCGCGGAGGTGAGCGCGCCGATGACGCCGCGCCGAACGTCGAAGTCGAGAGTCTATGTCGAATCGGCGCCCATGGCGTCTGGCGAGCGCAGACGGTCGAGCGCCGACCATCCCGCATGCCCGGTGGTAGGGGCGCACCCGCAGGGCCCCTCGGCCAGGTCGGCGCCGCAGGTCGGGCACAACCCGGCGCAGTCGTCCCGGCACAGCGGCGCCAGGGGCAGTTCCAGGAACACCGCGTCGCGAGCCAGCGGGGCCAGGTCAACGACATCTCCCGTGAGCGGGTAGGTGTCGATCTCGTCGCCGTGCTCGTCGCCGTGGCTGCGGGGCGCCCGCTCGTAGACCTCACGGACCGTTGCCGCCAGTTGCCCGCTGACCGGGCGCAAGCAGCGCCGGCACTCCCCCACCCAGGGCCCGGACACGGTACCGGTGACCACCACCCCGCCATCGACGATCTCCAAGTCGGCGTCCACCGTGACTGGAGCGCCGGCCGGCACCGCGCTGCTCGTGATCGCCAGGCCGCTCAGGGGCCCGGAACGGACCAGATGGTGGCGGGTCCCCGGGGTGACTCGCAGGGCTGCCAGGTTGACGATGAAGGGCGGCGTGCTCACTGCTCAGAAGCGGTCCTGATCGAAGAAGGTGTCCTCGGCGGCCAGGGTGTCATCCAGGGCGCCCGCGATGCCCGACTCGTCGGGGGGCATCGGCGTGACCTGCAGCCGCTCGCGGCCCCCGTGGACGGTCTTCAGGGTCCGTTCGAGCACGATCTCGAACGCCGCCAGCTTCTGGTCGCAGTAGTCCTCGGCCTCGTGGCGCAGCCGCCGGGCCTCCTCTCGGGCGTCCTCGACGGTGCGGCGGGCGGTGTGCTGGGCCTCTCGCACGATCTCGGTGCGCTGCACCATGCGCTCGGCGCGGACGCGGGCCGCCTCGAGAATGTCCTCCCCCTCGCGCTGCATCTTGTCCAGGAAGTCCTGGCGTTCCTTCAGGAGCCACCGGGCCTGGCGCAGCTCCTCGGGGAGGCGTTCCATGGCCTCCTCGAGGAGTTCGAGAACCTCGTCCTTGTTGTCCAGCTTGGCCGAAGACGACAGGGGGAAGCGTGCGGTGTTGCTGATGATGTCGATGACCCGCCGCAGCAGGACTTCGGCGGTGGCTTCGGGGCGGCCGTCGGCCATCATCGAAGCAGGGGCGTCGGACCCCGGTGGCTCATGCGAACTTCTCCTTCAACCGGGCGAAGACCGGCGGGGGCACCATGGGCCCGACGCGGTCGGCTCCGCCAAAGTGGGCGAATTCCCGGACGTAGCGCGACGACACGAAGGCGTATTCCGACGACGCCGGGATGAAGAGGGTTTCCACGCCGGAGGTGGCCTTGTTCATCTGGGCCTGCTGGAGCTCCGATTCGGCATCTGAGGCGACCCGCAGGCCCTTGACGATGATGTCGACGCCGAGCTCCCGGGCCAAGTCGACGACGAGGCTGGAAAAAGGGTGGAGGGACACATTGGACAAGTGGGCCACCGACTCGCCGATCATGTCGGCGCGCTCCTCGGAGTTGAACAGCGGCGTCGTCTTCCCGGGGTTGCGCATGGGCGCCACGACGAGATGGTCGAAAAGGCGCGATGCCGTTTCCACGATCTCGAGATGCCCGTTGTGGAACGGGTCGAACGTCCCCGGGAACAGGGCGGTCCTCACGTGTCACCTTTCTCGTTTCTTCGAAGGTCTTGTCCCTGAAGGTCTGGTCGCGGAGCTTGACCGGGCGGGCGGACCGGCTGGGCGACCAGGACAACGGTACCGCCGTAGTGCTTCTCCCGGACGACTTCCCAGCCGGGGCCCAGGTCGAGGGGACCGCCCGTCTCCAAGAGGACCAGGCCCGCCACGGGAGCCAGTCGGGAAGCGAGCGGCGCCCACTGGTCGAAGCTGTAGGGGGGGTCGGCGAGGACGAGGTCGGTCGGGGGGGCAGTTTCCAGCCAGCGCAGGGCGTCGGTCCGCACCACCTCGGCCCGGGGACCGGACAGGCCGAGGGACGCCAGGTTGGTGGCGATGGTGCGCACCGCGAGGGGGGCGTCGTCGACGAAGGTCACGGCAGCGGCACCTCGTGAGAGGGCTTCAATGCCGAGGGCACCGCTGCCTGCGAAGAGATCGGCGACCGTGGCGCCATCGAGCGACAGGCGGCGGCCGGTTGGGAGACTGCCGAGGATGGCGAACATGGCCTCGCGGACCTGGTCGCTCGTCGGCCGGGTGGCCCGGCCGGGTGGCGCCCGAAACAGTCGGCCACGGGCTTCGCCACCGACGACTCGCACCAGTCCATTGTGCGCGGGGCGGGACCGGCCTCGACAGCCGGCTACTCCGGGCCGGCCGTGTCGTCGACTCGTCCCGCCCGCCGCAGCCGGGACCAGCGCCGGGCCCGCACCGCCACCAGGGCGTCGTAGCTGGCGCCCAGCACCACCAACGCCACTCCGATCGCCCAGCTGACCAAGAGCGCCACGGCGACGCCGGCCAGCGACGCCAGCACCCCGACGGCGGCGTCCACCGCCAGCACGGCTCGCCAGTTGGATGCGTAGGCGGCGTCGTCGCGAGGCATCGGAAGTCAAGGGTAAGTGCTCCGCCTGCGGCCCGCCGCCGGGCGGCTCCCCTTAGAGGACGACCAAAAGGGCGTTATCGAAGGACGCGAGATGCCCTCAGCTTTTGAACAAGTAGTCGCGGTCGTCCTCGTCGACGAGCGCCTGGATCTCCTCCTCGAGGTCGGGGTAGCTGCCAACACCCTCGTCGACGATGGCGAAGGCCACCTCCCGGGCCTGCTGCACCAGGTCCTTGTCCCGCCGGAGGGAAGCCAGCTTGAGGTCCGTCACCCCCTTTTGCCGGGTCCCGAGGATCGTGCCCTCGCCCCGAAGTTCCAGGTCGACTTCGGCCAGGTAGAACCCGTCGGTGCTGGCCGCCACCGCCTTGAGCCGCTCCTCCGACTCGGGCGTGTTGCCGGCAGCGAGCAGGAAACACCATGACGGGTCCTGGCTCCGCCCCACCCGCCCCCGAAGCTGGTGCAGCTGGGCCATGCCGAAGCGGTCGGCGTCCTCGATCACCATCACCGTCGCATTGGGGACGTCGACGCCGACCTCGATCACGGTGGTGGCGACCAGGACATCGAGCTCCCGCGCCCGGAACAATGCCATCACCGCTTCCTTCTCCTGGGCCCCGACCTGGCCGTGCAGGAGGCCAAGGCGCAACCCTGCCAGCTGCTCGCGGCCCAATCGCTCAAACTCCTCGCTGGCCGAGCGGGCCTGAACCTTCTCAGACTCGTCGACCAGCGGGCACACCACGTAGGCCTGGTGACCCGCCTCCACCTGGTGGCGCACCTGCTCCCAGGCGGCCGCCTCCTCCAGATCCCCCCGGGCCCAGCTGGTCTCAATCGGGGTCCGGCCGGGCGGCAGCTCGTCGAGCACCGTCGTGTCGAGGTCCCCATAGACAGTCATGGCCGCGGTGCGGGGGATCGGCGTGGCGGTCATCACCAGCACGTCGGGCACCACGTCGCCGGGCCCCTTCTGGCGCAAGGCATCGCGCTGCTCGACGCCGAAGCGGTGCTGCTCGTCAATGACGACCATGCCGAGCGCCCGGAACGCCACCGCCTCGGTCAAGAGCGCATGGGTCCCGATCACGATGTCCACTCCTTCGCCCGCCAGGCCCGACTGCAGCCGGGTGCGCTCGGCGGCGCCGGTGCGGTGGGTCAGGAGCCCGACCGACAAGGGCCGGCGACCCCCGAGTCGGGTCTCGTCATCGACCTCGAAGCCCGCCAACAGCGCCGACACCCCGAGGTGGTGCTGTTCGGCCAGCACC
>JBOGGN010000121.1:0-7789 GCA_050744165.1 Acidimicrobiales bacterium | reverse complement strand
GTGTGAAGCCCATGCGCCTCACCGCCGCCCGCTCGCCTCCGACGACGATGACCTTGCTCACATGGCTCAGCGCGTGCGCGCACCAGTACCACATGTAGAAGGGATGGACGCCGTGATAGGCGTGCCCAGTCCGATAGAGGTGCACGTACCAGGGGTCCGTGGCGAAGGACTCCTCGTAGGTCTTGGAGATCTCGACGGGGTCCGTCGTGTCGCTCAGCACCTCTTCGAAGAAGTCGATGTAGCTCGGATGGTGCCCGGGGTGGAACTCCCAGGGCGTCGGGTGGTGCAGGATGACGACCCCGCCCTTCCGGACGAGCGGCTTCCCGCGATACAGGTTGAAGAAGTACCCGAGCCCGAGGCACGCGACGAGGATCGGGTTCATGATCGAGTTCACGTTGTACGGGGAGATGTAGGGCAGACCCATCGTGAGGATGTCGGTCTGCCCGCGGACCTCGACGCCCTGCTGCTTCCAGACGTTTGCCGTCGTGACGGCGTGCACGGCCTCGACCTCTCCCGCTTGGACCGACACGAGGGCGTGCGGCGCGCGGATCGAGTGGAAGATCTGGCGCGCCACGCGTGGAGGGGTCCGGTCGAGCGCGGCCGACGTGGCGACGTAGGTCGCCCTGTCGCGCAGGCTCCACTCCCACTCCCTGTGCTGGAGGAAGCCGAACTGGGACGGGAACGTGTCGGTGTTGAGCGTCGTCTCGATCTGGAAGATCTTCACCCCGCTCTTAGCGATGAGCCGGCCCATTCGCCAGTTGGACGAGTGCAGCTCGGAGCGGCTCTGGTCCATAAAGCTGCGGCTGTGCAGCATGGTGCGCACGTTGTGGTGGTGGCGGAGGCTCTTGTAGGACGCCAGCCCGGTGGCGACGCTCTTGTGGCCGCCGTCCATGGCCACCAGGTTGATGTTGACGTAGATAAGAAGGTCAGATTCGGCGGCCCGGCGGTTGATCTCCACGTCCTCGCCGAGGTCGGTACAGCCCAGGTGAACCAGGGCGGTGGGGTCCTCAGCGTCATGTTGGAGCAGGGTGCCATGGGGTGCGAAGGCGTCGTACACGCGGTCGCCGAGGGCGTGGCGCAACTCGTCGGGGGTCATCCGTCGGTGCAGCGCCAAGGCGGCGATGAGCACCACATCGTCGACACCGGCCTCGGCGGCCAGGTCGAGCACCGCTTCGATGACTCGCTGGCGGTTGTCGGGGGGTGCCATTGGTGGCAGCGGCAGCGAAATGTCGTCGAACGCGATCGTGAGCCGCATGCCTGCGAAGAGCAGCTCGGGCAGCGGCTTGCAGTCCCCGAGCGGGTTGAGCAGTGCCTGGCGGACAGCGTCGTCGGGGTCCTTCAGCGCCTCCAGCGGCTCAGGCGGGTACAGGATGCGGCTGCCATTGGGCAGGCGTATCAGCTTGAAGCCCTCGCCGTGCCAGCAGAGGGAGGGAGGGGTGTTGCGATCGACCTCGAGGACGAATCCTGGGCGGGGCATCAGGAGGCGCTCTCGCGGCGATCACGGGGCCAGCTGCTCTCGCGGCTCTCCATGCGGCGCAGGGGTTTGGTCGTTCGGAGGTCGAAGGCCACCTTGGTGGCGCCCCGGCGACCGGCGTTGGCAGCGTGCTCGATTGCCTCACGGTAGCGAGTGAGTGGGTAGACGGCGGAGACCAGACGTTCGAGGCCGGCGTCAGCCACCAACTCGAAGGCCAGGTCGAAGGTTCGCCGTGGATGGGGTGCGGGCGGGGGGGTCTTGCGAGTCCGACGTGGGCCGGTTGCCTCCGGCGCGGATTCTGGGGGCGAGGAGTTGGCGGTCATCGGCGCCCGCTCAGTGCCGTAGGCATAGGCGCCGGTGATCGATACCTCGCGCAGCCACAGCCCGGTCAGATCGACCTTGACCTCGCCCGGCATACCGAGCATCACGATGGTGCCGCCCGGTTCGACCACTTCCAGGGCTGACGCCAGCGACTCGCTGGTGCCCACACAGTCGAACACCAGGCTGGCGCCGCCCGTCAACTGGCCCGAGTCGAGCACCAGAGATCCGGTGCGGCGGCGCACGGCCCGGCTGAGCTCAGCGGGCAGGGCCACGCTGCACTCCCCAAGCTGGTGGGCCAGCCGGCGCTGCTCGGGGTGCTTGGCGACGACGACCACGTTGTCGATGTCCGGGCGCCAACGCCGGATGGCCGCCAGCGTGCACAACCCCAGGGTTCCGGCACCGAGGACCACTGCGGTGTCGTGACCGGGCCCGCCGGCACCGCCGTTCAAGGCCCCGTGGGTGGCGCAGGCTGCGGGCTCCACCATGACCGCCGCCTTGTCGGATAACTCGTCGGGTACGGGGTGCAGCTGTGAACGGTGGGCGACCAGTTCCGCCCCCCAGCCACCGCCGGTCTCGGCGCAGAAGCCCGTTTGCAGGCCGGGCTTCAGGTGGCCGAAAGCCAGGTTGCGACACCGGTTGGTCTCGCCGCGGGCGCACGCCGGGCACGGCGGGTTGATGTCCCGGGCGGCGCAGCGAAGCACCGGCTCCAGGACGACGCGGCCACCGCTCTCGCGGTCACCCACCACCTCGTGGCCGGGAACGAACGGGAAGCTGACGATCGGTTCGAAGTAGCGCGAGGAGCGCCCGTCGATCGTCGACAGGTCGCTGCCGCAGATACCCGACAGGCGGGGCCGCACCCGCTCCCAGTCGGGACCGGGCAGGCGGGGTTCCTCGACCTCGGCCAGGCGCAGCGGTCCCACCCTTGCGCCGCTGCCGCTGCGCCACCCCGACGCCACCCGGGCGGCGGCGAACTTGGGCAACGAGCGCTCGAACAAGAGGGCCCTCACGACCGCAGCCCCCTGTCGTCGGCCGTGAGTTCCAGATGCAGGCCGATGCAGCCCCGACACGGCGGAGTCATCGGGTGGCCGCCGTCCGAGCGATCGGGAGCAGCGGCCGGGGGCCCCCGGGGGAGCGAGGCCATTGCTCGACGTGCCAACCCCGCTTGCGGGCAATGGCGGCCAGCTTGGTCTCGGGGTTGACGGCCACGGGATGTCCGACTGCCTCCAGCATCGGAAGGTCACTGGCGGAGTCGGCGTAGGCGACCGACTCCTCGAGCCGGAATCCGTGCTCGGCCGCGTAGTCGGCCATCAGCATGGCCCGGGCCTCGCCGGTGGGCGGCGCCTCCAGGAGCTCGCCGGTGTACCGGCCGTCCTTGATGCCGAGGGTGGCGCACACCACGTCGTCGAACAGGGGCCGGAGCGGTTCGATGGCCACGTCCAAGGCGCCGGTGATGAGCAGGGTCCGGTGCCCGAGGCGGCGGTGCTCGCGCACGCGGCGGATGCCGGCGGGGAAGGCCTTGGTCAGGAGCAGGTCGTTCCACATCTCCCAGGCGTCACGCTCGAGGCGGGCGACGGGCGCCCCCTCGTACCGGCGGTAGAAGTGGCGCAGGAAATCGCCCCGGTCCTGCATGTCGAGCTTCAACAGCCGCGGCGCCTCCCGCACCGTCTTCAGGACCAGGCGGAACCGGTCCTCCTCGGTGATCCGGCGGGTCGCCAAATAGGCGAAGCTGTCGACGACATTGGATTTGATGAGCGTGTTCTCGAGGTCGAAGACGGCCATGTGGCGTTCGGGGGCGAGAACGGCGCGGCGGCCGCGTTCCTCCCGGGTGAGCGCCGCGGGACCCCGCTTCGACGGGCCGGCCATGCGGACCCGGGCATGGCTGACAACCGACGGCATGTGGGTTTCCTGGATGTACATCGGCCACTCGATGCCCGCCGGGTCGAACAGAAAGTCCCCTTGGTCCTCCGGCGGCAGTGTGTCCCACAGGGCGACGAGGTGGTCAACCTGGAACACCGCCTCGGTCTCGGTATAGGCCCCATACAACTCGACGTAGCCGAGGGCTCGTTCGGCTTCGGCCCGTTTCTCCTCCAGCCGCGCCGACAGCTCTGCCTGGCGCCCCCGGAGGGGGAGCGCCAGGAGGCCCTTCTCGGCGGTTTCCAGCGCCTTGGTGACCTGGGCCAGCTGCTTGCGGACCCGGCCTCGGCCGGGATAGGACCACTCCGGGACCACGATCGGCTGGCCATTGCTGTCGGCGAGGGGGTGGTCGCCGAACCAGCCCCGCACCAACTCGACCAGTCGGCGGTAGCGCAGAGGGTTGCGGGACCCCGACGCCACCTGGAAAACCTGCGGCGCGTCGCCCGTCTCCGGGCCGCCGCTGGCGGCAACGGCGATGAGGGCGGCCACCACCAGATCAACGGGAATCACGTCGACGACGCCTTCTGGGAGACCCGGAAACTCTTTGAGGAGGCCTTTTCCCAGGCTGATGATCACCGGCTCGGCCATACGGAAGCCCCGGATCCACCCTGGCTCGGGGTCGGCCAAGGCCGACTCGATGATCGACGGGCGGACGAAGCTCACCCGGACGTCGCCCCGCTGCTCCAGGAGCGCCCGCTCGCCCAACGCCTTGGTGTAGGCGTAGGCGTCGGGCCAGCCGAGCACCTGCGCCCGGGCCTTGCCGGCGCGCACCAGGCTGTCCTTGACCCACTCCAGGCGCAGCTTCTCGGCCTTGGCGGCCAGCACCGGCACCCCGGCGGCACCCAGTTCCGAGCGGGCGGCCCGGGCGAAGTGGGACAGCTGCTTGGGGAGGCGGCTGGCGGCGTCGTAGTCGGCGCGGGCCCGGCGGGCGGCGACCACCTCGGGCCGCCACGCGATCTCCGTCGCGAACGGCGTGTCCGCCAACAGCGCCTCGGGTGCGTTCCCCCGGCGGGTTCCGGCTACATAGGCGGTGGAAACGGCGATGAGGTGCGGCGGGCGGTCGCCGTGTTTGGCGCCCACGTCAGCCAAGGTGGCGGCGACCCGGCTCGGGCCGAGAAGGTTGATCTCCACGGCCATGTCGAGCGGGGCGTCGAAGCTGACCGAAGCCGCGGAATGGATGACCGTCGAGCAGCCCGCGAGGGCGGCGCGGCCATCGGCGTCGAGACCGAGCCCCTCCGCGGTCACGTCGCCGGCGACGGGGATGATCCGGCGGGCCATGTCGGCGTCGAACGCATCGGCGCCGAACTGTCGGCGCAGGCGGTCGAAGCAGTCATTGCGCAGGATCTCCCGCCGCACGCGGTCGCCGGCCCCGCGGCGGCCGGGGCGCACGATGAGGACCAGCTCCAGGTCGGGGATCTGGCGCAGCAGGCGCTCGGTCAGGGCCGTGCCGAGGAAGCCGGTGGCGCCGGTGATGGCAATGCGCTGGCCGGCCAGTGCTTCACGGAGCATTCCGAATTGTCTACCATTCGGTAAGTGGACGGCGCCAGGACCCGCGATCGGGTGGTGGCGGCGGCGGTGACGGCGTTCGGGTCTCGCGGCTACGAGGCCACCAGCCTCGACCGGTTGGCCGGCGAGTTGGGGGTCCGCAAGCAGACCATCCTCTACTACTGCCCGACCAAGGAGGCGCTGCTCGACGCGGCTGTCGACCATGCCGGGGCCGAACTGTCAGCGGCTCTGGAGGCGGCGCTGGGGCGCGCCGGCGACGGGTGGGCCCGGGTGGAGGCGGTGGTGCGCTCGGTGTTTCGGCTGGCGGCGCGCCGGCCCGAACTGCTGGGCCTGCTTCGCGAGGTGAGCCGCCTCGGGCCTCCGGCCGCCACCCGGCTGACCGTCGGCCTCGGGCCGCTCATCGGGCGAGCGACCACCTTCCTCGAGGAGGAGATGGACGCCGGGAACATGCGCCGCCACGACCCGCGGCTGTTGCTGCTGGCTACCTACTCGACGGTCATCGGGATGGCGACGGAGGTGGAGGTGCTGCGGGCCCTCGGGTACGAGCCCACCGCCCGCTCGCTCGTGCGGCGGCGCCAGGAACTGCTCTCGTTCCTGCGTTCGGCGCTGCTTGCCGGTTAGGACCGCCCAGCAGGTGGTCCGGAGGCGGAGGCCTACTTCTTCAAGTCCTCCGAACGCTTCTTCGAGTCCTCCGAAGGCCGGTCGCGCTTCTTCGAGCCCTCCGCATCGCGCTCCGCGGACGGCTTTGGGCGAACCTTCTTGGGCTTCGGGGGCGTGTAGCGCCTATTGGCGGTGGGCTTCTTCGAGGCGGACGGGGGCGCCAGGCCCTTGCGCTTGGCTTGCTTTTCGGCGATGCGAGCCTCGGTCGCGGCCCGGCGTTCGGCAGACGACGCCCGGGGTTGGCTATAGCGCAACTTCGACCGGGCGTTGCTCGTCCGCATGACCAGGAGGAACAGGTAGCCCATGGCGATCAACTCGACCGGCAGGTATTGCGCCACAACCACGCAGGGCATGCCGATCACCGCCGCAATCACCCGCTGGCCCCGGTAGGCGCCGAACGCCAGCAGGAGGGCGGCACCGATGCCGAGCGCGGCTGCCAGGGTGTTGTGATCGACGATTCCCGATAAGACGCCCCCGATGGCGACCGCGCCGGCGACGCCGTAGCCGGCCTGCTGCTCCCAGTGGAGCATGGCGGTGGGCTTGGGGAGTTCGGGAGCGACGTCGCTCACGGCGCGTCCGTGCCCGCGGCGGGGTCAGTGGTGCCGGCCGGCGGCCTGCGCTCGAAGCTCTTGTCATTCGCGGTTTGGGCCAGCAACCAGGGGCGGATCCGGACCACGTTGGCGGCAGGGATGATTCCGCCCAACTCGGCCTCCACCGACAGGTCGGTGGGCGGCTCGCCCGAGGCCTGCATCACGATCGCAGTTTCCTCATGCTCGGGCGTCAGCGCCGCCTTCAGGCCGAGGCCGATACCGGTCAGGATGGCTCCGGTGGCGCTGCGCCGCCGCCACGACTCGAGGCGCGGTGGCAGCGCGGTGTGCAGGCGGGGGCCTTCGCCCGGGCCGAGGTCATCGTCGTCGAGCGCCGCATAGTCGTCGAGCCCGGCAAAGTCGTCGAGCCCGGCCGGAACGTCGCCCACCATGTCGGTCGCCACCTCTTCTGTCGGGGCGATGGGCTCCGCCGGATCCTCGGCTTCGTGCACGCCTCCAACGTACCCCGCGGGGCGGTGATTCCCCGGCCGCCCGCCGGCGCCACGACCCCGTTTCCTTCCACCTGGAGGTCACCATCGTGGGGGAGGCATTTTCCCACCCTGGTTTCCTACCTTGGGCCGATGCCCCATAGCCCAGACGCGCCCTGGCAGGACCGCATGGCGTCGCTCGCCCTGCCGTTGCTCGATGCCGCCACCGTGGCCGCCGCCCGCTGCCACTCCTGGATCGGCCGCGGTGACAAGAACGCCGCCGACCACGCCGCCGTCGAGGCCATGCGCAGCCACCTCTCGACGGTGCCGGGGCATGGCGTGGTGGTCATCGGCGAAGGGGAGAAAGACAAGGCCCCCATGCTGTACGCCGGCGAGGAGATCGGCTGCGGCGACGGGCCCGAGTTCGACCTGGCCGTCGACCCGCTGGAGGGAACCAACCTGTGCGCCCGGGGCTGGCCGGGGGCAATCACGGTTCTGGCAGCGGCGCCGCGGCACACCTTCGCCCCGATCGTCGGTTTCTACATGGACAAGCTCGTCGTGGGGCCCGGCGCCCACGGCGCGATCGACATCGAGGCGCCCATCGAGGACAACCTGACCAACGTGGCGGCGGCGCTCGGGGTCAAAGTCAGCAGCCTGCGGGTGGCGGTGCTGGCCAAGCCCCGCCACGTGGATTTGATCGGCCGCATCCGGGCCGCCGGGGCGGGCGTGGTGGAGATTCCCGACGGCGACGTGATGGCCGGGCTGGCCTCGCTCGTGCCCGGGGGCGGCGTCGACATGTCGGCGGGTATCGGCGGCGCCCCTGAGGGCGTCATCACCGCCTGCGCGGTGCGGCTCTTGGGCGGCGACATGCAGGGCAAGCCGGCACCGCAGAGCGACGA
>JBOGGN010000120.1:0-4324 GCA_050744165.1 Acidimicrobiales bacterium | reverse complement strand
GGGGTACGACGCCTACGAGCCGTCCGAGGAAGGCCTCCTCGTAACCGTGGAGGCGGAGTGGCAGGCATGCGACGGCCTTCGGGCGCGCCTGGTGGCCGAGCTTCGGGCGGGCACACTCCCCGCGCCGGCGCTGGTTGAGATGGCGCTGGTGGTCCGCTTCCTCCAGCGCATCGGCGACCACGCAGTGGGGACGGCCCGCGGGATCGACGCGCCGGCTCCCGGTAACCCGAGAAGCCCTACACGCCGAGGCGAGGACGCAGTTCCCGGTTGAAGAAGTCGAAGAATCCTGCCTGGTCGTCGCCGACCTGGCTCACGTATACCTCGTCGTAGCCGGCGTCCAAATACCGCTGCAAGACCTCCAAATGCCGTTCGGGGTCCGGGCCACAGACGATCTTGGCAGCCACCATATCTTCGGTCACCAAAGACGCCGCCTGCTCGAAATGCTGCGGGGTCGGCAATTCCTGGTTGAGCTCTCCTGGGACCGACGTCTGGGCCCACCGCTCGAAGGCCAACTTGCGTGCCGCTTGCTCGTCTCTGCCCCAGCACACCTTGACCGCCGCCACCGCCGGGCCCTGGCCACCCTGGTCGCGGTAGGACTTCACCGGCCCCGGATCACCGACTGTATCCACGAAGCCTTCGCCGATTCGAGCGGCCAAGGCGGTGGCCTTGGGCCCAAAGCCGGAAACCAAGATCGGTGGCGGCCGCTCCGGCAACGAGAAGATTCGGGCGTTCTCGACGGTGTAGTGGCGCCCGTGGTGGTTGACCGTTTCGCCCTCCCAGAGCTGGCGGATTACCGACACCGCCTCCTCCAGCATCTCGAGGCGAACGTCGGCGGGTGGCCACCGGGCACCGGTGACGTGCTCGTTCAGCGCCTCGCCGCTGCCCACGCCGAGCGACAGCCGCCCGTCGAGCAGCAACTGGCAGGTGGCGGCTGCCTGGGCGACGATCGCCGGATGGACGCGGACGGTCGGGCAGGTGACACCGGTCGTCACCCGCAGGTCGGTGGCCGCCGCGATAGCGCCGATGACCGACCACACGAACGGGCTCTCCCCCTGGGCGGTTGTCCACGGATGGTAGTGATCTGAAATCAACACGCCACCGAAGCCCGCCTCGGCGGCTTGGCGGGCCGTCCTCAGCAGGAACTTGGGACCGTGTTCCTCGCTCGACAGAAAAATCCCTATCTCGGGCATCGGCCACCTCTCCCTAAACACCGCCGCTCTGTTCGAGTTCCGCCTTGGTCATTTCGAACGCCATTTGACTTCTGCGCTGCATTTATACCCGGACATCCCGCGGCTCATTCGTGCGGGCAGAGGGAAGGCATTGGGAAAAGGCGCCGCCCGCGGTGAAGACGACGCCCGCCGGCAGCGCACGTTTGTCGCCATACCCGGGAGGGTAACGCGCCTAAATAAGACCAGATTGGAAGTAGGCGATGGCTACTCAACGGCAGGATGAAGCACGGCCAGCGCTCGACGACCTGCGGCAGTTGGTGTCGGGTTGCAGAGAATGCGAACTCTGGAACGGCGCCACCCAATCGGTGTTCGGCGAGGGTCCGGTCCCTGCGTCGATGATGTTGGTGGGGGAGCAACCAGGCGACCAGGAGGATCGGCAGGGTCGCCCCTTCGTCGGGCCGGCTGGCCGGGTGCTGGATCAGGTCCTCGATGAGGCCGGAATCGGGCGCGACCAGGTGTACCTGACGAACGCCGTGAAGCACTTCAAGTGGAAGGCGAAGGGACAACGCCGCATCCATGACACGCCGAACCGCACGGAGGTGGCGGCGTGCCGGCCGTGGCTTGAGCGGGAGCTGGACTTGGTTCAGCCGGAGGTGTTGGTCTTGCTGGGGGCGACGGCTGGCCAAGCGGTGCTCGGGACCGGCTTCCGAGTGACCCGTAGTCGCGGCGTCGACCTTCCGGGCACCGGGTTGGCCCCCCATGTCGTGGCAACCGCGCACCCATCGACGGTTCTTCGAGCACCGAACGCATCCGAGCGCCAGCGGGCGACCCAACTGCTCGTTCGTGACCTCCAGGTGGCCGGCGGTCTCCGAGTGAGGGCGTTATCGGAGGGCTGAGGGCGCCGGGGTAGGCCGCCCGGTTCACGCACGGGGCAGGAGGGCCGAGCGTCTGGCTCGCGGTTAACCGTAGGTGGGCGTGGGTAGTGACGGTCCATGCCGGCAGGCCGGACCAGGGGTATCGCCGCATGGGTGGCGACCTTCGTGGTGTGCCTGGCGCTGTGGCTTCTGCTGACGGCGACGGTTGCCTGGAACGAGGTGCTCACCGGGGTCCTGGCCGCCGCCCTGGCGGCGACCGCGAGTTCAGTGGTAGGGCGAGAAGACAAGGGCTCCCCGGCGGGACACCGGTGGCGGAGGTTCCGGTTGGCGGGTGGCTGGCGGGCCGTGGCGGTGCTCCCCTGGCGGGTCGTGGCCGACACGGTCGTGGCCGTGGCCGCCTTGGTGGACCGGCTGCGCGGGCGCCCGGTGGGCGAGTTGCACGCCGTGAAGGCCGGTGGCGCCAGCTTGGGGTATCAGACGTCGGCGACGCTCTTGGTATCGATGTCGGCCAACCAGCTGGTAGCCGACTTCGACGAGGCAGGCCAGGTCGCGTGGGTCCACTCGCTCCGGCCCCGTGGCCGCGAGTCGATCGAGGAGATCCTTCGCCGGCCGTGAACGGGTGGCTGGTGGCGGCGACCGCCCTCATGGTGCTGCTGCTGCCGGCGGGTCTGCTGACGTTGCGGGGCACCATCTTGGAGCGGCTGGTCGCCATGCAGCTGGCGTCCACGTTGACAACGGTCTGCCTGGTTCTTCTGGCTGAGGGTTTCCACCGCGACGTGTACTTCGATCTGGCGGTGGTCACCGGCGCCGTGTCGTTCGTCGGCACCTTGTTCTTGGTCCGAGCGGTCGAGTCGTGGCTGCCCGACCGCGACCCGGCGGGGTCGGCGGGCGGTGACTGAGTGGGCGGTGGCCGCGCTGCTGGTGATCGCCGTGGCCAGCTCCGTCGTGTCGGTGGCGGGCGTGGCGGCCCTGCCTGGGGTGCTCAACCGGCTGCACTACCTGGTGCCGGTGTCCACGGTGGGCGCCGGTGCCGTCGCCCTTGCCGTGATCGTCCGTGAGCAGCTGAACGCCCGGGGGATCAAGGCGCTGCTGGTGCTGCTCATGCTGGCGGTCCTCAACCCCCTGCTCGCCCATGCGGTGGCCCGGGCGGCCCGAGCTCGCCAAGAGCAGTGAGCGTCGTCGAGGCGGCTGCCGCGGTGCTGGTGGCAGTGTTCGCGGCCGCGGTGGTGCGGACCCGGGACCCGCTGCGCCAGGCCATCGCCCTCGGGCCCTTCAGCCTGGCGTTGATCCTGCTGTTCACCGTGCTCCAGGCGCCCGACGTCGTGCTCTCCGCCATCGTCGTGGGCACCTTCGCCTACCCGGTGCTGGTGGTGCTGGCGCTCGCCCGGCTGCGGCGAGGGGCCTCCAGCCGGTGACGGCACGGGCCCGCGTGATCGTGTTCTGCGTGGGCGCCGTGGTGTTGGCCGTGGGTTTGGTTGCCGCCGTGGGCGGCCTGCCGTCCTTCGGGCACTACCCGGGGCCGTACGGACCGGTGGTGGTCAACCAGGCGATGCCGTCCCGACATGCCGACAACGCGGTGACCACCGTCGTCATGGACGTTCGCGGCGTGGACACCGCCGGCGAGGAGCTGCTCCTGTACGCGGCCACCGTCGGAGTGTTGATGTTGCTGCGCAAGCTGCGCCGGGAACAAGGGGAGGATCCGCCCGCCTCGGTCGATGACGCCGAGGCGTTCGCCTCTTCAGCGCCGGTGGCGTTGACCTCGGCCGCGCTGGTCGCCCCGATGACGCTACTGGCGCTGTACGTGATCGGCCACGGCCAGATCACCCCCGGCGGCGGTTTCCAGGGTGGGGTCATCCTGGTCGCCCCGTCGGTGCTGCTGTTCCTGGCCGAGCGCCGCCGGCGCTTCGACTGGCTTCACCGGCCCCCCGGCTGGGAGACGGTTCAGGCGGTTGCAGTCTGCGCGTTCTTGGCCTTCGGCTTCGTGCCGCTGGTGGCGGGCAAAGCCTTCCTGGAGAACGCCCTGCCCTATGGCGTCACCGGCACGGTGTTCTCGGCGGGGACCATCGAGTTGCTGAACGTGGTGGCCGGGGTCGGGGTGGCGACCTCGGTAGTGCTGCTCGCCGTGATGTTCGTGCGCCAGATCGGTGGGTTGTCGTCCAAGTGATCCTGTACCTGCTGGCGGTGTGGTTGTTGCTGGTCGGCCTGTACGGCATCGTCACCAGCAAAAACCTGGTCCACCTGGTCGTCTGCGTGAGCATCGCCCAATCGTCGACCTACGTA
>JBOGGN010000119.1:0-2173 GCA_050744165.1 Acidimicrobiales bacterium | reverse complement strand
GCAGGAAGGCTCTGGCGACGGCAGCAGCGACCCGGTGGCGAACCATGGGTGAGCTCGACGGCCGCGTGGCGCTGGTCACGGGGAGCTCGCGAGGCATCGGGGCGGCCATCGCCGAACTCTTCGCCCGCCAGGGTGCGGCGGTCGCCGTCCACGGGCGTGACGGCGACGCCGCGGCCGCGGTGGTCGACCGGATCCGCGGGCGGGGAGGTGTCGCCATCGCCGCCCTGTGCGATCTGACGGATTACGCCGGGATCGAGGCTCTGCGCGAGCGGGTCGAGGCGGAGCTTGGGCCGGCCGACATCGTGGTCGCCAACGCGGGCGGCAGTCCCGTTCGCCCTGGCCCGGTCGAAGAACTCACCGAGGCGGAATGGCGACGCTCGGTCGACGTCAACCTGACCGCCACGTTCCTCACCGTCAAGGCCTTCCTCCCCGGCATGAAACAGCGCGGCCGCGGCACCATCATCACCATGTCCTCAGCCGCCGCCCGCCGCCCGACGGCGCACTCCCCCGCCGCCTACGCCGCCGCCAAGGCCGGGATCGAGCTTCTCACCAAGAGCCTCGCCGTGCAGGCGGGACCGTTCGGTGTCCGGGTCAACTGCCTCGCCCCCGAGACCATCCTCACCGAGCGCAACCAGGTGCAGATCCCCGGCGACGTCAAAGAACAGCTCCGCGCCACCCACCCCATCCGGCGCCTCGGCACCCCCGACGACGTCGCCCAGGCGGCTCTCTACCTGGCCTCGGACCACGCAGGATGGGTCAGCGGCATCACCCTCGACGTCGCCGGCGGCGCCGTTCTCGTCTGACTCCGGCCGAGGCACTCTTTGCTTGCTCGGCACCCACAGGGCCCGCAAATCGCGGCTGCTGCCGCCAGAAGGTGGCGCCCCCTCGGTGGGGCCAGCCACCGCCGGTGAGGGTCCCCGGCCGGCACTCGGTCCTCGGCTACCGTCGGGCCGGAGACTGTTTGTGACTGGGTGGTTGACCATGACCTGTAGCGCCGACCACGGCAACGCGCCGCCGTGGGCACTCGCCGGTCAAAAGCCGGGGGCCAGAGACACGAGCGGGGGCCGCTGATGGCCCGCCGCCCGGCATACGCGGTGCCGCCCTTGAACATGCCGGTGCTGGCCCTGTTCGACCAGCCCAACGCGCCGAGCCGGATGCCGCCACCGCCACCGCGCCCGAGGCACGCCAACTGGGAAGGCCCGCTGTCGGCCCTGGTGGGCACCGGCAGGACACCCGCGGAGCAGGCTTCGGCGGCGCAGATCGGGCTGCTGTTCGAGTTGGTCGCGTCGCGGCCGGCAGCGGGCCGTCGATCAGGACCGGGCTCGCCGGGGATCCGGGTCTGTCCGGTCCTGCCCGGCCGGGCCGGCAACTGGGTCAAGTCGGGGATCAACTGGTACAGCCTTGACTATGTCGGCTACGGGTGGCCGAAGGCGGCGCACTCGGCGGAGACACTCGCCCTGATAAAGGAATTTCTGGCCCTCAGCCAGCTGATGCGGCTCCGCTACGCCAGTTCCTACCCCGGTCCGGCGATCTGGCTGGAAGACCTCAACAGCCGCCGTGTGTGGGACCTGCTGCGCCAAGCCCGCGAGGCAGAGGTTCCGCTCGTCTGCTCCGGACGGAGGTCGCCGCCCGTCGTGCTGCCCTCGTCGCCGGCCGAGGTTTTCCTCGACGTCACGCGGACCGGCCGAGACCTGCTCGTCGACCCGCAGGTCACCCACGACAACCAGGCGGTTCCGTTGTCGGCCGCCGTCCTGCTCGGCACTCCTGCCCATGGGATCGCCTGGTGGCTACGGCCGGCCCCGGCACCCGGCACGTCCGGTGGCGCGGCGACCAACGACCTGCAGTTGTACCTGGCACCGTTTGCCACCCCGGTTGACGACACCCTCCGGCCGCTCCTCGGACGCCCGGCGCTGCGCGTGCCTGGCAAGGACACGGAGCGCTTCCTCCGGGAATTCCTCCCTGCACTGCGCCGGAAGGTGCCCCTCCGATCAAGCGACGAGTCGGTGGAAGTCCCCGCCGAGGCGCCGGTCACCTTGGTGCTGTCGCTCGTCCACGGCGAGGGTCACCACGTCGACCTGTCGTGGGATTGGAGCCCAGCGGGGACCGAGCGGGGTGCGGGGATCTGGGAATCACGCGCAGGTGGTTATGGCCGGGACCGGGCGGCCGAGGACAG
>JBOGGN010000118.1:0-1828 GCA_050744165.1 Acidimicrobiales bacterium | reverse complement strand
AGCCTGCCGGCTATCTCGACTTCATCGCCCTCGAGGCTTCGGCCCGTTTGGTGCTGACCGATTCCGGGGGCGTTCAAGAGGAGACCACGGCGCTCGGAGTTCCTTGCCTGACCCTGCGCGACAACACCGAGCGCCCGATCACGGTCACCGAGGGCACCAACGAGGTGGTGGGCCGCCGCCCGGAGGCGATGATCGCCGCCGCCAATCGCATCCTCCGCGACGGCGTCGAGCCTCGCTGTCCCTCGCTCTGGGACGGGCGAGCCGGGGAGCGGATCGGCGAGGTGCTCGTCGAGGCAGTCGGTCGCGGCCGGCCGACGTACGGCGCCGGCTAGCGGGCGCATGCGCCAAGTCGTGCAGCAGCAGAGCACCGGCGAGCTCACCGTGGTTGACGTGCCTCCGCCCGTCCTGCAGCCCGAGGGCGTGCTGGTCGACGTCGTGGCGTCGGTGATCTCGAGCGGGACCGAGCGGGCAATGCGGCGACTGGCCCAGCAATCGCTCATCGGAAAGGCCCGTGCCAGCCCGGACCTCGCTCGCAAGGTGATCGCCCGCGCCCGGGAGCAGGGTGTAGCGGCAACGGTGTCCATGGTGCGGGACCGCCTCGACACGCCCGACCCGGTCGGCTATTCGGCTGCTGGTGTGGTGTGTGAGGTGGGCGAGGCGGCGGCCGGCTTCCGGCCCGGTCGCCTGGTTGCCTGTGCCGGGGGGGGCTACGCCAATCACGCCGAAGTCATCTACGTGCCGGCCACGCTGTGCGCTGCGGTTCCCGACGGCGTCCTTGGCGAGCACGCGGCGTTCGCCACGCTGGGCGCGATCGGCCTGCACGGCATCCACCAGGCCCGACTCGTCCAGGGAGAGCGGGTGGTCGTCGCTGGGCTCGGTCTGATCGGGCAGCTGACAGCGCGACTGCTGGCGGCCTACGGCCACCCGGTCACCGGCGTGGACCCCTCTCCCGCGGCCCGGGCGGAGCTTGACCGGCTGGGTCTGGCGACCTGCGACTTCGGTGAGGTCGAACTCGGCGTGGCCGATGCCGTGATCCTCACGGCAGCCACCGACAGCAGCGACCTCATCGCCACGGCGCCGGAGTGGTGCCGGGATCGGGGTCGTGTCGTGGTGGTCGGCGACATCGGGCTCGACGTTCCCCGGCGGCCGTATTACGACGGGGAGGTCGAGATCCGTTTCAGCCGCTCTTACGGTCCGGGCCGCTATGACCCAGACTACGAAGCGGGTGGTCACGACTACCCGGTCGGCTACGTCCGCTGGACCGAAGGCCGCAACCTGGGCGAGGTTCTTCGCCTCATGGCGAACGGGCGACTGGCTGTAGACGACCTGATTACAGGCCGGTTCCCGATTGATGAGGCCCCTGCGGCCTACCACCGCCTCGAAGAGGGCGGCGTGCGGGCATTGGTCCTCACCTACCCCCGGGGCCCGCACGAGCCGTCAGCCGCCGCCGAGGAACCCCGCCGCCAGCTGGCATCCGATGCCGGGACCGAAACACCCGTGGCGGCGCCGGTCAGGCCCGAGGAGGTGCCTCGCCCGAGGGAAATCCGGGATCCCGACGTGCTCTCGGTCTCGGTGTGCGGTGCTGGCATGTTCTTCCGCCAGACCCTGCTCCCAGCCTTCGAGGCGACGGGGCGGACCGCGTGGGTGTCGGTGGCGTCGGCGACCGGGATCAGCGCCGGCTACATAGCGTCCCGGCACCAATTCCGCCGCGCCGTCGGCCGGGCCGAGGACGCCGCCACCGACCCCGATGCCGATGCCGTGGTTGTGGCCACCAGACACGACACCCATGCCCGCCTGAGCGCCGTCGCCGCGGGAGCCGGTAAGGCGG
>JBOGGN010000117.1:0-2998 GCA_050744165.1 Acidimicrobiales bacterium | reverse complement strand
CAAGCTCACCCGGGCCAAGTTCCAGGAGCTGACGAGCGACCTGGTCGACGCCTGCAAGGGCCCCTTCGAACAGGCCATCCGGGACGCGGGCCTGACCAAGGACCAGATCCACCACGTGGTAATGGTCGGCGGTTCCACCCGGATGCCTGCCATCCAGGACCTGGTGCAGGGCATGTCCGGCAAAGAGCCCCACAAGGGCGTCAACCCTGACGAGGTGGTGGCCGTCGGCGCCGCCATCCAGGCCGGCGTCCTGAAGGGCGAGGTCAAAGATGTTCTCCTGCTCGACGTAACCACACTGTCGCTCGGCATCGAGACCAAGGGCGGGATCATGACCAAGCTGATCGAGCGCAACACCACCATCCCCACCCGGCGTTCGGAAGTGTTCACCACAGCCGAGGACATGCAGCCCAGCGTGGAGATCCACGTGCTCCAGGGCGAGCGAGAGATGGCCATGTACAACAAGACGCTGGGTAAGTTCCAGCTCGTCGACCTGCCGCCCGCGCCGCGGGGTGTGCCGCAGATCGAGGTCACCTTCGACATCGACGCTAACGGCATCGTCCACGTCTCGGCCAAGGACAAGGCCACCCACAAGGAACAGTCGATGACCATCACCGGCCAGTCGGCGCACAACCGCGACGAGATCGCCCGCATGGTCCGCGATGCCGAGGCCCACGCCGACGAAGACCGGCGCCGCCGGGAAGAGGCGGAGGTCCGCAACAACGCCGACAGCCTGGTGTACCAGACCGAGAAGATGCTGAAGAACCAGGCCGTCACCTACAACGGCCCGGAGAAGGACGTCGTCGAGACCCAGCTGAAGTTGCTGAAGGAAGCCTTGTCGGGTGGTAGCGGCGAGGCCATCTCGAGCGCCACCGAGACCCTGGCGGCGTCGGTGCAGGAACTCGGCAAGCGCCTGTACGAAGCGGCCGGGGCCGACGGTTCGGGGACCGCGGGCCCAGGCACCACGGCCGGACGCAAGGACGACTCGACGGATGGCTTCGGCGGTGGCTTCGGCGGTGGACCCTTCGGCGCGCCGGGCACCGGCGGCCCCGGCGATGATGATGTCGTCGACGCCGAAATCGTCGACGAGCACGGCGCATGAGCTCGCCCGCCTCGCCCGAGGATGACGCCAAGCGAGCCGATCCGCAGGCTTCGCGGAACCGGGTGACCCGCGACAAACCGCCGTGGCCGACGCCCCGGCGGGCGGAGCCCCGTTCGCAAGCCCGGACCGAGCCGCGCTCGGAGGTGCCGGCTGAACCGACCGCTCGCGCCGAGGCGGGGACCGAGCCGCCCTCGGAGGTGCGGGCTGAACCTGCCGCCGACGCGGAGGCGGCGACCGCGGCGGAGCTGGCGACCGAGGAGGAGGAAAAGGCGGCGGCGGAGGTTCATGTCGATCTCAACCTGGCCGCCGTCGCCCGCCAGCGCGACGAGTACCTGGACTCCTTGCGCCGGCTCCAAGCCGACTTCGAGAACTATCGCAAGCGGGTCGAACGCCAGCGCGCCGAGCAGGTAGAGCGGGCCGCGGGAGACCTGGTGGCCAAGCTGCTGCCGGTGTGCGATACGGCCGACCTGGCCATCGCCCACGGTGGCGGCGAGGAGGTCAAGCAGATCTGGACGGCGTTGTTCGACATCCTCGAACGTCAGGGCCTGGTCCGCATCGACCCGGTCGGGGACCCCTTCGACCCCACGCTGCATGATGCCGTCGCCCACGAGCCCGCCGAGGGTGATGCGCCACCCGAGGTGGCCGAGGTTCTCCGGGCCGGCTATCTGTGGAAGGGCCGGGTCCTGCGACCGGCGATGGTGAAAGTGAGAGGCTGACCGCCGTGGCCCCCCAGCGGGAATGGTTCGAAAAGGACTATTACAAGGTGCTCGGCGTGAGCGAAACCTCCACCGACAAGGACATCACCCGGGCTTACCGGCGGCTGGCCAAGCAGTACCACCCCGACGCCAACCCGGGCTCCGAGGACAAGTTCAAGGAAGTTTCCGCCGCCTATGACGTTCTCGGCGACGCCGAAAAGCGCAAGGAGTACGACGAGGTCCGCAAGCTGGGCCCTCTCGGCAACCCCTTCGGGGGCGCCGGCCGCGGCGGGGGACCGGGCTTCACCACCACCTTCACCACCGACGACTTGACCGACCTCATAGGCGGTCTCTTCGGGCGGGGGGCGGGTGGCCGCGGGCGGGCCACGACCACCGCCGGCCCCAAGCGCGGCGCCGACATCGAGGCCCGGTTGCACCTCTCGTTCATGGACGCGGTCAATGGGGTCACGGCGACGGTGAATGTCACCAGCGACGTGGCCTGCGGCAACTGCGGCGGCACCGGAGCCGCTCCTGGCACCAGCCCCGTGATCTGCTCGGCGTGCGGCGGGCGGGGTGTGATCAACGACAACCAGGGCCTGTTCTCCTTCAGCCAGCCTTGCCGGACGTGCGGCGGCACGGGGATGCGGGTTGAGACCCCGTGCCGCAACTGCTCCGGCAGTGGTGTCGAACGCAAGGGCCGCCAGGTCAAGGTCAGGATCCCCGCAGGCGTCGAAGACGGCCAGCGGATCCGAGTCAAGGGGCGCGGTGGCGCCGGGGCCAACGGCGGTGCCGCGGGCGATCTGTACGTCACCGTCCACGCCGACGCGCACAAGTTGTTCGGCCGGCAGGGCAAAAATCTGACGTTGCCGGTGCCCATCAGCTTCCCCGAGGCGGCGCTGGGGGCGACGATCACCGTGCCCACGCTGGACAAGCCGGTGGCTGTCAAGGTCCCAGCGGGGACCCGGTCGGGCCGGGTGTTCCGGGTCAAGGGCCACGGAGTTCCCGCCAGCAGCGGGGCCGGCGATCTGCTGGTCACCATCGAGGTGGCGGTGCCGCAGAAGCTGAGCGCCGCCGAGCGGGAAGCGATCGAGGCGCTGGCGTCGGCGTCGGATTCCCACGCGGGCTCGCCGCGGGCGCACCTAGGCGTATGAGGAGGTGGTGAACCGTGCCTGAGCGCAGGGCTTCGGCGCGGGCGGTGTACGTC
>JBOGGN010000116.1:0-3115 GCA_050744165.1 Acidimicrobiales bacterium | reverse complement strand
GGGCCGCCCTGCCGGTAGCCGAGCGCCGGGCCGCCCTGCCGGTAGCCGAGCGCCGGGCCGCCGTGGCCTCGCACCGTCGGCCGGCCGCTGCCAGCCCGACCGCCGCTGCCAGCCCGACCGAGGGTGACGGCGACGCCGGGGAGGACTTGGACTTCGAAGACGAGTCGGAAGGCGCCCCCACCACCAGCTCGAGGCCGTCGAAGCCAGCGAAGGGTTCGACCCACGGCGAGTTGGCCGCCGTTCTGGCCAGCCGCCGCCGTTGGCGCACCGCGGCCATCGTCGCCTCCGTGGCCATCTTCGGCGCCCTGGCCATCTGGGGAGTCGTCGGCTCGTCGGGAAACCGCCAAGCGGGCCAGACGATCACCGGCAACGCCCAAATCCAGCCCGGGTCCTCGACGACCGTCGGCGGCGTCGACCCTCGGCTGGCGCAAGCCGCCCAGGATGCCGAGAAGGGTGACTACGTCAACGCCCTCAAGCTATACACGGCGGTGCTCCAGGACGACCCCAACCAGCCGGTGGCACTGGCCGACCAGGGGTGGCTGGAGGCCCAGGTGGGGCTCGACGACAACCAGCCGAGGCTCGTCACCAAGGGCCTGGCCTCAATCGTGGCCTCCGAGAAGGCCGACACGAGCTACGCCGAGCCCCACTTTTTCCGGGGCTACGTGCTGCTCCACCAGAACGATGCCCCCGACGCGGTGACCGAGTTCCGCAACTTCCTCGGCCTCGCCGATCCGAGCGACCCCAACCTCAATGAGGCTAAGACGCTGCTGCAGCAAGCCATCACCGCCGCCGGGCCGAACGTTCCCCCGGGGCCAAACGCGGCCACAACGACGACCGCGCCCTGAGAGGCCCGTCGCCACAAGGCCTGGGCAGGAAAAGGCCTCGCCGGACGCTCCTCACGTTCTCAAACGGAAGGTGCTGGTCGCGGCGGCGTCGCGTTCAGGACCCAGTCCCGAGCGCCCGAAGCCGCCCGATCACCTGTGGCAGGGCACTCACCGCTTGCTCAACCTCCTCATCGGTGGTCGACCACCCGACCGACAGGCGCAGGCTGTGGTCGGCATCGACACCCATGGCAACCAGCACCGGCGACGGCTCGAGCGTCTCCGACGAGCACGCGCTTCCCGAGTGGGCAGCGACGCCCGCCTGGTCGAGGCCGAGCAGGACGGCCTCCGCTTCCACGCCGTCGATCCCGAGGCACACCACGTGAGGCAGGCGAGTGTGGGGGTCGTTGGGACCGTACGCGCGCACGCCCGGCGTGGCTGCGGCGGCGGCACGGAGCCGATCGCATTGGCCGGCGGCCCGCTCGGCTTCCGCGGCCAGGCTGCCTCCGGACAGCTCCTCGGCGGCGGCGCCGAACCCGATCCACGCCGGTAGGTCCTCCAAGCCGCCCCGGCGGGCGCGCTCCTGCTCGCCTCCGACCAGCAGTGGGGGCAGCCGCAACCCACGGCGGATCAACAGCGCCCCTGCCCCTTTCGGGCCGCCCAGCTTGTGGGCTGACAGCGACAGCAGATCGGCGCCGAGGTCGTCGAAGGCCAGTGGCAGGTGGCCGGCGGCGGCCGCGGCGTCGACGTGCACCAGTACCCCTCGCTCCCGGCAGGCGGCGACGGCAGCGGCTACCGGCTGCAACGCGCCCACCTCGTGGTTGGCCCACTGGCAATGCACCAGCGCGGTGTCGGGCCCGATGGCGCTGACCAACGAGTCGACGTCGATGCAGCCATCGGAGTCGACTTCGGTCACGGTGACCCGTCCCCCCCGATCCGACGCCAGGCGGACCGCCGAGTGTTCGACGCCGGCGCACACCAGGTGGTCGCCGCGGCCGGAGTTGACGGCCCCGAATACGGCGGCATTGATGGCTTCGGTGGCCCCGGAAGTGAAGATCACCTGCCTCGGCCGAGTGCCACAGAACGCCGCTACCTGGTCACGGGCGTTCTCGAGCCGGGCCCGGGCAAGGCGGCCCTCGGTGTGGACGCGGCCCGGATCGGCCAGCTGCAGGGCGCCGACCAGCGCCTCGACGACCGCCGGGCGGGGCGGTGACGTGGACGCGTGGTCGAGGTAGGCCCGGGGCATGATCGCGATCCTCGGACTCGGCGGCGGCGCCTCAGACGATGGTCACGCAGGCCTCGTCACCGAGGGCCCGTGACGACTCGCTCGAGAGCAGTGGTTCGCCGCCGTAAAGGCTGGCCAGCATGCCCCGCACCATGCCCCGGTCGACGGCGCAGATCACCGGATGCTGGCGGGCGGTGTCGAAGAAGGGGCAGTTGTCCTTGATCAGTGCCACCGTCGTCCCCCGGGCCTCGGCGTGGGCCTCGAACCCGTGCGCCGTCAGGGCGCCGGCCACGGCGTGCAGGGCCGAGCGGAAACTGCGTTGCTCGTCGGCGGCGGACATCTGGCTGGCCAGCTCCCGGCCGTACTCCTCGCCCACCTCCTCGGCCATGGCCTCTGCCTGCTCCGGAGGCAAAAGGGCCAGGCTGCGGCCCAGCAGGGTGATCAGCAGGTCCTTGCCCTTTATGGGCGCTTCGAGGCCGCCGGCGCGGCCGGTGACCCGGTAGCCCTTGGACGGCCGACCGGCCCGGACCGCCTCAGTGCGGGCGACGAACACCTCTAGGTAGCCGCCGGCAGCCAGCTTGTCCAGGTGGTGGCGGGCCACATTGGGGTGGAGGGCAAACTGCTCGGCCACGTCGCCAGCGGTGACGCCCTGCTCGTGCTCCCGGGCGAAGAGGTAGATCCGACGCCGGGTGGGGTCGCCGAAAGCGGTCGTGACAGCCACGACAGCCGCGGAGAACTCGACGTCGGTCAGCGGGCCGGCGTCGCCCCCGGGCGTCGCCACCGGGTGGGGAGACCCATCCACAGCGGTATTGTACCTATGGCGGTAGTGCAAATACCGGAGGCGCCGCCACGGGAGGCAAGTGGTGCCCGCAACCGAGCAGGCAGTCAGGGACGCGTTGCGTGGCGTGCTGGACCCCGAGTTGCACCTGAGCATCGTGGAGTTGGACATGGTCAAGGGCCTCGCCCTCGCCGGCGACGGCCGGCAGGCGACGGTGACCGTGGCCCTCACGGTGGCCGGCTGCCCGATGCGCAACGAGATCACCCAGCGGGTGACCACGGCGCTCTCGGG
>JBOGGN010000115.1:0-1859 GCA_050744165.1 Acidimicrobiales bacterium | reverse complement strand
CCCCAAAGCTGGCGGGTTGTCGACGGTCGCGGTGATCCGGCGGAGGTGGCGGCTCGGGTCGACCGGGCTGTCGACACCTATTTCGCCTGAGCAGGGGCCGATCCACCTGATACCTCCCTGCCGCTGGGCGCGTATCCGGGGCCCGCAACCAACGTGTCGGTGTCAAAACACCGCCGCCCGCCGCGGTGTTTCGACAAGCAACACTGTTACCTCAGTTCGTCGGCGGTCCACAGTCCGGGGCGCTCCCGCGGCCCGCCCCGCCCCCGTTCTAGAACAGCGGAATGAAGAGCAGAACGCAGCGCCTCCAGGAGTGGCATCGCCTGACGCTCCCGGATAGCGGTTGAATGTTCGGGACATGACCGGGCCGCTCTATGCCGACGTGATCGGCCAGGACGCAGCTGTGTCGTCGCTGCGGGCGGCGGCGGTGAGGCCGGTGCATGCGTACCTGCTCGTCGGTCCCCCGGGGACAGGCAAGCGCGCGGCCGCCCTTAGCTTCACGGCCTCGTTGCTTTGCCCTTCGGGCGGTGACGGGACTTGCGACAGTTGCCGCCGGGTACTCGGCGAGGTTCACCCCGACGTGGTGGTGATCGAGCGGGAGGGTCCGTTCATCACCATCGACATGGCGCGTCAGATCGGCATCGCGGCGGCCCGCAGCCCGGTCGAAGGGGCTCGGAAGGTCCTGTTGCTGAGCGATTTCCACCTGATGCGCGAGGCTGGCCCGGCGCTACTCAAGACCGTCGAGGAGCCGCCGCCGAGCACGGTGTTCGTGATCACCGCGGAGTTCATTCCGCCCGAACTCATCACCATCGCCAGCCGCTGCGTGACGGTGAACTTCGGGCCGGTGCCGCCGGACGCGGTGGCCGCGGTCCTGGAGGCCCAAGGGGTTCCGGCTGAGCAAGCTCGTGAGTTGGCGACGGCGGCGGGAGGCCGCCTCGACCGGGCTCGGCTGCTGGCCGCCGATGCCGAGTTCGTGAAGCGGCGGCGGGCGTGGCAGGCCGTTCCTGCTCGCCTAGACGCGACGGGCCACACCGCCATGTCCTTGGCGAGCGAGCTGGTAACGCTCCTCGACGGCAGCGTTGCCCCGCTACGCGAGCGCCAGGCGGCCGAGGTTGCGGAGCTGGAGGCGCGCATCGCTCGGGCGAACGGGGTCACCGGTCGTCGCGTTGGCAAGCGGGCGCCCAAGACCGGCGCCAAGGAACTGGAGGAGCGGCATCGTCGGGAGTTGCGCCGGCAGCGGACCGACGAGTTGAAGGCGGGCCTGGCGACGCTCGCGGGCGCCTACCGGGAACGGCTGGAAACAGCTACCTCGACCCCCGCGGTGGGCGACGCCATCGAGTCGGTTCGCCTGGTCCAGGAGTTGTTCACCAACCTCCAGTACAACCCGAGCGAGCGGTTGCAGCTGGAATCCCTCCTAGTGCGGTTGGGGCGCCGCGCCGGGGCGCCGATCAAGGATTCGGTGTAGGCCTCACGAGCGTTCGTCAGGTGGGACCGGCGGGATCGGCACCTCGGGTTCGGCCACCACTGGAGGACCGACGGCCCCTGCCTCGGTGCCGACGGCCTCAGCCGGGGTGCTGGCGGCTTCGGCCGACGTCGCAGCCGGTCCGGACGGTCGTCGGCGTTGCCGGTCGCGGCGCAGGACGTCTTCGGCGTCGACGATCTGGTAGGCGTAGCCCTGCTCGGCCAGGAACCGCTGCCGGCGGGCGGCGAACTCCTGGTCGTTGGTGTCCCGGGAGACGACGGCATAGAAGTGGGCCTGGCGGCCGTCGCTCTTGGGCCGCAGGATCCGCCCCAGGCGCTGCGCCTCCTCCTGGCGGCTGCCGAAGGTGCCCGAGATCTGGATGGCCACGGACGCTTCGGGC
>JBOGGN010000114.1:0-8424 GCA_050744165.1 Acidimicrobiales bacterium | reverse complement strand
AGTTTGACCCAAGACTGCGCCCCCAGCGGCCGCAGCCTCGAAGTCCCCTCAGCCGCACGGCGCGTGTTCTGACCGACGACCAGGCCGGGGCGGGGCGGGTACGAGCCCGGCGGCGCGTAGGAGCCTCGGCAAAGAACACCGGCTAGGTCCGTCCGGTGCCTTAGGGCCGCCCCCCGAGCGGCTGGAGGTCAGGCCAATAGATGGAGTCGACCCGCACGAACTCACCGGTGGAGGGGGCGTCGATCATCTGGCCGCCACCGATGTAGAGCCCGACGTGGTGGAGATCGGAGCCGAAAAAGACCAGGTCGCCCGGCTGGAGGTCGGCGATCGGCACATGGGCGGTGTCCGCGTATTGGGCACCGGTGTAGTGGGGCAGCGAAACGCCGGCCGCCGCCCAGGCCATCATGGTCAAACCCGAGCAGTCGAAGGAGCCCGGTCCCGCGCCACCCCACTGGTACGGCTTGCCGATCTGCGCCCGGGCGTAGGCGATAGCCAGCGACGCGGCAGGGCTGGCCGCGGGGATGGGCCCGCTCGGCACCGGTGACGGGCTGGTGGTCGGGGTAGTGCTGTGTCCCGATGTGCCCGCGCTCGCCGACCCGCCCCCGCTGGGCGACCCGGCGGCATTGCTGGCCGAGGACGGGGCCGAGGCGTTACCCGTCGTCCGACCGCTGTTGGTCGGCGATGCGCCGCCGTTGTTGGCCGATGCAGTGTTGCGCGTCGCTGGGGCCTGCGCCTGGGCTGCCTGGCCCTGGCTCTGGCCCTGGGCCTGGGCTGCCTGGGCCTGCGCTTGCTGGGCGGCGAGCAGTTGCGCCTTAACCTGGGCTTCTTCTTGCGCCTGGATCTGGGCCTGCTGCTGGGCGACGAGTTGGGCCAGCTGTCCCGTGACCTGCGAGAGCAGCGCCTGGCTGGCGGCTGAGGCGCTGTCAACGGCCTGCCGGCGGCTGGTGACCTGATCCACGGCTGTTTGATCGGCGGCTTCGGTGGCGTTCAGGCTGGATTGCTGCTGACGGAGTTGGGCTTCGCTTGAGCGGTACTGGTCCAGGGCATCGGTCTGGTTGCCGACCGCCAGCTGGAAGTACCCCTCCGCCACGGCAAGGTCGTCGCCGCCCTGGTAGGCGCTCACCGTCGGAGTGCTGGTTACGCCGCCGTGCATGTAGGCCTTGACCGCTTCGCCGGCCAGCGCCGCCTTGCTGCGGTCGGCGTTGGCTTGGGCCACCTGAAGCTGCTGCTGGGCGGTCACCAGTTGCTGCTGGACCTGGCTCAGGTGGTACTGCGCCCCGTCGTACTGGGCGTCGAGGATCTGCACCTGGGTGGCATCGGCGTTGATCTGCTCGGCCAAGGCCGCCGCTTGGGCCTTGTCGTTGTTGATGTTGTCGGCATAGGTCGGCGGGGGGACGGCCGTCACGGCGATGATCGCTGCGATCATCGTTGCCGACAGGGTCCCGACCACCCCGGCCCGGCAGTGCAGCTTCGTCATGACCGAGCGACTGCGAACGATGGAGGCAGGCTAGACATGTGGCCGGAGTGCGTCAAGGGGCAGAAGTGACTGGTGGGGGGGCTGTTGCAAAGTTGATCGGCGGTTCGCCCCACCGGGTTGAGACGCTGCCAAGCTGATGCCGTGCGGGTCTTCCTGGTCGACGGTACCTATGAGATATTTCGCCACTTTTTCGGGGCGCCGCCACACCGTACCCCCGACGGCGCGGAGGTGGGAGCCACTCGGGCCGTGCTGGGCTCAATTCTCGGCATGTTCGAAGAGGGGGCGACCCATCTTGGTGTCGCCACTGATCACGTAATCGAGTCGTTCCGCAACGATCTCTGGCCCGGTTACAAATCCTCGGCCGGGGTGGCGCCCGAACTCCTGGGTCAGTTCACGTTGCTGGAGTTGGCCTTGCAGTCCATGGGCGTTGTCGTATGGCCCATGGTGGAGTTGGAGGCCGACGATGCGCTGGCGTCGGCGGCCGCGGTGGCGGCCGCCGAGCCGACCGTGGAGCAGGTCGTCATCTGCACCCCCGACAAGGATCTCGGGCAGTGCGTCGACGACGGTCGGGTGGTGCAGCTCTATCGTCGGAAGCGAGTCGTCATCGATGCCGCCGGCGTTGCGTCGAAGTTCGGAGTCACCCCGTCCTCCATTCCCGACTACCTGGCGTTGGTCGGAGACTCCTCGGACGGCTACCCGGGGCTGGCGGGATGGGGTCCCAAGTCCGCGGCCACGGTGCTGGCCCGCTATGGAACGATCGAGCAGATTCCCGACCGGGCGACCGAGTGGGACGTCTCTGTGCGGGGCGGGCCCGCCCTGGCGGCCACCCTGGCGGCGGAACGGGAGCGGGCGATGCTGTTCAAGGACCTGGCCACCTTGCGGGTTGATCGGTCCCTGCTCCATCGGGTCGACGAGCTCCTCTGGGGGGGCCCGACCGAGGATTTCGACGCGGTGTGCCAGCGCATCGACGGCCGCGGCCTGGCGGCCCGGGCTGAACGGCTGGCGGCCCGCCGGGCCAAGTAGCCGCCTGGGCCGGTCAGCCTTGCCTGGCGATGCGCCCGCTGGTCACCCCAAGGAGCTCGACCCAGAGGAAGCCAGTCGGGGAGGGGGACCCAAAGTGCCCCAAGGAGGGAGCGATCTCAGTCGTCGCCGCTGTCCCAGGCGCTGGCCCGGGAAAATTGCAGCGCAGTCGCCAACCGCCGGTGGTACTCCGCTCGGGGGACGGCGACGACGCCGAGCGACGCCAGGTGCGGCGTCACCCATTGCACATCGAGAAGGGTGGCTCCATTCCGGACGAGGCGATCCACGAGCGCCACGAGCGCCACCTTGGATGCATCCGTCTCGCGGTGGAACATCGACTCACCAGCGAACAGACCGCCAACTGCTATCCCGTAGAGCCCGCCGACCAAGCGCCCCTCGGGGGACCAGGTCTCCACTGTGTGCATCCACCCCAAGGTGTGCAACCGGAGATAGGCCCGCTTGATGTCCTTGGTGATCCAAGCCCCCGTCCGGTGGCGGTCGGCGCACGCCTCGACCACCTCCTCCACCGCCGAATCCACACGGACCTCGAAACGGTTGCACGACTTGCGTAGCGAACGGCTGACCCGTAGCCCGTCCAGAGGCAGCACTCCGCGTTCGCTGGGCGACCACCATGCGGTGACGCCGCGCCGCACGGGCATGGGAAACAACCCATGCCGGTACGCCGCCAAGATCGTCCCCGGTTCGAGGTCGGCCCCGACCCCGACTACCTCACCGTCGCCACTCGCTTGCTCGATGGCCTCAGGCCCGTCGGGAAAGGACCACCGGTTCGCTGGCGGCTCGACCGGTGCCCCCCCGGGCGCCGCCCTGGGCGACCTCGAGGTCCCCAGCGACATGGAGGCCCGCGGCGACGCCGGCGATCGCGGCGACCCGGGCGACCGGCGCGAGGAGGGCGAAGCACCCGGCACGCCAGGAAGTCTGCCTCGCCCGACCTCGTGCCTGGCCGTCACTGCCCCCCGATAGCCTGCTCGTCAATGGCTCAGCACTCCATGACCGAGCGCCTCGCCGACCTCGAAGAGCGCAAGGACAAGGCCCGCCACGCGGGGACCGCTCAGGCGGTGGAGCGCCAGCACGCCAAGGGCAAGATGACGGCCCGGGAACGCCTCGACTATTTCCTTGACGACGGTTCCTTCCAGGAACTCGACATGCTCGCCCGGACCAGGGCCCCCGGCGTCTCCGAGGACAAGCGCCCCTACACCGACGGCGTGATCACCGGCTTCGGGACAGTCGACGGCCGCAAGGTCTGCGTGTTCTCCCAGGACTTCACCGTCAACGGCGGCTCCCTCGGCGAGGTCTTCGGCGAGAAGGTGCACAAGATCATGGACCTGGCGGTCTCCATCGGGGTGCCCATGATCGGCATCAACGATGGGGCCGGCGCCCGCGTGCAAGAGGGCGTGGTCGGCCTCGCCTATTACGGCGGCATCTTCCACCGCAATGTGGCCTCCTCCGGCGTCATCCCCCAGATCAGTGTGGTGATGGGCTCCTGCGCCGGCGGGGCGGTGTACTCGCCGGCCATCACCGACTTCATCTTCATGGTGCGCGAGTCGAGCCAGATGTTCATCACCGGTCCTGACGTGGTGCGCACCGTCACCGGGGAGGAGGTGACCCTGGAGCAGCTCGGGGGCGCCATGACGCATGCCACCAAGTCCGGGGTCGCCACCTTCGTGTCCGGCGACGAGAAGGAGTGCCTGGACGACGTGCGTTACCTGCTGTCGTTCCTGCCGTCCAACAACCTGGAGGACCCGCCGCACATCGACACCGGCGACGATCCCGAGCGCCGCAGCCCCGAGTTGCGGGAGTTGATGCCCGACAGCCCCAACATGCCCTACGACATGCGCAAGGTGATCACGGCGGTGGTCGACAACGGCGAGTTCCTCGAGTACTTCCCCTACTGGGGGGCCAGCCTGCTGTGCGGCTTGGCCCGCATCGGCGGCCGCGTGGTCGGTCTCATGGGCAACCAGCCGGCAGTGCTCGCCGGCGTCCTCGACATCGACAGCTCCGAGAAGGGCGCCCGCTTCGTTCGCACCTGTGACAGCTTCAACATCCCGCTCGTCACCTTCGTCGACGTGCCCGGGTTCATGCCCGGCACCGACCAGGAGTACGGGGGCATCATCCGCCACGGGGCCAAGCTGCTTTACGCCTACTGCGAGTCGTCGGTGCCGCGTGTCCAGGTCATCACTCGCAAGGCATACGGCGGCGCCTATGTCGTCATGAACTCAAAGTCCATCGGCGCCGACCTGGCCTTCGCCTGGCCGTCGGCCGAGCTCGCCGTGATGGGCCCCGAGGGCGCCGTGGAGATCCTGTACCGCCGGGAGCTGGCGGAGTCGGTCGACCCGGTGGCCCGCCGCCGCCAGCTGGCCGACGAGTACACCGAGCGCTACGCCAACCCCTACCTAGCGGCCGAGCGGGGCTATGTCGACGACGTCATCGACCCCGCCGAGACGCGCGCAGTTCTCGCTCGCAGCCTCGAAATGCTGCAGACCAAGCGGGAGGAGCCTCCCCGTCGCAAGCACGGCAATGTCCCTCTCTAGTACCCCGAGCGACGAGGAGCTGGCGGCGATCATGGCCGCCGTGGCCCTGTGCTGGCCTCAACCGGCACCCGGGGCACCCCCGCCCGCCGAGGTTCCCAACCGCTGGCGCTTCTCCGGCCGGTGGTGGTCCCGTCGGGCTGCCGCCCCGCGAGATCGTCCCTGGGGTCGCTAGGCCAGGTTGGAAAATGGCGTGGCCCTCGACCTGACCACCCTCGCGGACGACGAAGCGGTCCTCTTCGACGGGGCGACGCCGGTCGTGCTCGACGCCCTCCATCCGGACACGACCTATACCCACGGGGGCGTCGAGTTCCGGACCCTGCCTCGCCCGCCGGGCGAGCGGCTGGCGACGGTGGCTACCGTCAACGATCTCCACTTCGGCGAGACCGAGTGCGGCCGCTTCGACCTGCCGGGCGTCGAGATCGGGCCCGTGCTCCAGGCCGAGCCGGGCGCCGATCCCTACCCCGAGGTTATGAACCGGGCCGCGGTAGCCGAGATCGCCGCCCGCCATCCCGACGCCGTGGTCGCCAAGGGTGATATCACCGACGCCAGCCGAGCCGAGGAATGGGATGCCTTCTTCGACCTGTACGGGAGCGCCTTCGGGGACCGGCTGTGGTGGATCCGGGGCAACCACGACTGCGAGCGCCCACCGGTCGAGCCCCGGCGGGTCGATTTGCCCGGGGTGACCCTGGCCCTCTTGGACACCGTCGTCGCCGGGCGGCCGAGCGGCCGGCTCGACGGGGCCCAGCTGGCCTGGTTGGACCAGTTGGGCGCGGACGCCGACCGGCCGGTCCTCGTCTTCGGCCATCACCACTGCTGGATGCCCGACTCCCGGTCGCGACCGGACACGTACTTCGGTTTGCACCCCGACGACTCCGATGCCCTCGTCGAGGTGGTGGCCCGCCGCCCCCGCCTGGTCGGGTACTTCGCCGGTCACACGCACCGCAACCGAGCCCGGCGCTTCGCGGCCACGGGCGGCGTTCCCTGGGTGGAGGTGGCTTGCGTCAAGGACTTCCCCGGCATGTGGGCCGAGTACCGCGTCTTCGAGGGCGGCATCCTGCAGATCGGCCGCCGCATTGCTCGTCCCGACGCCGTCGCTTGGAGCGAACGGTGCCGGGCCATGATCTTCGGCCAGTACCCGGGCTACGCCTTCGGTCGCCTCGAGGACCGTTGCTTCCCGTTCGCGGGCTGAGTCAGCAGCCGGCGATGGTTTTCCCCAGCCTTGTCCCCAGCTGTGGATAAATCCTGGGGATAATCCCGGCGTTGCCGTCGCTCGAGGAGCTGTGACCCTTCCACCACCAGCGCCACCGCCAAGACGCCGGCGACAAGGATGGTGATCCAGTCGAGGGCGCTCACCCCTTTGGCCCAGGCCGCGAGTCCGGCACCCGGCCCGGCGACGGCCACCAGTCCTGCCATCGCCAGAAATACGGCGTCGCGCGCCAGTGTCTTGCGCCCCACCGCCGCCGAATGGAGCCGCCCGAAGCACCCGCAGTCGGGTTGGGCGCCCCGGGCCAAAGTGACCGCGATCCCGACGATAAATATTGCCAGCAGCACCACCGCCGCGACGGCGCCCGCGGTCGTCGTGGCGGTGTCGAACAGGGCGGCGGCGACCAGCAGCTCCGCGACCGGCACGACAGTTGCGGCCACCGCGACGAGCGACTCGGGGATGCCGAAGCTGCGCACCGCCTGTCGGGCGCCGGCGCGGTCGAGGAACTTGGCCACGGCCGCGATCCCGAAGATGGCAGTGAGAAGGAGGCGGAAGGCGAGCAGCAGGTCAGCGATGCCGAAACGCTAACGCCGGCCAGGCCAATGCCGTCCAACGGTGCCGGGTCGTGGGGTGTGTTAGCTGCCCGCGACGGGCGGGCCGAGCGGTTGGTCGCCAGCCACCAGATCGGCCAGCTCGGACATGATCTGCGCCAAGTGGAAGTCCTTGGGCGTGTAGACCGCCGCCACGCCCTGCCTGCGCAGGTCGTCGGCGTCGGCCGGCGGGATGATCCCGCCCAGCACCACCGGGGCCGAGACACCGGCTGCCGAGAGCTCCTTCATCACCTCGGGCACCAACGCCAGATGGGACCCCGACAGGATCGACAGCCCCACCAGGTCCACGTCCTCGTCGCGTGCGGCGGCCGCGATCTCCGCCGGCGTGGAACGGATGCCCTGATAGACGACCTCGAAACCGGCGTCGCGGGCCGCGACCGCCACCTGCTCGGCGCCGTTGGAGTGGCCGTCCAGGCCGGGCTTGGCCACCAGCATGCGGGGTGGCCCGCCAAGCCGTGAGGCCAGACCGGCCACCTTGTTGCGGACGCTGGCCAACCCGACGTCACCTCCGGCGACCGCGAGAGCTGAGGCCGCCGCGACCCCGGTCGGTCCCCGGTACTCCCCGAAGACCGCACGGAGTGCGTCGGCCCACTGGCCGGTGGTTCCCCCGGCGTGCGCCAAGGCGATCGTGGCCTGCATCACGTTGGCGCCACCCTCGGCCGCTCGCCGCAGCTCACCCAGGGCCGCGTCCACGGGGCGCCCGGCGTGAGCGGCTCGCCATTTTCCCACCTCGTCGGCGAGTGACGCCTCAAGGGCCGGGTCGACCCGCAGGATGGATTCGTCGCCCTCCAGCGGCGACGGCTCGGTGGTGGTGAAGGCGTTGACGCCGATGACGGGCAGCTCGCCCAACTCGATGCGCCGCACCCGCTCCCGCTGGCTCGCCACCAGCCGGGCCTTGACCTCGGCGATGCCGGTCTCGCTGAACATCCCGCCGAAGGCCACTACCTCGTTCAACTCGGCGGTGGCGGCGGCCATCAGCTCATCGGTGCGGCCTTCGACCACCTTGGACCCTTCAAACAGATCGCCGTACTCCAGCAGGTCGGTCTCGAACGCCAGGATCTGCTGGACCCGTAGCGACCACTGCTGGTCCCAGGGGCGGGGGAGGCCCAGGGCCTCGTTCCACGCCGGCAGCTGGATGGCCCGGGCCCGGGCGCCGGCCGACAGGGTGACGCCGAGGGTTTCAAGCACGATCCGGGGCAGGTTGTTCTCCGGCTGCTGCTCGGTCAGGCTGAGCGAGTTGACCTGCACCCCGTAGCGGAATCGCCGCAGTTTCGGGTCCTCCACCCCATACCGCTCGGCGCAGATCCCGTCCCACAGCTTGGTGAACGCCCGCATCTTGCAGGTCTCCTCCACGAAGCGGATGCCGGAGTTCACGAAGAAGCTGATCCGCCCGACCACGGTGGGAAAAAGCCCCGCCTTCACCTGCCCCGACTCGCGCACGGCATCGAGCACCCCGATGGCCGTGGCTAGGGCGTAGGCCAGCTCTTGGACCGGGGTGGCCCCGGCCTCTTGGAGGTGGTAGCTGCACACGTTGATGGGATTCCAGCGGGGGGCGTGATGGGC
>JBOGGN010000113.1:0-6461 GCA_050744165.1 Acidimicrobiales bacterium | reverse complement strand
ATCCAACTGTTGCGCCAAGAGACGCCCTGCCCGGATCGTTACCCCCGGCGGGTCGGCGTCCCGGCCAAGCGCCCACTCTGGGTGGCCCCCGGTTCCACGTGAAACGACCGAGCGCGCTCGAGTGCCTGCTTCCCAGGAGGCACCGCCCGTTCCACGTGAAACGGTGACTCCCCATCCGCGGTCTCCTCGGCTACCGAGCGCCCCCTCGGCCACACCCGTTCCACGTGAAACCCATCACGCTCGATCCGGCGGCTAGCCCCACACCCACGACGGTGAAACCCACCGCCCTGAGCTAGGGGATCGTTCCACGTGGAACGGCAGGCCATTGACGCCCTGGCGCGCAGCGAAGGTTAAGCTCAAGCACACGTAGCTACTTGACCCGGGCCGCCAGCGCGGAAGGAAGGTCGACCGTTGATCGATTCAGAGCATCTCCTTTCCCACAACGGCACGCCGAGCCTCGACGATCGGGAAGACGCCAAGCGATTCACGCAGGCGCCAGGATCGATCCAGGAATCCTCCTCACCGCCAGGGCCGCTCGCCAAGCCGCCGCTCCCGCGGGTCATGGTGGTCGCCAACCAGAAGGGAGGCGTGGGCAAGACAACCACCGCCGTCAACCTGGGCGCCGCCTTGGCGGAGTTGGGTTACCGGGTGCTGGTCGCCGATCTCGACCCGCAGGGGAACGCAACCACCGGGCTCGGCATCAATAGCCGCAACCTCGAGGCGACCATCTACGACGTCCTACTGCGGGACGTCCCGATGGAGGACGCCATCGAACCGACGAACCTCCGCAACCTGTTCATCGTCCCCTCCACCATCCATCTGGCGGGCGCCGAAATCGAATTGGTGCCGGTCTTCAGCCGGGAGCTTCGGCTCCGACGAGCAATCGAATACGTGATCGATGACTACGACTTCGTGCTGATCGACTGCCCGCCCTCGCTCGGGCTCCTCACGGTGAATGGTCTGGCCGCCGCCAACGAAGTTCTCGTACCGATCCAGTGTGAGTATTACGCCTTAGAAGGTTTGGGCCAGTTGCTACGCAACGTCAACCTTGTCCAGACCAACCTCAACCCTCGACTCGAGGTCACCACCATCGTGATGACCATGTACGACGCCAGGACCCGGCTGGCGGAGCAGGTGGTGCGGGAGGTGCGGCAGCATTTTGGCGCCCGCGTCTGCCGCCACGTCGTTCCCCGGACCGTCCGGTTGTCAGAGGCTCCGTCGTTCGGCCAGCCCATTGTCGTGTTCGACCCGACCTCGCGGGGTGCTGTGGCCTACCGCGAACTGGCCAAGGAGGTGAGTGGTGGCGCGCCGCAGCGGGTTAGGTAGAGGATTAGAAGCCCTCATCCCCAACGACTTGCTCGGCGACGCCACGTCGTCCTTGCTGGAGGTCCCCCTCACCAGCATCCGGCCCAACCCGCATCAACCCCGGAGCCACTTCGACGAGGAGGTCCTGACCAGCCTCACGGCGTCGATACGCGAAGTCGGGGTCCTGCAGCCCGTGCTGTTGCGACCAACGCCGGACGCCCAATACGAGCTCATTGCCGGCGAGCGCCGGTGGCGGGCCGCCCGCCGCGCCGGCCTGCACACCATCCCGGCCTTGGTACGCACCGTGGACGACCTCGGGAGCGTCGAACAGGCTCTTATCGAGAACCTGCACCGCATCGACCTCAACCCCTTGGAAGAGGCGGCGGCCTACCAGCAACTGATCGAGGACTTCGGTCTTACTCACGAACAGGTCGCGTCCCGTGTCAGCCGTAGCCGCGTGGCAGTGACCAACACGCTGCGCCTATTCCAGTTGCCGCCCAGCATCCAGCGCCTCCTGATCGAAGGCCGGCTGTCGGCCGGCCACGCCCGAGCGCTGCTCGGCACGCCGGATCGCAACTTCCAGGAGGTGCTGGCGCAGCGAACGGTGGCGGAGGACCTGTCCGTGCGGGCAGTGGAGGACGCCGTGCGCCAGCGCAGCGCACCCGCAGCGGCTCCCTCGGGCACCGGAGAACACCCCGGTCGACTCCGGCCACCGGGCGTGGTCGAGCTGGAAAACCTACTCTCCCGCCACCTCGACACGAGGGTGAAGGTCGACATGGGCTCGCGTAAGGGCAAGGTCGTCATCGAGTTCGCCACCCTCGAAGATCTGGAGCGGATCTACCGGGCCATGACCGAAGCGGCCGCCGGGGCGCCGGCACACCAAGTCTGACCAGCACTTCTCCAGGCGACTTCCAGGAACTTCTCCAGGCGACTTCCAGGCAGTTCGCTCGGCACGGTGAGGCGTCGGGCAGATGCAGAGACCGCCATCATCCACAATCTGTGCATGAGGGTGTGGATTACTCCGGCAGCGAGATCGAGGCTGCGTACCCGCTGATAGACCGTTAGTTCACGCGGCGACGCAGTGTCAGCTGCGGACGGGGCCACTCCGATCGCCGGTTGACTCTGGGAAGGCGCCGTCGCTCGCTTCGTCGCACGGGGCCGAGGCCCACGCAGCCAAGGCTTCGGTCAGGCTGGCGGCGACCACACCAGCGCGCTCGACGGCGATGACCGGGGGACCGAGGCAGGCCAGCACGGCCGGCATCCGAGTCTCCCGCAGGACCGGAATGCGCATCCCGCGGACGCCGAGGTTCGGGATGCCCAGTGCTGCCGGCACGATGGCCTGCACCGCCTCCGCCAACCGCCGCCCCCCAACCGAGCCGATGCCGTTGTGCCCAACGAAGTAGTCCGCCTCGCACCCGGGAGTATCAGGCTCAAGCCTCAACCCGAGATAGACCTCGCCGGCCAACTGGTTGGCCTGGTGAGCCTGCGCCGACTCGTCGGGATCGTGGAGGGTGGACACTGAGCACCCGGCGCGGATCAGCGCCCGGCGGACGGAATCCGCCAGGGACGACAACCCGCCCGTCTCGCCCACCACGACGCGGCGGCCGATCAGGGTCCGCGGCGCCTCAAGCAGCCGTTGACGTTCACGCACACCACTGACGACCTCACCATTGATGCGGCCGCTCAACCCCAACAGGACGCGCAACGTGTCGCGTCCCACGATGGCGTCGTCCAGGGTCACCCCGACGTTGCGCTGGAAGTCCTTCAACGCCAGGCCGGTCTGAGGTCCGAAGATGCCGTCAACCCGGCCGGCGTCGAACCCGAGCCCACCCAAGCGGCGCTGCAACTCGGCGACGTCGTCACCTCGGAACATAGGGCGCTTCAAGTACAGCAGGCGGTCACCGAGGCGGTAGCCCGCTTCGACCAGCGCCGCCCAGGTCTGCTCGCCGCAGACACCATCGCAGCGCAGGCCCCGCGCCGTCTGAAAGGCCCGCACCGCAGACTCGGTATCGGCCCCGAACGTCTCGCTCGGGTCGTCGGTGGGATAGCCCAGGTCGTTCAACCTGCCTTGGAGATCGACCACTGCCGCGCCGTGGCTCTCCAACCGGAGCGTCACGGCCTCAGCGCGGCTTACAGAAATGGATGCAACTCCTCCAACAGCTGCCGCTTGCCTCGGGCGCCGACGATCCGCAGCTTCTGTTGCCCGTCCTTGAACAGGATCAGTGTCGGGATGCTCATCACCTCGAAACGCCGCGCCAACTCCAAGTTCTCGTCGATGTTGATCTTCCCGATCCGCAGCTCGGGATGGTCCGCCGCGATCTCCTCCAACACCGGCGCGATCATCTTGCAAGGACCACACCACTCCGCCCAGAAATCTACCAGGACGGGTGAATCCGAACCCCGGATCTCCTCATCGAACGTTCGTTCGGTAAGCGTCAGCGCCACAGGTGTCTCGACCTCCTCGAAACGGCGGGCGCCTAACCTAGCGCCCGGAGAGATAGAACACCCGCCGTGGGGCCAACATTCCACATCGGGATTGGACCCCCCGCGCTGCCCGCCTCCTCAGTGGTGCCAGCCCTTTTACCGCTTGCGGGCGCGGGCCTACCACTCGGTGGTGGTCTCGTTCAGCTCGGGCGGTGCCGCTCCCTGGGCCTCTAACCACCGCTCGGCGTCGATCGCGGCCATGCAGCCCGATCCGGCGGCGGTGATTGCCTGGCGGTACACGTGGTCCTGGACGTCGCCGCAGGCGAAAACCCCTTCGACGTTGGTCTTGCTCCCGTCGTGGGTGATCACGTAGCCGGCCTCGTCCATGTCCAGTTGGCCCTTGAAGAGGTCGGTATTCGGGACGTGGCCGATGGCCACGAACAGCCCCGCCACCGCCAGGTCGCTCTCCTCGTCGGTGACGACGTTGCGCACGCGCAGGCTCTCCACCTTGGACTTGCCGACCACATCGGTGACGATCGTGTCCCACAGGAAATGGACCTTGGGGTTCTTGAAGGCCCGGTCCTGCATGAACTTGGACGCCCGCAGCCCCTTGCGCCGGTGGATCACGGTGACCGAATCGGCGAACTTGGTCAGAAACGTTGCCTCCTCGAGGGCGGAGTCCCCGCCACCCACGACCGCAATGTTGCGGCCCCGGAAGAAGAATCCGTCGCAGGTGGCACACGTCGACACGCCGTAGCCCATCAGGCGGCGCTCCGACGGCAGGCCGAGCATCAGCGAGCGGGCACCGGTGGACACGATGACCGCAGTGGCCGCGTACTCGCGCTCCTCACCGGTCTGGGGGTCGGGCGCCCACATCCGGAACGGCCGGGACGACAGGTCGATCCGGCTCACCTTGGAGGTCACGAACTCGGCGTCGAAGCGCGCCGCCTGAGCCCGGAAGTTGCCCATCAGCTCAGGGCCCATCACGCCGTCGACGAAGCCAGGGAAGTTCTCCACCTCGGTCGTCAGCATCAACTGACCCCCAGGCTGGTCGCTCGTCGACGACGGCGCCCCCTCAATCACCAGCGGGCGGAGGTTGGCCCGGGCGGTGTAGATGGCCGCCGTAAGCCCGGCCGGCCCAGAGCCGACGATGACGACTTCACGCACGTGATCATTCATGAGCTACCCCTTGACTTTCGCGCGACGCGACCGCCAGGAAAACGCCCCGGCGACGCAAAATATTGCGCCCAGCGCCACATAGGCCGTCCATACCCGGCGGCCCTCGGGGTGGTACGGCAGGTACTCGTGCAAGCGCAGCACGCCCACGATGAGGAGGACCAGGGCCACGATCCCGCCGACGGCGGCGACCAGCCCGTAGACCACCACGGCGGCGATCTTCTGGATCGGGCGGGTGGTCTTGTCGCGGACGGTGGTGACCACCGACTCGATGCGATCCGCCGCCTCGGCCGTCCAGTCGCGCGCCGGCCGGGGGGAGGGGGGATCTGTTTGCGACATGGTCGAAGACTACCCTGGCTCCTCCATGGTCCAGATGCCCTCGCCGGCAGGCGGCCCCGCGGATGGCCCGCCGGCTGACACCGCGTCGACCCACTTCGAACAGTCCCACCCCGCTTCCGACGTCGGCGCAGGCGCTCCGTTGCCCGCGTCGCCCGCGGAGCACCCGGAGCCCGCGGAGCCCGAGTCGCCCGAGGAGCACCCGGACGTCTCCACGACGGGCCGGCTGGCCGCCGGCATCGCCCTCGGGGCCGTCGCCGCCGCCTTCGGCGGTTGGATCCTCGGCGAGTACCCCTTCACGGGCATCATGCCCTACATCACCGGCGTGCTCTTCGCCCTGGTCGTCACCGAGATCATGCTGTCGATCAGCCGCCGCTCGGGCTGGGACATCGGTATCGCCGCCTCGCTGGCCAGCATCGGCGGCATCGGGTTGGCAGTCTGGATCCAGTCGACCGAAGGACTGATCGCCGTTCCCGTCGGCGGGTGGGTGGCGATCGCCATCGGGGGAGTGGTCGCCCTCCTCCGGGGCGGCCTCAGAATGGGCGCCATCAAATCCCTCAGAAGGAGAGCACCGCCAGCAGCCCGCAGCTGAGGGTGCTCATGATCGCACCCGACCGGCCGGCTGACCCGGCGAACACCACCGCGACCGCTGGCTGGCCCCGCCAGATCAGTGTGACGTGGTCAACGGCGATCCCGGAGGCCTGCGAGCCAACTGCGGCCCGCGCCTCGTCGTCGCATGAAGGGACGCCACTCCCCAGCTCCGGAAACAACGCCCCCCCACTACTCGCGCCCGCCGCCGATGGTGACACGGGTGCCAGCACCGTGGACGACGACGACAGCGCCGCCGTGATCAGCCGCGCCACCGCAGCCGCGTCGGACTGCTCGCCGAGGTCTGTCAGTGGCCGCGCCGGCCCAACGGTGGAGGTGGGTGCCCCGGCGTTGGCGCTCGCGGCCGCACCATTGGCGGAGTTGGCCACCTTGCTGGAGGAAGACGTCGTCGACACCGACCGACCCAGGCCGGAGAGCAGGCTGAAGACCAGCACCGCGGCCGCCGCCGCCCCCACACCCACCCCGACCAGCCACGGACTCGCAGCCGTCGCCCGGCCCCGCCGGCGACGAACTGCCAAGTCGTCCTGGCGCCCCTTCACCGACTGTCGGCCCGCCCCTCCGACCGGTACCGACCGCCTGTCCCAAGAGTCATCGCCCGGCGCGACCGAGGA
>JBOGGN010000112.1:0-2261 GCA_050744165.1 Acidimicrobiales bacterium | reverse complement strand
GGAACGGACCTACCTCGAACGAATCCTCACCAGCAAGGACGAAGCCAAAGAAGTTCGCCTGTTCGCCCTCGGTCGCCATCTCAGAGGGCGCTACGACCGGCTGTACGACCGGCGCATCGCGGCCCTTCGACAAGTCATCGCCGAACGCTTGCGCCGATCTTTGGTCGCCAACTCGGCGGCCACCGTCGCCGTGTTGGTCGGCGTCGTGGCGCTCCTGCAACTCACACTGTCTGGGCACCTCTCGGCGGCCAATGCCGCCATCGGAGCGGTCGCCGTGCAACAGCTAGGGACGCAGCTGCGCGGCCTCAACGGCAGTGCAGCCTCGCTCCAGGAGAGCAGCTTGTTCCTCGAGGACCTCCTCACCTTTCTCAACCTGAATCCTCGGGTCCCCGTCCAACATCCAGCGCCGCAAGCGATCCCCCCGGCGTTTTCCCACCTGAGGCTGGAGCACGTCTCGTTCCGCTACCCCGGCACCACCGTCCAGGTTCTTGACGACGTCACCATCGATGTGGGCACCGGCGAGATCGTGGCCCTGGTGGGCAAAAACGGCGCCGGCAAGACGACCCTGGCGAAGATCATGTGCGGCCTGTACCAGCCGACAGCGGGAGAAATCATCTGGGACGGCGCCCCGCCTGGGGAGGTGGCGCCCAAACTCACCGCCATCTTCCAGGACTTCGCCCGCTTCGAGCTGGCGGCGCGCGACAACATCGGCCTCGGCGACCCGGACCGCCTCGACGACCTGGACGGCATCCGGCAAGCAGCCGGCGCGGCGGGGATCGACGCCGTCCTCGCCGCCCTTCCGGCCGGCTACGAGACCCGTCTCAGCCGGTCCTACGAGGGCGGGGTGGACCTGTCGATCGGCCAGTGGCAGCGAGTCGCCCTGGCCCGGGCCCTGTTCCGCGACGCCCCGTTCCTGGTGCTCGACGAGCCGACCGCAGCCCTCGACGCCCAGTCGGAGTACGAGCTGTTCGCCGCTATCCGTTCCCTCCAGCAGGGACGGTCGGTCCTGTTGATCTCCCACCGTTTTTCCAGCGTGCGCTCGGCCGACCGGATCTACGTCTTGGAGCACGGACGGGTCACCGAGCAAGGGACCCATCGCCAGCTGATGGCGCTGGGCGGCCATTACGCCGGGCTGTACACCATCCAGGCGTCGGCGTACCTCGATGCCGGCAACGGTGGCGCCCACCCCGCGCCCCAGGGTTGAACCCGGCATGCGGGACCGTACTGCCGCCGATGTCGCCCACCAACTGTGGATGGACACCTGGGCCGCCGAGGTGGTGGCCGCCATGGAGGCTGGCGGGCTACGCCCGATCCTCCTCAAAGGGGCCTCGACCGCAGGCTGGCTGTACCCCGAGGCGCCACATGATCGGCCCTATGCCGACCTCGACCTGATCGTCGCCCCCGACCAGCAGGCGCCGGCCGAAGCGGTCCTGACCACGCTCGGGTTCGCGCCCGAAGCCCGCTGGTGGCCACGAGACGACCCACCTCACGCCCGGGCGTGGATCCGTTCGTCCGACGGCGCCTCGGTCGATCTCCACCACAGCCTGCACGACTGCGACGCCGTCGCCGACGCCGAGGTCTGGGCCGTCGTATCCGAAGCCCCGCAGCCGTGGCCCGTGGGGGCCAGGAACGTCGAGGTCCCTTCCGAGGAGGTGCGGGCTCTCCACTTAGTACTGCACTTCAACCCCCGGGTTGACCTGCCCGACGGCCAGCCCGCCCGCGACCTCGAGCGCGGGGTCCGCCGCCTAACGCCGGGCACGTGGGAGGGGGCGGCCGCCGCCGCCCGCCGCCTCGGAGTCGAGGACCTGATGTCCTACCGCCTCCATCTCGTCGATGGCGGCTCGGAACTGGCCGCGCTGCTCCAACTTCCCGATCCGGCATCGCCCGAGGCCCGCCTCGACTCTCCCGAGGCACAGTTCCTGCTCCGCCTGCAGGCGCTTCCGGGCGTCCGGTCCAAGACCCGCTTCCTCCTGGAGAAGGCCTTCCCTCCGCGGAACTACATGACCCATCCCGTTCGCTTTTCCGGCGAGGGATCAACCGCCATGGCCACTGCCTACCTGCGCCGGGTCGGCGCCGCCCTCGCCGACCTTCCCCGCCTGGCCCGCACCTGGTCACAGATCCACCGGCGCCGAAATCGCTGACAGATACAACCGAGGTTCGTTCGGTTGTATCTCCCGAACATTTCCGTCGCCAAGGCATCCAACCGGGCACGGCACCGTCAGTTTCCACGCCACAGTGCCCAGCCAAGGAGAAAACGATGG
>JBOGGN010000111.1:0-16761 GCA_050744165.1 Acidimicrobiales bacterium | reverse complement strand
CGCCTTCGAGGACCTGGCCGCGCTGGTTGCCCTGTACCGGCCAGGGCCCATGGCTGCGAACATGCACAACGACTACGCGGACCGCAAGAACGGGCGCAAGCCGGTGACCCACCTACACCCCGACCTGACCGAGATCCTGGGTGACACCTATGGCCTCATGATCTACCAGGAGTCGATGATGCGCGTCGCCCAGCGCATGGCGGGCTACTCGCTGTCGGAGGCCGACAACCTGCGCAAGGCCGCCGGCAAGAAGAAACGCGACGTCATGGCCAAGGAGCGGGAGAAGTTCGTGGCCGGCTGCGCCGCCACCGGCTATGGGGCGCCGCTCGGCGAGGCGCTGTTCGACATCATCGAACCCTTCGCTGACTACGCCTTCCCCAAGGCCCACAGCCACGGCTACGGGATGGTGAGCTACCAGACGGCCTGGCTCAAGGCCACCCATCCCGTGGAATACCTGGCGGCGCTGCTGACGAGCGTCAAGGACGATAAGGACAAGACGGCGGTGTACCTGGCCGAGTGCCGGGCCCGGGGCATCGAGGTCCTGGTACCCGATGTCAACGTGTCGGTGTCGGAGTTCAGCGCCCTCCGAGAAGGTGGCGCCAAGGGTTCCGGGGCGATCCCCTTCGGGCTGGCCGCGGTCCGCAACGTGGGCGAAGGGCTGGTGGAACGCATCCTGGCGGCCCGCAACGAGGGCGGGCCGTTCAAGGACTTCTACGACTTTTGCGACCGGGTCGACCCGGTGGTGCTCAACAAGCGCACCGTCGACTCGCTCATCAAGGGGGGCGCCTTCGACAGCATGGGCCATCCCCGCCAGGGTTTGTGTTTCGTGGCCGATCAGATCGTCGACCGCATCCTCGCTCGCCGGCGTGAGCGTGAGCAGGGCGTGATGTCCCTGTTCGGGGACCTGTTCGGCTCGGACATTGGCGACCCGGTGTTCGACGACACCCGGGTCCCCATCCCGGCCCAGGACTTCGACAAGCGCCAGCGACTCGTGTTCGAGAAGGAAATGCTCGGCCTGTACGTGAGCGACCACCCGCTGGCCGGGGCCGAGGCGGCGCTGCGCCGGCACACCGATACCACCATCGCCGAGTTGCGTGAGCTCGGTGACGGCGAGCTGCGCACCGTGGGCGGGGTCATCACGGGACTCAACCGCAAGTACACCAAACGGGGCGACCTGATGGCCACCTTCACGCTGGAGGACCTCGAGTCGACCATCGACGTGTGGGTGTTTCCGAGGTCCATGTTGGAGGTGGGCCACCTGCTGGCCGACGACGCCGTTGTCTGCGTCCGGGGCCGCCTTGACCTGCGTGAGGACGAGCCCAAGCTGATCTGTATGGAGGTGCGCCGCCCCGAGCTGGTCATCGACGACTGCCAGCCGCTACAGCTGACCCTTCCGCTGCACGCCATGACCGATGACCTGATGGTGCGCCTCCGGCAGCTCTTGACCGAACACCCCGGCGACGCTCCGGTGCACGTGCGGGTCGGGACCAAGGTGTTCCGGCTGAAGGACGATTTCAACGTCAACGTCCGCCCCGGTCTCCTGGCCGAGCTTCGCGTCTTGCTAGGCGCGGGGTGCCTGGCCTCGGGCGGCGGCGTCGGCCCTTAGGCGTAGCGTCGGGTGCCCAAGTGACGCGATGACGCTGCGACCTGGACAAACCGGACCGCCCTTTGGAAACAACCCCCCGAAACCGCGTAAACTTCACCAAGTACCCACACGGAGGAGACGACCGGCAGGGCGATGGCAATAGACGTCGGAACCAAGGACTGCACTGCCCTTAGCGATGCCGAGCTGGCCGAAATGGCGGACATGTGCCTCGATGGGCCGGCGGGCTTCGACATCGGGCTCCTCTCCAAGCAGCGGGACTGCTGGGTGCTGATCACGGAGGGATACGAAGACAGCCAGCTGGTGGGTTTCTCGTTCTGCACCCTCGAGCGCATCGGGGGCACCCCTTGCCTGCTGTGGGGCCTGGCGTCGTACCGCCGCTCGGCCAACCGGGAAGCGGTACTTCGGGCCGTCACTGCCGACCAGTTCCGGCGGGCGGTGCTCGCCTTCCCCGATGAGGATGTCTTGATTGCCACCCGCTTCATCGACGGTGGCGGGTTCTTGGCCTTCGACCGGCTGGAGGATGTCTGTCCCCGGCCCGGGCACAAGGCCAGCGGTGAGGAACGGGCATGGAGCCGCCGTCTGGCCAAGCGCTTCGGTGCCGAGGGGCGGATCAACGACCGGACCTTTGTGGTCGAGGGCGACGGCAACCCCGTCGGGGTCTTCGACTACGTCCCTCTGGACGACGACCCTGACGCCGCCAAGGCGGTGGCCGAGGTGGCCGAGTTCTTTGCTCCCCTCGACCTGGCACGGCGCGATGTGCTGATCGCGTTCGGCTGGGGCATGGCCGAGGACTTGGCCTCCCGCTACGAGCCCTGAACGAGCCCGAAACGGGCAGTCGGCGCCCAAAACGCCCTCGCCCATCCTCCGTGCGCGGACCCAGGCGACTTAGGGACGAGGCAGGAGCGCCGCCACCACCTTGTGGCAATGCCCTTCGATGGGTGGCGCCAGCGCCACCAGCAGCCGCTCCCCCCGACCGGAGTCGATCCGGGTGCGCCCGGCGGCGCCCAGCATGCGAGCCAGGCGACGATCCAGGCACGGCAACTCGGTCGGCACTCCCCGCCAGCCGAACAGGCACCACATGGCGCCGTCGCGAAGACGGATGACAGCCGGTCCCTCGGGCTCGACCACCGCGATCGACGGGTAGTCAGCGGTGCGCTGCCAGAAGGGGACGCCTGACCCATGGAGGGCCAGCAAGGGCTGGTTGGGCGGATGCACCAGCTCCCGCAGGTACCGCTCCACGCGCCGGCCGGTGAGCCGGCCGATGGGCTCGGGCGGCTGGGTCAGGGGGACCGATTCTGGCTGGGTGGGGTCGGGGATCAGGTCGACGGTGTCGTCCAAGATGGCGGCCACCACGTCATAGGGCCGTAGGTCGGCGTCGACGGGCGCCGGACTCCACGCTCGCACCAAGGCCCCCGATGCCAGGTCGACGCCCGAGACCTGCGGTCCGTCGCATGCCAGCACCAGCAGGTCGAGCTCGGTCCCGGGAACGTCGCTGCGCCGGGGGAGTGCCTCCGCTTCCGGCGCCAGGGGGACGAAGTCAGAAGAAGCAGACATCGATTGCACGAGCCCTCATTTTGTCCGTCCGGTTCGGCCTTCTGGTGGATACCCGAGGGGAAGATCGGGGCGGGCGGTGCAGCAGGGCAGGTTACGACACGGCCGTAGCAAGGCGTGACAACAGGCCGGCGACGTCGTCGGCGGGGGCGGCACAGGTGTTGTTGCGGCAAACGAACGCCTTGCCGGCCGTCTCCGCCGTGGTCCGGCCCTCCCAGAGCGGCGAATCGTACGGCTCCCCCCAGGCGATCACGGCGCGGGGCAGGTACCGGGCCGCCACCGCCTCGACCAGGTCCTCCCGGGACCCGGTAATCGCCACCTCGGTGGCACCCGAGATAGCGAGGTCAACGGCTGCCAGCAGGTTGGTGTACGCCGCCGGGTAGCGCCCCATCTGGGCCGCCATCGACCGGGCGACCGCCAGGCCGGCCTCGGCGTAGCGATCGCGGCCGGTGAGAGCTCCCAACCGGAGCAGGGCCATGGCGGCCACCGAGTTGGCAGAAGGCGTCGCGCCGTCGTAGGTGTCCTTGGAACGCACCAGCAGCGCCTCGGCGTCGGACCCAGTGGTGAAGAAACCGCCCCCGGCCGGGTCGCCGAACAGCGCTACCAGCGAATCGGCCACCTCGCAAGCCTGCACCAGCCACCTGGCCTGGCCGCTGGCCTCTCCCAGGCGGGTGAAGGCTTCGACCAGCCAGGCGTAATCGACGGCGTAGGCAAGGTGGCGTCCCGCCCGGCCCCCTTGCCAGGCTCGCAGCCACCGGCCGTCGGGTCGCCGCAGGGAGGACAGGAGGAATTCGGCCACCTCGGCCGCCGCCTCCCGCCAGGCCGGCCGCCCGAACGCGGCGCCGGCTTCGGCCAGGGCGGCGACGGCCATGGCGTTCCACTCCGTGACCACCTTGTCGTCGAGACCGGGCCGAACCCGCTTCTCGCGCGCCGCGTAGAGCGCCGCTCGGCCCGCCTCCACGTCGGCCGGTCGGATCAAGTCGGCGCGCTTGGGCCGCCATAGGATGTTGTTGCCCTCCCAGTTGCCCTCGGCGCTGACCCCGTACCACGCCACACAGGCGGAGCCCCCGAGGACCCCCACCTCGTCGAGCGACCAGACGTAGAACTTGCCCTCGACGCCCTCGCTGTCTGCGTCCTCGGCGGAAAACAGGCCGCCGGCCGGGGAGCGCATCGGTTCCCGCAGCAGGTAGCCGATGGTCTCCTCGACCACCTGGCGGTACCGATCGGCGCCGGTGACCTGCCAGGCGTGGGTGTACAGGCGGATGAGCTGGGCGTTGTCGTACAGCATTTTCTCGAAGTGAGGCACCAGCCACCGCCGGTCTGTCGAGTACCGGGCGAAACCGCCGCCCAGGTGGTCATAGATCCCCCCGGAGGCCATGGCGTCGAGGGTGGTGGTGACCAGGTCGTCCAGTCCGAGCCGCAGCGCCAGCTCTACCATGGACGCCTGCGGGAACTTGGGCGCCCGACCGAAGCCCCCCCACTCCGGGTCGAACGCCTGGCGGAGGGCACTACCGGCGTTGCCGAGAAGCTCGGGGGAAAAGGGGGTGCCCCCCTCGGCTGGCACCTCTCCACCCCCTGCCACCCGAATGCCGGTCCGTACCGCCTCGGCCAAGTTGTCGGCGTCGGTCTCGATGTCGGCCCGCCGTAGCGTCCACAGGCGGCTGACCTGGCCCATGAGGTCCAAAAACACCGATTTGGGGAAGTAGGTACCGCCGAAGAAGGGCCGGCCGTCGGGGGTCAAGAAGACCGTCATGGGCCATCCGCCGCCCCCGGTCTGGGCCTGCACCGCTTCCATGTAAATGGCGTCGATGTCCGGCCGTTCCTCCCGGTCCACCTTGATCGGCACGAACTGGTCGTTCATGACCTGCGCCACCTCGGTGTCCTCGAAGCATTGGTGGGCCATGACGTGGCACCAGTGACAGGAGGAGTAGCCGACCGACAGCAGAACGGGCCGGTCCAGCGCCTTGGCCCGGCCCAACGCCTCCTCGCCCCACGGGTACCAGTCGACTGGGTTGTCGCGATGCTGGCGCAGGTAGGGGCTCGTTTCGTCGGCCAAGTGGTTCACGACGACCCAGCCTAGGGAGGAGGGTGCGCTACACAAGATGTGCGAAGGGCCACATGTGCCAAGGAAAGGTGGCGATTTGATCGGCACCGGTCGTCGCGCGCCGTCGCCTCGCCGCCGGGGTAGGGTCGCAACGGTGGACGATCTTCCTCTCGAAGCTTCCCCCGACGACGTGGCCGCACAGCGCGAGGAGGTCCTGCCCGACCCGGGCGACGAGTTCGCGCCGGCGCCGGCTTCGTCGGTGGGACCGCTGTCGTTCGAGGCCGATCCCGCCGACGTTGCCGAGCAGCGGGCCGAGGTGCCTCTCGACGACGAGGACTGGGGCTAAGCCGCTCACACGTTCGTGGACCTTCGCCTGGACGGAAAGGTCGCCCTGGTCACCGGCGGCTCGCGGGGGATCGGGCGAGCCGTCGCCTCGGCGCTGGCGGCATCCGGGGCGGCCGTGATGATTTCCAGCCGCAAGGCCCAGGCCCTGTCCGAGGCGGCGGCGACCATACACGGCAGGGTGGAGTGGTTTGCCGCCAACGTCGGCGACGATGATGCCGCCGCCGCCTGCGTGGCAGCGACGATCGAGCGCCTGGGGTCGGTCGACATCCTCGTCAACAACGCGGCCACCAACCCCTACCTCGGTCCCCTTATCGGCATCGACCGTGCCCGCGCCGAGAAGATCACCCAGGTCAACCAGTGGGCGGTCTTGCGGTGGACCCAGTTGTGCCACCAAGGGTGGATGGCCGAGCACGGGGGGTCGGTGATCAACCTGTCGTCGGTCGGCGGTATCGGGGTAGAGCCGGCGATCGGGTACTACAACGCCACCAAGGCAGCGGTCATCCACATCACCAAGCACCTAGCCAGCGAGTTGGGTCCCAAGGTCCGGGTCAACGCCATCGCACCGGGGCTGGTCAAGACCGACCTGGCTCGGGCCCTCTGGGAGAACTTCGGCGACTCGATCGCCTCACGGCTGCCGATGCGCCGCCTCGGGGAGCCGGAGGACATTGCCGCCGCGGCCGTGTTCCTCGCCAGCGATGCCGCCAGCTGGATCACCGGCACCACGCTCGTCGTTGACGGGGGGTCGCTCGTGAGCCCGGTGGGGCTGGCCGAGTAGGGCGTCAGTCGCTGGATAGTCGCTCTTCGGTCGGCCGGGCGGCCGCGGCAGGCGCTATCACTGGTTTGTTCTTGACCGCGTTCGGTGAACTTGGTGCTCGAAATGGTTGTGCAGCTCAGTCAAACGCGGTCAGGTTCACCAAACGCGGTCAGGTTCACCAAACGCGGTCAGGTTCCGCAAAAGCGGTCGGCGCCCGGCGTCACTTGTCACTCTTCCAACTGCGAGAGGTCGCTGCGACGGACCTTGCCGATCGAGGTCCTCGGCAGCGCCGGCACCAACACCAGGCGACGAGGTGCCGCCCACGGCGCCAGTTCCGACTTCACCAGCTCCCGGAGCTCGGACAGCGACGGTGGCGCGTCCGGGTCGGTGGCTGTCACCCACGCCACCACCGCCTCGCCCCACTCCGGGTCGGGGCGGCCCGCCACCGCCGCCTCGAGCACCGCCGGGTGGCGTAGAAGGACGGACTCGACCGCCGAGGGCCAGACGTTCTCGCCTCCGGAGATGATCAGGTCCGATAGCCGCCCGTGCACGACCAGGCGACCGTCGGTGGTGAGCGTCCCCGCATCGCCGGTCGCCAGCCAGCCGTTGGGATCGAGCGGCGAGGTGCCGTCCCGGTAGGCGCGCAGGAGCATCGGGCCGCGCAGGCGGATCTGGCTCCGCCCGCTGGCGGTGCCGTCGACCGCGACCTCGACGCCGGCCAGGGGGAACCCGTCGTAGACCACCCCGCTGCCGGTCTCGGTCATGCCGTAGGTCGTGACCACGTTGACCGGGAGGGACTCCGGGGGCGCCGAGCCCCCGAGCACCACGGTCTTGAATCGGCCTGCGTCCACCCGCCCGAGGGCGGTGGGGACCAGCGACACCAACGTGGTGGGTCCGGCCGCGGCCAGCACCGCGGCCGCGTCGAAGCGGGGATGGACCTCAAGGCCGGTGCCGGTGATCACAGCTCGGGTCACCACCGAGAGGCCCCCGACGTGACTGAGCGGCAGGCAAGCCAGCCACCGGTCCCCGGCCCGATCGACGCCGAGGCGGTCAGAGGTCGCCCGCGCCGACGCCGCCACCGCGGCGTGGGTGAGCACCACGCCCTTGGGGTCCCCGGTGGTGCCGCTGGTGGCGACCACCAGGGCGTCGCCGGGGTCCATTGGCCGGCTACCGGCGAGCGCCGTGCGGTCCGTCCCGTCCACGACGGCGGCCGGTGCCATCGCCTCGACCACACGTCGCCGAGGACCGGCCGCCAGGCGCTGGTCCACGGGAAAGACAGCGTCGCCATCGTCCCACGCGCGCTGCAACGCCTCCACGAACCCCGGCCCCCCGGGCAGGTCGAGGGCGATGAGTGACGCCACGATCGGACCGAGGCTACCGGTCCGAGGTGGTCGGGCCCGGATCGAGCGCTGGTAGCTTGCAGGCCACCATGAACCGCTGGGTCGCCGGCGCCCGCCCCCGCACGCTGCCGGCCTCGGTCATCCCGGTGGCGGTGGGGACCGCGGTCGCCAGCGCAGAAGGCAGCGTCATCTGGTGGCGGGCCGGGGCTGCATTGGTCGTGTCGGTGGCCATCCAGGTGGGAACCAACTATGCCAACGACTACAGCGACGGCAAGCGGGGCACCGACGCGGTGCGAGTCGGGCCGGTGCGGCTGGTCGCCAGCGGCCTGGCCACGCCGAAGGCCGTCAAGGCGGCGGCACTGGTCGCCTTCGCCATCGCCGGCCTCGCGGGCTTGGCGCTGGCCGCCGCCGCCGGGTGGTGGCTGGCGGCGGTCGGCGCCGCCTGCCTAGCGGCGGGGTGGCTGTACACCGGCGGCCCGCGGCCGTACGGCTACGCGGGGTTCGGGGAGCTGTTCGTGTTTGTGTTCTTCGGCCTGGTGGCCACCACGGGGAGCGCCTACGTCCAGCTCGAGCGGGTGACCGGCCTGGCGCTCTTGGCCGGCGTCCCGGTGGGGCTGCTGGCGGTAGCGCTCCTGGTGGTCAACAATCTGCGGGACATCCCCGGCGACACCACCGCCCACAAGAACACCCTCGCGGTCCGCATCGGCGCCCCGGCCACGCGGGCCCTGTACGTCGGGGCGCTGGTCGTGGCATTCGTGGCCGGCTGCCTGATCGCGCTGTCGCGCCCGTGGGCGCTGCTGGCTCTGGTGGCGGTGCCCCTGGCTGTTCCCCCGGCGAGGCGAGTGCTGGCCAAGGAGGCAGGCCGGGGCCTGATCGAGGTGCTGGTCGCCACCGGCCGCCTCCAGCTGGTCTTCGGGCTGGTCCTGGCGGTTGGGATCGCCCTGTGACGCCGGTCGGCCCTCAGGCGGGGGGGAAGAACTCGGCGATAACAGCGCCGAAGGCGGCAGGCCGCTCCAGGTGGCAGGCGTGGCCCGCTCCCGGAACAAGTTCGAGGCGAGCGTTGGTGCCGATGGCCGCCGCCATCGCCCGGCCGAGTCCGGCGAACTTGGTGTCGAGGGCCCCGGCGACCAACAATACCGGCATCGACAGCTCGGCCAGGCGGCCCCAGAGCGGCTCCTGGCTGCCGGTGCCCGCCAGTCGGAGCGAGGATGCCAGGCCGTCGGCGGTGTTGGTCAGCCGGTCGTCGCGTCCTGCCGACGCCGGGTCGAGGGTGGCGAACAGCGGCTGGCCGAGCCACCAATCGACGAAGAGGGGTACCCCTTCGGTTTCGACCCGCCGGGCCAGCGCCTCGTCGTGCTCCCGGCGCAGCCGGCGCTCGCCGGGGTCGACGATGCCTGGGTGGGCACCGATCAGGACCAGCCGGCTGACCAGCTCCGGGTGGGCCAGCGCCAGGTGAAGGCATATGCGGGCGCCCATCGAGTAGCCCACATAGGCGGCCCGCCCGCCGGCGTCGCCGAGTTGGTCGGCTGCCTGCCACAGGTCGGCCCGGACCTCCGCCGAGCCGCCGTGGCCGGGGGCATCGACCAGCGTGACCTGATGGTGGGTCGGCAGCCGGGGGGCGATCGGGAGCCACGAGCGGCGGGTCTGAGTGAAGCCGTGGAGAGCCACGAGGGGCGGCCCATTTTCCAAACGTTCCGCGGCGAGCACCGGTTGATCCTGGCATGACCGAGGCCGCCGACGTCCAGGCCGCCTTTGCCGCCACGCTCGTCGACGAGTGGGCTCGGGGCGGCGTGACCGACGTCGTGGTGGCGCCGGGGTCGCGCTCGACGCCGATGCTGGTAGCGCTGGCGGCGGGGCGGCTGCGGGTCCAGGTGGTGCTGGACGAGCGCTCGGCGGGGTTTGTGGCGCTGGGTTTGGGACTGGCGACCGGGCGGCCGGCAGTGGTCGTGACGACGAGCGGCACGGCCGCGGTGGAGCTGCACCCCGCGGTGGTCGAGGCCCACCAGGCCGGGGTGCCGCTGTTGGCGGTGACCGCTGACCGGCCGGCGGAGCGGCACCGGGTGGGGGCGCCGCAGACCATCGAGCAGGAGGCGCTCTTCTCGGGGGCGCTGCGGTGGTCGGCATCGCCCGGGGTGGCCGACGTGGCGGCTGCGGGAACGTGGCGCTCGCTGGCGGCCCGTTCGGTGGCCGAAACGATGGCCAACCCGGCCGGTCCGGGGCCGGTGCATCTGAACCTGGCGTTTCGGGAGCCTTTGCTGGGTTCGCCCGGTGTGCTGCCGGCCGGGCGGGACGGCGGCGGGGCGTGGCACCGGGTCGAAGTAGCCGCCCGAGCAGCACCCGCCACCGTGGTGGACGCGCTGGCGGCGGGGGCAGGCGGCCGCGGTTTGGTCGTGGCCGGTGCCGGGTCGGGGCCGTCGGTGGTGGCGCTGGCGGAGGCCCTGGGCTGGCCGTTGCTGGCCGACCCGCCATCGGGGGCCCGGGTGCCAGGTCGGTTGGTGGTGGCCGCCGCCGACACGTTGTTGCGGGTGCCCGACGTGGCGGCGTGGCGGCCCTCGGTGGTGCTGCGTACCGGGCGGCCGTGGGCGTCGCGGGTGCTGTCGACCTGGCTCGCAGGTCTCGGCTCGGAGACCGAGCAAATCCTGGTCGACCCCTACGGGCGCTGGGCCGATCCCGAGCGCCAGTCGGCGCGCACGGTGGCCTGCGACGTCGCCGGGTTGGCCGCCGCCGTGGAGGCCGCCGTCGGTACCCCCGCGCCCCCCGCGCCCTCAGACTGGGCCCGGCGGTGGGTCGGAGCGGAGGCCGCGGCCCAGGCGGCGATCGACGAAGTGCTCGGCGCTCACCCTTGCCTGACCGAGCCAGCGGTGGCTCGGGGGCTGGTGGCCGGGCTCGCACCCGGGTCGCGGCTGTTCGTGTCCTCCTCGATGCCGGTGCGCGACGTCGAGTGGTTCGCCCGGCCCCGGGACGGGCTGACGGTGCTCGCCAACCGGGGGGCCAACGGGATCGACGGGATCGTGTCCAGCGCGCTCGGCATCGCCGCCGCCGGGCAGGGCGCGGTGGCCGCTCTGGTCGGGGACTTGGCGTTCCTGTACGACGCCGGTGCCCTGCTTTGGGCCCGGGAACGGGGCCTCGACTGCACCCTGGTCGTGGTCGACAACGACGGGGGCGGCATCTTCAGCTTCCTGCCTCAGGCGGCGGCCATCGCTCGCCAGCAGTTCGAGCGTTTCTGGGGGACCCCGCACGGTGTCGACCTCTTGGCCGTGGCCCGCGCCTACGGGGCTCAGGTCGGGGAGGTGGCCACGGCGGCGGAATTGCGTGGTGCCGTAGCCGCGGTGGGTGGCTCGGGCTGCGGGAGCGGCAGCGGGGGCGGGGTGCGGGTGCTCCGGGTGCGCACCGACCGGGCGGCCAACGTGGTGGTGCACCACCAGATCGAGCAGGCGGTGGCAGCCGCCATCGGCCGGCTCCCCGGGTAGGCCCGGCGGTCCCCGGCGGTCGGTCGACGGCGGGAGCGGCGCTCCGACTAGGGCCGGACGACGGCGGCGAGCAGCGCCTGCAGTTTGAGCTGGGTCTCGGCCAACTCGGCCGCGGGGTCAGAGTCGGCCACGATGCCCGCGCCGGCATAGAGACATGCGGTGGCGCCCTCCACATGCGCCGAGCGGACGGCCACCGCCCATTCCCCGTCACCCTGACGGTCCATCCACCCCACGGGGCCGGCATAGCAGCCCCGGTCGAAGCCCTCCACCGCCTGCAGGTACTCGATGGCATCGGCCGTCGGGCTGCCGGCTACGGCCGGAGTCGGGTGGAGGCGGGCCACAAGGTCGAGGGCGGTCACGCCGTCGCCCGCCAGCTCACCCTCAATGAGCGTTCCTAGGTGGGAAACGTTGCGGAGAGCGACGATCGCCGGCGCCTGGGGCACGTCGAGGGCCCGGCAGGCAGGCCGCAGCGCCTCAGCCACGGCGTCGACCACCATGGCGTGTTCCTCCCGCTCCTTGGGGGAGTCGAGCAGGCGGCTGGTCAGGGCGGCGTCGGCGGTCGGGTCGCCGCTGCGGGCCACCGTGCCCGCCAGAGGGTGGCTGCGAACCCGCCGGCCCTGGCGGCTGATCAGCAACTCGGGGCTGGCCCCGAGGAAGCTCCCGGTGGAGAACACCATGCACGACGGGTACAGCGCATTCAGCCGTCGCAGGATGTCGGCCGGCAGGAACTCACGGTTGGCCTGGACGATGACCTGCCGGGCCAGCACGACCTTGCCCAGCCCGCCCCGCCGCACCCGGGCCACGGTGGCGGCCACCAGCGCCTCCCAGTCGGCGTGCGGCCGGGGCGACACCAGGGAGAAGCTGTCGGGGGGCTGGTAGGCGGGCAGGTCGTCGATCCCACGCAGATCCTCAACCGTCAGCACTGGGGAAAAGGGACCGACGGTGGTGACCCAGCGCTGCCCGGTCAGATCACGCCCAACGGTCACCGCGGGCACGCTCAGCGTGGCCGGCGCCGTCCGGTCGAAAGGAAGGGCAGCCAGGACGATTGGGCCGCAGCCCGGACGGCCGACCGCGTCCTCGGTCGGAATAGCAGCCAGGGTTTCGGCCACGGCGGCGACGGCCGAAGGGTCGTCGAGGCCCCTGGGTAGCACCAGACGCAACGCCACGCCCCGGCCGGCCAGTGAAAGTCCCTCACGGTGCCACAACAGGGCGTCGGAAGTGCCGCCGACGGCAATGGGATCCAGGTCCTCCTCGGGCCCCTCGGGCAACGCGAACGTCCGGGCCAAAAGGCTTCGGGCCACGTCGACCGCGGCCTCGACGGGCACCGTTACCGCCTCGGGGGCGTCCACGGTCCAGGTCACTCGATGGTCCCCTGCGATTGGTCGTCCGAGGCTCGGACGCCATCCGACGGGGGGCTAGCGGGCGGGGTCGGGTCGGTGTCCGTGGCGGGGGGAGGGTCCGGGGTGCGGGTGGCGGTGTACAGCTGGGTGATGCCGGCGGACAGGAGGCGGCGCTCGGCGTCGGCGAAGCGGGCCGCCGCCAGCTGGTTGAGCAGCTCGTCGGGGGTTGGCAGGTAGGCCACCGAGCGGGGCAGGTAGCGATAGGCGGCGGCGTCGGACAAGAGCCCGCCGATGATCGGAACCACACGCCCGAAGTACACGGCGTGGCCAGCCCGCAGCACCGGGTTCTCGGGGTGGGCGACATCGAGCAGCGCCATGCGGCCCCCGGGGCGCAGCACCCGGGCGAGCTCCGCGAAGACGGCTGGCAGCTCCACGAAGTTGCGGAGCGCGAAGCCGCTGACCACCCCGTCGATGCTGCTCTCGGGAAATGGAAGGGCAAGGGCGTCGCCTTGGACCAACGGGCTCGGAGTGCGGGCGTGGCGCAGCATGCCGAGCGATAAGTCGATTCCGACCGCTCGATACCCGGCATCGACGACGTCGCGGCACAGGTCTCCGGTACCACAGGCCAGGTCCAGAACCACCGAACCGGGAACGAGCGACAGCGACGCCACCGTCGCTCGCCGCCAGCCTCGGTCCATGCCGAAGGTCATGACCCGATTGACCAGGTCGTAGCGGGGAGCGATGGTGTCGAACATGGTGCGGACCGCGGCCACCTTGTCCGCCCCTTCCGGGAGGGCTTGGCCACGGTTGGGGATGGCGCCGGGGGCGCTCACGCCGATCTGACCGCTGCGGTGGCGACGGCGGTGCCGACTCGCTCGATGTGGTCCTGTGCCACCGCCAGCAAGGTCCGGCGGAAGTGGTGGGTGACGAGGGTCATGGTGGCGGGCAACATTTCCTCGAACGCGGCGACCAGGCGTTGCGCCGCCACCTCATCGGATTCCCCGGCGGCTCGGACGGCTTGGCGGACGTGGACGTCGAACAACTGCACGGCTCGCTCCGCGGTGGCGCGTACCGCGGCGTCGTGGGCCCGGGCCAGGTCGAGCAGGTCTGGCAGGGGAAGGCCCTGCTCCAGGAGGCGCAGCCCGGCGGCGCCTGCCGCCAGATCAGCGTCGGAATACCGCTCCTCGCCGGCCACGCGGTTGGGAATCAGGATCCGCTCGCGCCGCAGGGCGTCGAGCACCGCCAGCGGGATGCCGCTTCGGACTGCCAGCTGGTCCAGGGTCATCCACTCGGCGCCGGCTTCCCTCGGGGGGACGGGAGGCGCAGTGCGCGGGGCATTTTCAAACTGCCCTGCCATCGCCGCGATGAGTTCCTCGTCGGCGTGGTCCAGCTCACCGGCGAGAGTCCGGCGGATCACCGCCAGGGAAAAGCCTCGGCCTTGGAGATGGCGGATGCGGGCCAGGCGTTCCACGTGCTCTTCGCCGTACCAGGCGATGCGGCCGACGTGCGTGGGGGCGGGGAGGAGGTCGCGGGCCTGGTAGTAGCGGATGGTGTCGACAGACGTGTCCGCCCTGGCCGCCAGTTCCTCTACCCGATAGGCCACCCACCCACTCTAGGAGTAATCACTCCTAGAGTCGAAGCGGGACTACTTGAACCAGATGCGCTGGTACTCCCGGCTTTGGCGGTGAAGCAGGAGTGCGACCAGGGCGACGTCGAAGAGGAACGAGATGAGGTCCTTGGCGAAGGGGTCCTTGGAGGTGAACAGCAAGATGAAGGGCAGGATGGCCACCGCGATACCCAGCCCGTAACCCCACTTCTTTTCGTTGGCGATGCCGAAGCCGGCGGCGATCTGGCCGGCCACGATGGGCCACCAAATGAACTGGGTCAGTCCGCCGAGCAGCAGCAACTCCGAACCGGCGGTGAAATACAGCAGGATCGTCGCCATGAACAGTGTCTGCGGCTGGGTGGTGTCGACCCATCGGTTGCTGGGCATGGCGCTATTTTGCCACCGGGGACCGTCGTAACGTACGCAGCGTCACGGGGCCCGGCGATCGGCCCGTAGACGCGCCGGCCAGCTGGCCGCAGGCGGCGTCGATGTTGCTGCCGCGATTGCGCCGGATGGTGGCGTTGACGCCGTGGTCGACGAGAAGGTCTCGGAACGCTCGGATGCGGTCGCCCGGGCTGCCCCGTGCGGGGTACCCCGGTGTCGAATTGAGGGGGATGAGGTTGACGTGGGCGCCGAGCGGTCGGGCCAACTCGGCCAACTCGTTGGCATCGCTCTGGCGGTCGTTGACCTCGTCGATGAGCGCCCATTCGAACGACAGCCGCCGGCCCTTGAGCGCCCGGTACTCACGACAGGCAGCCATGACCGCCGCCAGTGGCCAGCGCTTGTTGATCGGGACCAAGACGCTGCGCAACTCGTCGTTGGCCGCGTGTAGGGAGACAGCCAGGTTGACAGGGAGGGGTTCCTTCGCCAGCCGGCGGATACCCGGAACCAGGCCCACGGTGGACACCGTCAAGTTGCTGGCCGAGATGCCGAAGTCCCCGTGGAGCCGCTCCACTGCCGCCCAGACGGCGTCGTAGTTGGCGAGCGGCTCGCCCATGCCCATGAACACGATGTTGGCCACCCTCCGGGGCCGCGCATCGGCGATGGCGGCCGCCACCTGCTCCAGGATCTCGCCGGTGGTCAGATGCCGGGTGAATCCCGCTTGCCCGGTGGCGCAGAAGCCGCACGCCATGGCGCAGCCCGCTTGGGTGGACACACACACGGTTGCCCGGTCGGGATAGTGCATGAGGACGGCTTCGATGACCGCACCGTCGTGGAGTGCCCAGCCCCACTTCACGGTCTGGCCCTGGTCGGCCACGGCCCGAGCTCGCTCGGCGAGGGCCGGACGGAACGCGGGATCGGAGTCAAGCCGGTCGCGCAACGCTCGGGGCAGGTCGCTCAACTCCGCCAGCGGCAGCACCCGCCGGTACAGCCCGTCCCACACCTGGCCGACCCGGTATGCGGGTTCGCCCGGGAGGGCTGCCGCCAGGTCTTGGCGCGTGAGATCGTAGGGACCGGGCACGGTCAGTCAGGCTAGAGAGCTAGTGGTCGGACGCGTCGGCTGCTGCCACGTCGCCGACATAGGCCCGGTCGATGTGGTCCACGTCGAAGCCGAGGTCGACATAGAGCTTCACCGCCGTGCGGTTGGCAGCGTCGACGTAGAGCATGGCCTGTTCCAAACCCTTGGACGACAGGTAGTCGAGGCCGGCGACGACCAGCTTGCGGCCGAGCCTGCGGCCCTGGAAGTCGGGATCAACGGCGATCACATAGATCTCGCCCACCGGGGGGTGGTGGTCCTCGTGGACGCGGGTCCAGCAGAAGCCGGCCAGGCGCGTGTCGCCGCCGGGCTCGCTCTCCTCGTAGAGGAGGAATCCGGCCGGGTCGAACCACGGCTCGGCCTCACGTGCCTTCAGGGTCGGCTCGTCCCAGCCACCCTGTTCGGGGTGCCAGTCGAAGGCGCGGTTGTTGACAGCAAGCCACGCCACCTCGTCGACGCCCGGGCGGAATGGCCGGGTGGCCAGCGTTGCCGCCTCCCCGATGGGAAGGTTACGGCCCATGTGGTAGAGGTCGCGGCCGCGGCGGAGCCCGTTGGAGGTGGCGATCTGGTCGTTTTCCGGCCGGGGGTTGTTGACCCAGACGTGTACGTGGCCGCCGCCCTCGCTGGCCACGATGGCCAGAGCGGTACGGACCACGTCGGTGCCGATGGTGTTGCCGGGAACACGGTGGTGAGGGTCGACGACGTACTCAAGGGCCCAGCTGGCCGAGCCTCGGGTCACCTGGGCATAGCCCACCGGGTGGTCGTGGCCGGGTTCTAGGGCGATCAACCCCACGAAGCCTTGGCGGCCGCCTTGAACCAGGTCCAGCCACTGGTGTTCGCCGAGAGGCTTGTGGCCGTCGGCCTGCGCTGCTAGGTCGAGAAGGCGCTGCACGGCGGCTATGTCATCGGCGTTGAGGGCCCGCCGCACCTCGACCTGATGCACCCGGGGCAGGCTACCGGACCGCTGGGCGAGAGCTGCCAGAGGTGCCAGCGACAGCTGCCAGAGGTGCCAGCGGAGTCCCTAGTCTGAGCGCCCGTGACCAGGCCGCGGACACCTCAGGGCCGAGCCCGGGAGACGGCGCGCCGGCTGGCCGAGGAATACCCGGGTACCGCCAAGGAGCTGTGCGAGCTCAGGCATGACAACCCCTTCCAGTTGCTCATCGCCACCATCCTGTCGGCACAGTCGACCGACGTGCGGGTCAACCTGGTCGCACCCGCGGTCTTCGCC